>NZ_JBNKFS010000020.1:0-78724 GCF_050289425.1 Sedimenticola sp. | reverse complement strand
TGCGTGAGACCACGCGCAGCTTTTTGATCTGTTCCTTTTCGCGTGCCTGGATGTCCGGTGCCAGCTCGGTATGGTCCTGCTCTCGATGTCGCTGCAGCATGCGGCGTACCGCGCGATCAATCTTCTGCCGTTTCTTTTTCAGCTCCGCATGGGTACCACTCCACTCCTTGGAGGCATTAGAGGGTAGCTTGCAGCCATCAATGGCGAACATCTCCTTGCCGATCAAGCCCAGTTGGTCACACATCAGCACGATCTGTCCAAATAGATCGGCAATGGATTCCGGGGAGCGGGAGATGAAGTCCGCCAGTGTACTGAAATGGGGTTGGGTATCGGCCGAGAGCGCCATGAAGGTAATGTTCTCACGGCACAGTCTCTCGATCTGACGGCTGCTGGTGATACCTTTGGCGTAGGCCAGGATGATGATCTTCAGCAGCAGGCGCGGATCATAGGCCGGGCGGCCATTGTCGTCGTTACGGTAGTGGTGATCGAAGGACGCCAGGTCCAGTTCATGATCAACTAAATAAGAGAGGGAATATTCGAAGCTGCCGGGGAGAATCTGGCGATCAAAGGCAACCGGGATCATCTTCATTTGATCGTAGTCGTAATCCTTATAGCGGGCCATTGTCCATTCTCCCTGCTGGCATTTTTGTGCTTGTTATTTTATCTGAAAATGGGGTTTTTCTACAGCCTCAACGTTTGGCTAAGGGGCGGGACGCGGAGCGGACCGTCCCAGCGAGTGTAGCGAGCGCATTAAGCCCCTGGTTAGCTGCTGCTTTAGCACTAGATACTCGTTCAAAATCACACTCTGCCGCTTTCCTCGTACTTAATAGCACTTCATATTTTTTTTGGTATTCTTCTGATAACGACATATCTTTAGTAACTATCTCTCCCTCTGCATAAAGCTTAGAAAGTAAGCGATATGCTTCTGGGTCTCCTTTAAGAGCACCATGTAAAAGTATTTCTAAACCCTTCGATACATCTTCCGAAACACCAGCCCCATAAACATAGGCTATACCGATTTGGGTATACGCTCCCGCTACACCACCTAATGAGACTGCCTTTTCAAATAGTTGAACTGACTTCCGTAAATCAATCATTCCATACTGTTCATAGGAGCGATACACACCCATCATATAGTATGCATATGAGTTTTGTAGCTCAGCAGCTTTTCCGTACCATTTATATGCCTCTGAATATAATTTCCGAGACTCCAGATTCTTTGCTACGAAAATCTGAGCATCAGGGTCTTTATCAGATGCCACCAATAACCAATACCGGGCCTTCTCTAAGTCCTTTTCACCATAGAACCCTTCTCTATAGGCGTAATACATCAGAAATTGCGAACGAGGATTTCCTTCCTTAGCTTGTTGTTCTAACTCATTGATGCTCGTTTTATCTAGTTCAGATTTGAATTTACACCTGACATCAGTCGCACTAACGATGGGTACAAAGAACATAAGTAAAAGGACTAAATATCTACGAAACATCATCTTTATTTTTACAGCTAACAGTATTATTCACCGACACCAGACGCCTATCCATCTGACGCCTATCTGCCCATCTAAATGCCTGAGTATTCATTAAATTCCCAATGAATACAAGATGTTATTTTTCTTTTTCTAAATGCCCGCAAAGCTAAAAAGCGACAGATGTCGTAGAACGACCTGTCGCCTATCCAATTCATTCAATACTTTTAGAATTAGCAATAACTAACTGTATATATTATTTTTTGGCGGCATCAGCCTAGATATTATTTATGAGTTTTACGACACCTATCGCTGAAATGCGGTTAAACATCAACCAAATCAAACTGCGCTTCCGCCGTTTCTCTGTCAATCCGTATTCGTACTTCACAATAAACGGAGTCTACGACGGGATCATCACCACAGCTGCAACCAGCGATAATTTCACCGTAAAAAAGGCCCACCTTGGCAATGATCTGTTGTGACGTCTCTGATTTATCCAGCAGTGTCATCTCAAGGTTGGAAGCGTCCGCATAGCCGCCCTGTGTTACGCCTTGCTGAAGTGGCAGGATGCCCGGTTCAAGGGCTAGCAATTCGGCTTTGAGTGATTGCCAGAAGTCTTCGGTTGCCCCGTCACGCAGTGCTTGTTGCAGTGTTACCAAATGAGCTGTCCTGTGATGATCTTAATACGTATCTCTTTTTCAGACGCCTGGGCATCGCTGAACTGCACAGCAATGAGCTCAACCTAATCCCTCATTTTAATCGTCAGACTGAATCGCCGCGTACGACGGGGCAACGCTCTAAAACTAGCGAATCGATTGGCCTTTACGGCTTCACATCCACGCACTCGGTGGTCGGGTTCTGATCGCTGCCGCCCTCTTTGCAGTAACGTAACACGCCATCGGCATGACCGATCCAGGCACGGCGGTCACTGTTGCTGATGTCGGTTACGGCGGACCCACTTGCCTTGACGGCGGTGGTGCAACTCGTCCAGAAAGGTACGGCGGTACCGCCGCCACCATTGCAGATACGTACGCTACCGTCGCTATAGCCGATCCAGGCGCCGTTGGCATTGTTGACGCTGATGACGCTGATACCGCTAGCGGCAACAGCCGTCCCTGAAATCAATATCAGTAGGAGCACCCCTATCCATTTTCTCTTCATGACCATGCCTCTGTCCTGTGCTTGCTCCGTATCGGAGTGATTCAGTGATTCTATTGTAGATCAGTTTACCCATGAGGACGGGTAGCCGATTTGCCCGTTCAGGGCGTCACCAGGGAGACATGGCTCCCCTCCCGGCTGCTGCTGATATCCAGGCGTAGCGACATCTGCTCCTTCAGTTCCGCCACGTGGGAGATGACACCGATCATGCGGCCGGAGGATTGCAGATCGATCAGGGTACGGATCGCCAGATCGAGGGACTCTGGATCGAGCGAACCGAATCCCTCATCGATAAACAGGGTGTCAAGCCGTATCCCTCCCGAGTAAGCCTGCACCACGTCGGAAAGCCCCAACGCCAGGGAGAGTGCCGCCAGGAAGCTCTCACCGCCGGATAGAGTAGCCACCGGACGACACTTACCGGTGTAGGCATCCTCCACCTCCAGTTCCAGGCCGGAGGCGCGGTTGCCCTTGGCACGCTCGCTCTTGCGCAGCAGTTGATAGCGTCCCTTACTCATCCGCTGCAGGCGTTGACTCGCCTCCACCAGCACATCATCCAATAACACACTGAGTACGAAACGCTGCAGGCTGACCTTATCTCCGGTCTGGCCATTGGCCACGTCACTCAGAGTGCCGATCAGGGCATACTCCTGTTCCAGCGCCGCACACTGCCGTTCGCCCTGAACCAGTTGCTCTTCGGCGTCCTGTAGCTGTCCATGTCGCTTATCCAGTTGGCGCCACGCCAGATCGGCGGCGTTCTTGCTTTCCGTCGCCCCGGCAAGTTGCTGTTCCAGCGCCGCCAGATCGGGGGGTTGTTTTCCCTCAATTACCCCCTGTTGTTGCGTCAATGCGCCAGCCGTCTGTTGGCAGGCTCGCTCATACTCCTGCACGGTCTGCTGCAACGCCATTCGCTCCTCCTCAGCAAGGAGGGACTGTTCGAACACCGTCTGATCATCAAAGGGACTGGTCCCCAGTGCCTCAACCCACTGTGTTTCCGCCTGCCGCTCCGTCGTCTCTGCCGATAGCAGCGACTCTTGCATCGACTGACAGGTGGCCTGTGCAGAGGCGTAACCGTTATCGGCCTGCTGATAGGCGGCACGAGCATCAGCGATCGCCCGATCCAACCGCTCGATGTCAGACGCGGTTTCGCTGATCGCCCGGTCGAGGAGTCCCGGCTCACGGTAGTCGGCCGGCAACTCCTGTTCCGCGCCTTTCAGTTCGCTGCCGGCGGCGGCCACCGCGGAATGGGCCGTGGTTACCTGTGCGGTGAGTCTCTCCAGATCCGCTCGCTGTTTCTCCTCAGCCTGCTTCTGTTGCCGGGCTTGGCTTTCCAGCAACTGGAGCTGTTGCCGAATGGATTGCAGGGATTCGACCGTCTGCTTGAGCGTCTGCTGTTGCTGCAGGAGCTGTGGCAACGGCATCGCGTTTACCGCGTCCAGTCGCTGTTCCAACTCAGCGATGCGGGACTCCAGACTCGCCCCTTCGCTCTTTTTGTGGGCGTACGCTTCACGGGCGGCACTCAACGCCTCCTGGGCCATCTGCACCGCCTGGCGCGCCTGTTCCAGCGCTGACTGGCTCGGCAGCTCAATGGCCGATTCGGCCGGCGCCGGATGCTCCCGGCTGCCACAGACCGGACAGGGTTGATCGGCCTGCAGTTCTTGAGCCAGCAGGGCCGCTTGCCCCTGATGCCAAGCCAGTTCGATACGCTTGGCGGCATCGGCTTGCTCTTGGTGCACCTTGGCCAACCGCTTGCCGGCCTGTTCAGCCTGTTGCAACTCACCCTGCTGCTGCGCCCGTTGTCGGACCAGCTCATCCAGCGCGGATCTGTCGCGAACCTTATCGTCAATCTGCTGCAGCTGCAGCGGGGCGTCATTCAGCTGGTTGAGTTGCGCTTGCTGTGCGCTCCGTTTCTGCTCGAGCTGCTCCCCTTGCCGAATAATCTTATTGAGTGTTGCCTGCTGTTCACGCTGTGCCGTCAGGGCGGTTTGTTCGGCCGCTTCGGCCGCTTTCAGCTGGTTAATGGCCTGGGTCAACCGGATAGCACGCTGCTGATAGCCCTGCAGGGTGGTTAACTGCTGCTTCTGCCGATCCAGCGATTCACTCAGTGCCTCACTTTTTTTCAGCGCACGCTCCGCGTCGGCCAGGGTCTGTTTCGCCTGCTCCAACGCCTGCACCGACTGTTGCCGTTTTGTCTCTGCCGCCTGTCGCGCGGCTTGGCCTGTCGACCAGCGATCAAACAGGGGCCGGATCCGGTCCGCCTGTTCGGCCCGTTGTAGCCGCTGCTTCAGTTGTTCGATCTCACCCTGGCGTTGTTTGAGTGCAGCCTGCTGCTGTCGCAACTTTTCCAGTTGACTGAACGCTTCCTGCAGATGCCGGGCCTGCTGCAGTGTCTGCACCCCCTCGGCATGTTGCTCCTCCGCCGCCTGCCGCTGCGCCCACGCCTGTTGCAACGCCGGCTGCAGTGTCTGCAGCGCGTCATCCAACTGCTGTCGGGTTTCGATGCCGATCCCCTGCAGAATCCCCTGCTGGATCTGTCGTCCCTTTTCCACCTCGCGGCGAATCTCGGCCGACTGCAGCTTGAGTCGCTCCTCCAACTGCCGGTAGATTCGGGTCTGGAACAGTTGGCTGAAGATAGCTTCCCGCTCTTTTGACTCGGCCAACAGCAGCTCACGGAATTTACCTTGCGGCAATACCATCACTTGGCGGAACTGCTCCACGCTGAGTCCGGTCAGCTGTTCAATCTCCCGGGTCGCCTCGGTCACCTTGTTCGGCACCAGCAGGCGCTCGGCACCCTCCGCGTCGATAACCCAAAGCTGGGCCTCGGCCGATTGGGTGGTGGTGCCCTCGCCCCGCGCCTTGGGGCGTGGCTGTTCCGGTACCCGGCGAATCCGGTAACGGCGCCCCGCCAGTTCGAAGATGAAGATTACCTCGGTCAGGGTCGCATCATCGGCCTGGTCACAACGCATCTGGCTCCCCTCCCGCTCATCACCGGTGGTGCGGCCATAGAGGGCGAAACAGATGGCATCCAAAAGCGTGGTCTTGCCGGAGCCGGTGGGACCGTTGATCAGGAACAGCGGGCTCTCGCCGAGTCGGTCAAAGGGAATGGTTTCCGCGTCCTGGAACGGCCCGAAGGCGGCCAGCGTGAGGCTTAGGGGGCGCACGTCAGTCCGCCTCCCCTTTGTGGGTCTGTTCCAGCAGATCGGTAATCAACGTCTGCTGTTCCGTCGACAACGCTTCACCGCGGATCTGCTGGTAAAAGTCTTGAAACATCGCCAACTCGCCGCGCTTCAACTGATCCCGTTGCAGGACACGCTGTTCACCGCTCTTCATCAATCCCGGACGCTCCAAATGCAGCACATTGGGATAGACCGTGCGCAATTTGCCCATGATGTCGAGGATAGCGTGGGTGTCGGTCAGGCGTACCAGCAGATAGTCATCGCGCTGCGGGTCCGCTTTTCCCTGGGCCAGCAGCTGCTCCAGTTCCCCTTCCAGGATACGCATATCGTGCAGCGGCTTGAGATCCACCTGCTCGATCTGCTTCACCCCCGAATCGTCCAGCTCCACCAGCGTCACCGACTTGTGATGGCGGGTTTCGGAGAAAGAGTATTTGAGAATCGAGCCGGCGTAGCGGATATGCTCCGAACCACGGAATTGACGGCCGTGCAGATGGCCCAGCGCCACGTAATCGAACGGCTGGAAGTGGCTCGGGGAGACCCATTCGGCACCGCCGATCGAGAGTGGTCGCTCCGATTCCGAAACTTCGCCACCGGCCAGGAAGCAGTGGCTCAGCAATACACAAGGGGAACGTCCGGCGTTGTGCTCCAGGATCTGGCCGGTGAGAAACGCCATCGCCTCGTCATGGCTGGAGACCCTGTTGTCGAACAGTTGCCGGACCGTAGCGGGATCGGCATAGGGAAGGGCATAAAAGGCCACTTCGTGACCCGCTTGTCCGAGCAGGATCGGCTGGGGTTCCGGCGATAGTTGGCCGACGATGTGCAACCCGGCCCGGGACAGATGGCGGGCACCGAAGGCCAGCCGTTCCGGGCCGTCGTGATTGCCGGCGATCATAATCACCGGTACACCCAGATCGAGGCAGATACGGCTCAGCACTTCATCCAACAGCGCCACGGCGGCAGCCGGCGGTACCGAACGATCAAAGATATCGCCCGCGACCAACAACACGTCCACCTGCCGGGCTTCGATCAGTTCGACGATCTGCCCCAGCACATGGCGCTGCGCTTCCAATAGCGAAACATTGTGAAACTGTCGACCGATATGCCAGTCGGCGGTATGCAGAATCCTCATCGGCCCATTAGCCGGTGCCAGCGGGCAATCCCGTGTTCCATCAGCATATAGTTTACCGGCACCAGCAGTAGCGTGATAAAGGTGGCGAACAGGATACCGAAGCCAAGCGAGACCGCCATCGGTATCAGGAACTGGGCCTGGGTGGACTGCTCAAACAGCAACGGCATCAAGCCGATGAAGGTGGTCAGGGAGGTGAGCATCACCGGCCGGAAACGCGCCACGCCGGCATTCAGGATGGCGTCGTGCAGACCGTGGCTGCGTTTGTGGTTATTGATGAAATCCACCAACACCAGGCTGTCATTCACCGCCACACCCACCAGCGCCATCATCCCCAGCAGGCTAAGCATGGTGAGATCCATGCCCATGATCCAGTGACCGCCCAGGGCGCCGATGGCCCCGAACGGAATGATCGACATCACCACCAGCGGCTGCAGATAGGATTTGAAAGGGATCGCCAACAGGCCATAGATGACAAACAGCATGATGCCAAGACCGATCCCCATAGAGCCGAATGACTCCTGCTGCTCTTTCAGTTCACCCTCGAAACTGTAGGTAACCCCAGGATACTTCAACAGCAGCTTATCAATATAGTCCGCCAACTCACCCTGCATGATGGTCATGTTGGCGGTCGCTTTATTGATATCGGCGGCCACCTTGACAGTACGGTAACGATTGATGCGGATGATGGAAGTGGGGCTCTTGCCCGGTTTCAGGGTCACCACCTGCCCCAGCGGCACACTGACACCATTGGCGGCGGTCAGACGCAGGTCCTGCAGATGGGCCACCGATTTACGCTCCGACTCGGGATAGCGCACCATCACCCGGATATCGTCACGACCACGCTGGATACGCTGCACCTGGAAACCGTAGAAGGCGTTGCGGATCTGGTTCAGTACCTCCGAGCGGGTCAGCCCGAGAGCGTGGGCCTCTTCCTTCAGCTCGATCTGAAGTTCCTCCTTGCCATCCGACAGGGTATCGCTGATATCGAACACCGACGGATAGAGCGCCAGACGTGCCTTTACCTTGTCCGCCACTTCCGAAAGTGTGGAGAAGTCCAAGCCGGAAAACTGAATTTCAATCGGATCCGAGATACGCCCGATCTCCGCCCGGAAGGTGAGACTCTCGGCACCGGGAATCACCCCGATCATCTTGCGCCACTCGCGCACCAACTCGACGCTCGTTACCTTTGAGGTACGATCTTCCGGCGCCACGATTTCGAACATCACCAGTCCGGTATGGGAACCGGAGCCGCGTGAACCGCTGGAACCGGTGGTGGATTGGATATCCAGTACCAGATCCAGCCCGTCCGCATCCCGATACTTCTCTTTCAGCGCAAAGGCCGCTTGGGTGATCTTCTGGATATAGCGGTCGGTCACTTCAAAGGCGGTGCCGGTCGGCATGGTCAGCGAGGCACGAGCCAGTTCGCTCTGCACCCGCGGCCAGAAGGTGAAGCGGGTCCACCCGGTGGTAGCCAGGGTCACCATGATCATCAGGACGCCGACGAACAGCACCAGAGTGGTCCAGCGGTTATCCAGCGCCAACTTCAGCAGCGGCCGGTAAAAACGCAAGATCGCCCGTTCAAAGCCGTCGGCGAAGCCTTGCTGAAAACGTTCCAACAGCCCCGGTTGCTTACGCTCCGAACGCAGCTTGATGTGCTTGAGATGGGCGGGCAGGACGAACTTGGATTCGATCAGTGAAAACAGGAAGATGGGAATCACCACGATAGGGATCTGGGCAAACAGCAAACCGCGCCGTCCCTCGATAAAGGCGAGCGGCAAAAAAGCGGCGACCGTGGTCAAGACGCCGAAGGTCACCGGCACCGCCACCTCTTTGGTGCCACGAATCGCTGCCTCCAGTCCATTCTCGGCATGGCGTAAATGGGTATAGATATTCTCTCCCGTCACAATGGCGTCATCCACCACAATACCCAACACCAACAGGAAGGCGAACAGGCTGAACACATTCAGGGTGACATCGAAAAACGGCATGGCGAGAAAGGCGCCCATAAAGCTGACCGGTACGCCGATGAACACCCAGAAGGCGATGGAGGGGCGCAGGAACAGCGTCAATAGCAGCAGCACCAGGACACCGCCCTGAATGGCGTTATTGGTCAGGGTTCTGAGGCGCTTCTTGACGATGCGGGAACGATCGCGCCAGGTGGTCATCTCCACCCCATGGGGCAATGACGCCTGACGTTCCGCTACGTAAGCCTTCACCTTGTCGGCGACATCGATGGCACTCTGGGCACCAACCCGGTACACATCCACAAACCCCGCCATCTTACCGTTGAAGCGACTGCGCAGTGGCGACTCTTCAAAGCCGTCATTGACCCGGGCCAGATCCCTTACCCGAACCAGGCTGCCGTCGGCATGGGTTAACACGATAATATCGTCGAACTGATCGCGCCGGTAAGCCTGCCCCTTGGAGCGGATGAGAATCTCACCGGCCTCGGCCTTGATATTGCCGGCCGACAGATCCAGTGCACTGCTGGAGACGGCTTGTGCCACTTGCCGCAGGCTGATGCCGTACTGGCGCAGGTTATCTTCCGGCACCTCGATGGCGATCTCGTAGGCACGCACCGAATCCAGCTCCACCTGGGTGATGCCCGGTATGCGAAGCAGGTCATCACGCACCCGCTCCGCCTGCGCACGGATCTCTTTTTCCGGGTAGTGGCCGGCCACCGCAACGGTGATTACTTCACGCTTGCGGGTTGCCAGACTGACCACCGGTTTTTCTGCATCGACCGGCAGATTATTGATCGAGTCGACCCGGCTCTTGATATCCGCCAACATCTCCCGGGGATCGTAACCCTTGTCGATCTCCAGACCGATACTGGCGGTGCCCTCTGCCGAGCGGCTGGTGATCTCTTTAATCCCTTCCAGGTCCTGGACCGCCTCTTCCACCAGGATTGCAATACCCTGCTCGGCATCTTCCGGCGTGGCGCCACGCAGGTTGATCACTACATTGACTTTTTGCGCTTCAAGCGTCGGAAACACTTCCAGGGGAATGCGAAAATAGAGTGATGACAGTCCGATAATCAGCAGGCTCACCATCAACAGATTGGCGGCCACATGGTTACGCGCAAACCAGGCGATCATGGACGGGCCTGATCGGTTTTGGCTGTATCGGCTTGCGAAGTCATGGTCGGTTTATCCCGCGCCACCTTCTGGCTGCCGCCACGCGGCTCCTCACCACCCAGCCGTTTTACCGGAGTACCGCTACTGACCTGACCGAGCGGTGTCAGCACCAGTTGATCACCCGCTTGCAGACCGCTACCAATCAACGCCTCGCGGTTATTCTGCCAAGCCACATCGACCTCGGCGCGTCGTAACACGCCTTTATCGAACAGATAAACATAGCTGCCTTGATAGATAGCCGCATTGGGAATCACGATGGCATCCGTCAGCGTTCGCCCCTGGATCTCGGCGGTGACATACTGACCGATCTTCAACGGGCGCAACCCTTGCGGGTTCTCTTCATACGGGTTGTCGATCTGTGCCGTCACATAGAGTTGCTGGCTCTGCTCGTCGATTGCGCCGGCGGTACGCACCAGGGTGGCCGGCCAAGGCTGAGGCGTTGATCCCAAGCTATTGATGATCTTTACTGAAGGTAACTTTGTTTCGCCCTCGCCGTTGTGGCGATAATTTTCCGGCAACTCCACATAACCCAGCTCACTGTTCTTCAGCGGCAGACGTACTTCCACCCGATCGGTGGCATAGATTTTAGCCAGGGCCTGATTGGCGGAGACCACCACGCCGCGATCGACGCTGCGCGACAAAATTCGACCGGCATAGGGCGCTTTGATCTCGGTACGCCCCACCGCCAGTCTGGCTTGGGCCAGCTTGGCCTGGGCGGCATCGATTTGGGAGCGGGCAGCGGCCAGCTGCGGTTTACGCAGTGCATAATCCGATGCCAAGCCCTTCTTATTCAGGATCTCCCGGTCCTTTCTGGCTTGGTCCGCCAACGCCAATTGCTCCTCCAGATTGACCTTGGCATTGGCCAGCTCCGCCGCGGCAATATCCACCTGGATTTTGTAATCACGCGGATCGATGGTGACCAGTGTCTCCCCGGCTTCGAAAAAACCGCCGTCGCGAAAATTGGCACTGACCGCAATAATCTGTCCCGCAACCTGTGCTACCAACTGCCCTTCGGTACGCGGCTGAATCCGGCCAAAGGAGTTGACCACCACGGTATAGTCGCGCGGCACCACTGGCGCAGTCTCCACCGCCACCACTGGCGTAGGCGGATTTTCACGCTTTGCCGTCACCGGCTTGAAGTGGGAAATCAGCTGCGTAGCACCGATAAACAGGGCCAGCAATAACAGCGGCAAGAGCTTGCGCATTCTCAATACTCAGTAGATAGATTTTTATATTTGTGGCACTTCAGCGGGGCGTTACGATCCGCAATAGCAGGCGCGTTCGCAAAACCGGACAGAGGCCACAAAACGCGCCTGACCGGTCATTCTAGGCGGTTCCCGTCTCCATGAAAAGACATCGGCCGATTCCATCGGTTCCCCGGTAGATACCGCCTCCCGCACCAGACATGGCGGACTTTCACGGTTTGAAGCCGGCAACCCTCGAGCCGGATGAGCCCTAGCCCCTCTTCATGGCCATCTGATCGATTACTTCCTATTTCACCGGTTCACAGTTGTTTTCACAGTTTTTTACTATCCTTATAAGTTGTGTGGGGAGGTTATGGAAAATCAACATCATCATAAGGTTGACGCCCAATATGCTGACAGAAGTAAACAAGGATAAGACGGTTCTGATTATTGACGATAGCCCTATCAATATCGAACACCTGGCCCAGGTGCTTAAATCAGACTACGGGATCAAAGTTGCCAATAGCGGTGAATTGGGAATCGAGGTAGCGCGAAGCCAACGACCCGACCTCATTTTGTTGGATATCGTTATGCCCAACATGGATGGGTATGAAGTGTGCCGTCGCCTCAAGGCCGATGACGTAACACGCAAGATACCGATTATCTTTATCACCACAAAAAATGAAATCGAGGATGAAACACGCGGCCTGTCATTGGGTGCGGTCGACTATATCACCAAGCCGTTTCGAACACCGATTGTCAAAGCCCGCGTCCGGACACATATTCAACTGAAGCACAACAGCGATCTGCTTGAGAAACTGGCACTGATCGATGCCCTGACCAACCTGCCGAATCGTCGCCGCTTTGAACAGATTCTTAAACGTGAGTGGGCACGTTGTCGTCGTTCACAAGCTTCTATCTCCATCATCTTGATCGATATCGATCATTTCAAACAGTTTAACGATCACTATGGACACTTGGCCGGTGACCGCTGCCTAAGCCGGGTTGCCCGCGCATTGCCGATACCGCTGAAGCGGCCGGCGGACAGTATATTCCGCTATGGCGGTGAAGAGTTTATTGCGGTGCTGCCGGAAACCGATCATACGGTCGCGGTAAATCTGGCCGAAGAGATGCGTGCCCAGGTCGGGAAACTGCTGATTCCGCACACGCATAGTGAAACGTCACACCCCTATATCAGCATCAGCCTTGGGGTCGCCACTGCCACACCCAACGCCCGCAGTACGCCCACCACCTTGGTGCAATTGGCCGATAAACTGTTGTACGCCGCAAAAAATGCCGGTAGAAACTGCGTCCGGGGTCAAGTGTATAAGAGTGACACGGACTTCTATCACAAAACGGCAGATGCCTGATATGGCATCATTTGCAATCGTACATTGTGTCAATACACACAGGGTGGACAGCCCCGCCATAATCCAAGCAAAGCTTGCCAGTCCGCGTTAATTTAAGTCCTACGTCGGAGCTCTGTTTAGCGAATGAATATCCGATTGAAGTTTATCCTGTTCACGCTTGGTATCGTCATCATGTTGATGTTGCCGCTGGCTACCGGCGGCTACTGGATCATAAACAGGATCATCTTCAACCTGTATGAAAACAGCTTCTCCCGGGAAGTGAAAAATATCGACACCGCCATCAGGGAAAGCATCGGCAACATGAAACGCGGTGGCCCCGTTTCGCAGGCCGATTATCTCAAGGAGGAAGGCAATAATCTGATTGCCGAATTGAAACGGTATCGGGTGGGTGATACCGGGGGCCTGACCATTCTCGATAAAACCGGCTCCATCCTGTTGCGATCACGCAGTAATGGGCATGCCCCACCGAACATAAAACAGATTACAGCCACCTTATCCGATCGGGATATTGCCAGCCTCAGCTATCGCGCCAACGGCAATACCATGTTTGCGGTCTTTGTACGATCGGCGTGGGACTGGGCAATTATTCTGACGGTAACCGAATCGGAGATGTTTGCCCAACGAAATCTGTATGCCGTGATCGCCTTGTGGCTGACACTGATCCCGTTGGTCTGCGTTATTCTGCTGTCGATTATTTTCTACCACCGTTTTTACAAACAGATTAAGCGCACGCTGGAAGCCCTTAAACTGATTGAACAAGGCCATTTGGAGACCCGTATCCATGAACCGCCCCAGGATGAACTCGGCGAAGTACAGACCGGCATCAACAGCATGGCCCGCAAGCTCAGTGACCTGATTTTCAACCTGGAAGAGCGGGTCGATCAACAGACCCATGACCTGCGCCACTCCAAAGAGCAGGCAGAAGCGGCCAATCAGGCAAAAAGTGAATTTCTCGCCAACATGTCCCACGAAATACGCACACCCATGAATGGCGTACTGGGTATGTGCCAACTGCTGCAATCCACTCCGCTCAACCAGAAGCAACTGCTCTACCTCAACACCATCAGTGCTGCGGCCAATTCACTGCTGGTGATTATCAACGACATTCTCGACTTCTCAAAAATAGAGGCAGGAGAGCTGAAGTTCGAGTCCAGTCCTTTTAATCTGAATCTGGTACTCGAAGAGATTGCCGACCTGATGATACCGGCCATCGCCCAGAAGCGCTTGAAACTGGTGTATGACATCGCCTCCGATATTGATGAGCAAATCATCGGTGACAGCCTGCGCCTGAAGCAGGTGTTGACCAACTTGGTCAACAATGCGGTGAAGTTCACCAAACAGGGACATGTGTTGTTACGGGTACAGGTGCAGCAACAGTCGCCGGAACAACTGATACTGGAGTTTGATGTGGAGGATACCGGTCCGGGCATACCGCCTGAACAGGTAGAGCGGCTATTCCGCCCCTTTACCCAGGCCGACGCCTCGACCACAAGACGCTATGGCGGTAGTGGACTCGGCTTGAGTATCTGCCAGCGACTGGTAACAAAGATGGGCGGTGAGATCAGCGTAAGGCCCAATCCACAAGGCGGTAGCTGCTTCAGCTTCAGTGCCAGTTTTGAGCGTCTTGATCCCGCAAACCATCGTCGTCAGGAACGGCAACTGCCCAGCTTGGCAGAGAGAACCCTCTCCCTACTCTCCAGCGACCCCTATATCACCAGTACCGTACTGCGGTATCTCAAGATATTGGGATGCCACACACGTCACTTTAATCGTATTGAGGCATTTGAAGATGCACTAACCGAACCCGAACCACCCGTTGATACCGAGGTACTGATCATCGACACCTCAGCAATCAGCAGCAAAGAGACACTACTGAAAGCGGTCGCCGCCAGTGACCATTGGTTTAAAACACTCAAAACGCTGCTGTTATACAACTTCGAGGATGAACGCAAAGGGATTGTCAGTCCGGCATTGCAAAAACCCTTAACCCAGGACCGGTTGGAATCGGCGCTATTGAAACTGTTCAATCCCAATCTACCACCCAGCCAGTTACAACGCCGTGCTTCGCAGCAGGAAGAGATTGATCAACTGGCCGGCATGCACATTCTGCTTGCCGAAGACACTGCCTTAAACCAACAGGTACTCATAGAACTTTTGGATCAATTGCATATCCAGGTATCGGTGGCCAATAACGGCCGTGAAGCGCTGCGCAAACTGGAGGAACAGGGGGTCGAAACATTCGATGTGGTCATGATGGATATCCAGATGCCGGTCATGGATGGATTTGAAACCACACGCCGCATACGCAACCACCCCCTGTTACAGTCGATTCCGGTTATCGCCATGACCGCCAACGCCATGACCGGAGACCGGGAGCAGTGCCTGGCGGCGGGGATGGATCTGTATCTAACCAAACCGATTAACCGTGACGACCTGATCTGGGCGTTACGGCAATCACTACAGCTCTCCGGTGGTGACGCAGAAATCGGCAGGAAGATCGCCGACCCTCCACCACATACCCGGCCTACCATTGACTTGGCGGCCTTGCTAAATCGCTTCGAGGATGACACGACCCGAGTAATGCGACTGCTGTTGCAGGCGGAAGAGAGTTTCCAGTCCGACCTGCTGGAGATCAGGCACTGCCTGGAGGATCAGGAGTGGCAAGGTCTGGCCCAATCGCTGCACCGACTCAAAGGATCGGCCGGCAACATGTCTACCCTGGCGCTGTATCACCGTTGCGTCGCCATGGAGGCGGCGCTGGCGGCCGGTGAGACCGACCAGCTCAATACCGCCTATCAGGCACTGGAGAATGAATTCGACCAGGTCATCCACCGCATCAGCTTGCTCTCCGAACAGCTGGCCGTACAAAAAAGCCAACAGGATGCCGCGCCCGATAAAAACCATACCCTCGACCTGCAGCCGATAATCCGGCGCCTGCAGGAACAGTTGAAACAGTCCGATCTGGTGGAGAGCAGCACCATCGACGTCATCGAGCAGGCGATCGACAGCTCGCCCTACCCGGAGACGATGAGTCTATTGGTCCAGCGGTTGCGGGCTTTTGACTATCCGGAAGCCAGTAAGCTGTTGGCGCAGTTGCTCGACCAACTGGATGCCTCCAATGGAGATTCTTAAGCCGCACCCCTGAGGCATTTTCCTATATAGGCCAGGTGCTCATGCGCAGCGTGGCGCGCCTGTGCGGAATCACCGGAGAAGATCGCCTGATAAATCTCCCCATGCTGGGCATGGATCGTCTGGTAGCTCTCTTCCATGGTGTAGATCTTTTCCCAGTTATGCAGCACCACATCACCCAGCAGATCGAACAAGCTCTGGGTCAGGTGGATCAGCGCCACATTGTGGGAAGCATCGGCGATCGCCATATGAAAGGCGGCATCGGCTTTCGCCTCCAGTTCCAGATCACGCCGTTCATGGGCGGCCTGGAGGGCCTGAAAACGCTCGCGGATAATCGCCCGGTCCATTTCCGTAGCTCTTGCCGCCGCATAACTGGCGGCCAGCTCTTCCAGACCATGCCGGCACTCCATCACATCGGAGAGTGCCTCCGGATTGTCTTTCAGCAGGTTGGCCAGCGGGTTGGTAATGGTGCTGAGGGCGTCCAGGACAAAAGTCCCCTCGCCCTGACGGCTGTAAATCAATCCCTGGGCCTCCAGCTTCAGTAACGCTTCGCGCACCGACGGGCGCGACACCTTGAGCTGATCGACCAGTTCCCGCTCCGCCGGCAACTTGTCACCGGGCTTTAACACCCCATTGATAATCTGGGTTTTCAGCTGCTCAACAATCGAGTCTGAAACTCTGGCGGGTTTGATGGGTTGTAACTGCATGGTACTTCTCCAATCTGTGAGCGGTGGGCCGCGCCCTGGTTAAAGGGGGCTGCCACCCGGTATCGGAAAATGCACAGTTCCGATCCCTCAATCTTCAACAACCGACAACAATTGAAAATGGCGCCAGATCCAAAACGAAGGCATTTCCCACGCTCTCGGACCTTACATCTGCATTATATACGACCAATTATTTGTCTGACCATTGTTTTACCAATATATTAGTACAAATAGCAAATTAATATTAAACATTTGTTTTTTAAATATTTAATATCATTGCTGCGGCAACTTCCTAAATGCTTGTTATTCATATCATAAAATAATTTGACATATCATTTAACTTACCTTTTAATGGTCCGACCATTAACACTACAAACAATGTGCTACACCTATAATTCGAGCACTGCACTGAACCAGTCGAGGAAGAGAGCCCATGAGCAATCGTTCAACAGAATACCGGGATGTGGACCCCCAGGAGACCCTGGAGTGGATGGAAGCGATCGATGTGGTACTTGAGCGGGAAGGCACCGACCGTGCAAAATTCCTGATCAAGAAAACCATCGACAAGGCCACGGCGGCCGGTGTGGAACCGCCAGACTGCTCTCGAACCCCTTATCTGAACTCAATCCCCGTCGGACGCGAGCCGAAACTGCCGGGCGACCCGGTAGTGGAGGCGCGCCTGCGCGATATCATTCGCTGGAATGCCATGGCGATGGTGGTACGCGCCAACCGCAAACCGGCTTCGCCGGGCGGTCATATCGCCAGTTTCCAATCTTCCGCCGTGCTCTACGAGACCGGCTTCAACCACTTCTGGCGCGCCGCCAGTGATATTAATGGTGGTGATCTGGTCTACTTCCAGGGCCATGCGGCCCCCGGCATCTACGCCCGCGCCTTCCTGGAAGGCCGTATCAGCGAAGAGCAACTGGATAACTTCCGTATGGAGACCGGCGGTAAAGGCCTCCCCTCCTATCCCCACCCCTGGCTGATGAAGAACTTCTGGCAGTTCCCCACCGTCTCCATGGGTCTGGGCCCGATCATGGCGATCTACCAGGCGCGCTTCATGAAATACCTGGAGCATCGCGGCCTGATCCCCACATCCAACCGCAAGGTATGGGTATTCCTGGGCGACGGCGAAACCGATGAGCCGGAGGCGCAGGGCGCCATCGCGCTGGCGGTGCGGGAAAAACTGGACAACCTGATCTTCGTTATCAACTGTAACCTGCAGCGTCTGGATGGCCCGGTACGCGGCAACGGCAAGATCATCCAGGAGCTGGAAGGCAACTTCCGCGGCACCGGCTGGAACGTGATCAAGGTAATCTGGGGTGCCTCCTGGGACAAACTGCTGGCGCAAGACCACAACGGCTTGCTGCGCAAACGCATGGAAGAGTGTGTGGATGGCGAGTACCAGAGCTTCAAGGCGAAGGACGGCGCCTATGTGCGCGAATACTTCTTCGGCAAGTACCCCGAACTGAAGAAGATGGTCGAGCACATGACCGACGATGAGATCTATCACGATCTGATCCGTGGCGGCCACGATCCGCAAAAGGTGTTCGCCGCCTACTCCGAAGCCGTCAACACCGTCGGCCAACCGACCCTAATCCTGGCCAAGACCGTGAAGGGTTACGGCATGGGCGAAGCCGGTGAGGGGCAGAACATCTCTCACCAGCAGAAAAAGCTGGGTAATGATCAGCTGAAGAAATTCCGTGCCCGACTCGATCTGGATATCTCCGAGGAAGATGTGGTCGAGGCCAACTTCCTGAAACCGGCCGACGACAGCCCGGAGATGCAGTACCTGCACAATCATCGCCGGCAACTGGGCGGCTACCTGCCGGAGCGGCGTACCCAGGGCGATATCCTGACTATCCCGCCACTCTCCATGTTCGACCTGCTGCTGAAAGGCACCGGTGCTCGCACCATGTCCACCACCATGGCGCTGGTGAGGGCGATGGTAGCCATCTCCCGCAACAAGGAGATCGGGCCGCGCCTGGTACCGATCGTGCCGGACGAGGCGCGCACCTTCGGCATGGAAGGCATGTTCCGCCAGATGGGCATCTACGCCCCCGAAGGGCAGCTCTACACACCGATGGATTCCGGCGACATCATGCCCTACCGCGAAGACAAACAAGGTCAACTGCTGCAGGAAGGCATCAATGAGGCGGGCGCCATGTCCTCCTGGATCGCCGCCGCCAGCGCCTACAGCAGCCACGGCGTCACCATGATGCCGTTCTATATCTACTACTCCATGTTCGGCTTCCAGCGCATCGGCGATCTGGCCTGGGCCGCCGGCGACCTGCAGGCACGCGGTTTCCTGATCGGCGGTACCGCCGGTCGCACCACCCTGAACGGTGAAGGCCTGCAGCACCAAGACGGCCACAGCCAACTGTTCGCCAGCTTCATCCCCAACTGTATCTCCTACGATCCTACCTTCCACTACGAGGTGGCGGTGATCGTGCATGAAGGTATGCGACGCATGTTCCAGGAGCAGGAGAATGTCTTCTACTACCTGACCACCATGAACGAGAACTACAGCCACCCGGATATGCCGGAGGGCGCTGAGGCCGGTATCCTCAAGGGCCTCTATCACCTGCAGAGCAGTGAAGTGGAGAAGAAGGGCAAGAAGAAGAGCCCGCGCGTTCAACTGTTGGGCTGCGGCACCATTCTGAACGAGGTGATCGCCGGCGCAGAACTGCTGAAGAACGATTTCAATATCGCCGCCGACATCTGGAGCGCCACCAGCTTCAACGAACTGTGCCGAGACGGCCAGGACGTGGAGCGCTGGAACCGCCTGCATCCGGAACAGACCCCTCGAGTCAGCCACGTGGAGGCATGTCTCAAGGACCGCGAAGGTCCGGTGGTTGCCGCCAGCGACTACATGAAGGCCTTTGCCGAGCAGATTCGTCCCTTCGTGCCGGCCCGTTACCAAGTGCTGGGCACCGACGGCTTTGGCCGCTCCGACAGCCGTGAAGGGTTGCGCCGTCACTTCGAGGTGGACCGCTACCATGTGGCCGTCACCGCCCTCAAGGCGCTGGCCGATGAAGGCACCATCCCTGTCAAGCTGGTCAGCCAGGCCATTGAGCAGTACGGCATCGATGCCGACAAGCCCAATCCGGTAACCGTTTAAGCCGCGCGCAGAATAAGGAGAAACAGACGTGACTATTAAAGAAATTCTTGTGCCGGATATCGGCGATTTCAGCGACGTTGAACTGATCGAAATCCTGGTTGCCCCCGGCGATACCGTCGCTGTGGATGATGCACTGATCACCCTGGAGAGCGATAAGGCTTCCATGGAAGTCCCCGCTTCCGACGCCGGTGTCGTGAAAGAGCTGAAGGTGGCGTTGGGAGACAAACTCTCCGAAGGCAGCGTGATCTTGCTGCTGGAGGTTGAAGGTGCTGCCGCGGCCGACGAACCGAAAGCGGCCGAACCGGCTCCGGCACCCGCACCGATTGCCGCACCGGCCAGCGCAGCGCCCCGCAGCGCAGCCCCGGTCACCGAGCCCGCAGTCGACCTGCGCAGCGTCTCATTCGAGCGCACCCACGCCAGCCCCTCGGTGCGACGTATCGCTCGCGAAAAGGGCATCGACCTGAACACCCTGCAGGGCACCGGCCGTAAAGGACGCATCACCCGCGAAGATCTCGCCAATGCGGGACAACGGGTACTGAAGGCGTTGGCCAGCGGACAATTTGACGAGCCGACGCCGGCCGCCGCCGCACCGACCGGCTCCGGCATACCCGCCATCCCGGAGCAGGATTTCTCCAAATTTGGCGAGGTGGAGTTCCAGCCGCTGAGCAAGATCAAGCGGCTCACCGGTATCAACCTGAGCCGGGCCTGGCTGAACGTGCCCCACGTCACCCACCACGACGAAACCGATATCACCGAGGTGGAGGCGTTCCGCAAATCGCTCAAGGCGGAAGCCGAGAAACAGGGCGTACGGGTCACCCTGCTCAGCTTCTTCATGAAAGCCTGTGCCGCCACCCTGAAGGCTTACCCCACCTTCAATTCGTCCCTGGATGGCAGCGGTGAAAACCTGATCCTGAAGAAATATATCAACATAGGTGTGGCGGTCGACACGCCTAACGGCCTGGTGGTACCGGTAATCCGCGACGTGGACCGGAAGAGCATCTTCGAGATCTCCGCCGAGTTGATGGAGATGAGCGTCAAGGCGCGGGACAAGAAGTTGAAACCGGGCGACATGCAGGGGGCCACCTTCACCATCTCCAGCCTGGGTGGCATCGGCGGCACCGCCTTTACCCCGATCGTCAATGCGCCGGAAGTGGCCATCCTCGGCCTCACCCGTTCCCAGATGAAGCCGATCTGGAACGGCAGCGAGTTCATCCCCCGTCTGATGCAACCGATGTCGCTCTCTTACGACCACCGGGTGATCGACGGTGCCCAGGCCGCACACTTCGTGCGTCACCTCGGCATACTGATGAACGACGTGCGGCGGTTGCTGCTCTGAACATCCCCAACACCACAACAAACGGAATAAAATCATGAGCAATATTGAACAGATTCATGTCCCCGACATCGGGGAGTTCGAAGATGTGGAGATCATCGAAATTCTGGTGTCGGTGGGTGATGCCATCAATATCGACGACCCCCTGATCACCCTGGAGAGCGACAAGGCCTCCATGGAGATCCCTTCACCGCTCTCCGGTACGGTGCAGGAGATATTCGTCAACCTGGGCGACAAGGTATCCAAAGACAGCTTGATCCTCAGCCTGGACAAAGCGGTCGAACCCAAGGTGGCGGCGCAGGAGCCACAGCCGACGCTACAGAAAAACGCCAACAGCGGCGCGGCGCCGGGAGATGCCGGCAAAACCGTACTGCAGGACGTCTACATCCCCGATATCGGCGACTTCCAGGATGTGGACGTAATCGAAGTGCTGGTGATGCCTGGAGACAAGATCAACGTAGAAACGCCGATGCTGACCCTGGAGAGCGACAAGGCTTCCATGGAAGTCCCCTCTCCCAGCAGCGGCACCGTTCACTCAGTCCATGTGAAAGTGGGCGAGCAGGTATCCCAGGGCGATCTGGTGCTGACCCTGGAGGTTGCCAGCCCCGGTGGCGCCGGTACGCAGACATCCTCCGTCAGCAGCAGCCCGGCACCGGCCGCACCGAAGGTAGCGGCAGGCCCGGAACCGACCGCCTATATCGGCAATGCCGACATCCAGGCCGACGTCGTGGTACTGGGTGCCGGCCCCGGCGGTTATACCGCCGCCTTCCGCGCCGCCGATCTGGGCAAGAAGGTGATCCTGATCGAACGTCACAGCAGCCTGGGCGGCGTCTGCCTGAATGTCGGCTGTATCCCCTCCAAGGCGCTGCTGCACGCCGCCAAGGTGCTGGAAGAGTCGCGCGATTTCCGCAACCACGGCCTCAAGTTCATCGAACCGGAAGTGGACCTGGATGCCCTGCGTGAATGGAAAAACGGTGTGGTTACCCGCCTTACCGGCGGCCTGATGGGGCTGGCCAAACAGCGCAAGGTGCAAGTGGTAAACGGCTACGGCAAGTTTATCGACCAAAGCAATATCGAAGTAACCGACGCCGAGGGCCAGACCACGACGATCGGCTTCACCCAGTGCATCATCGCCGCCGGCTCGGCGCCGGTGAAACTGCCGTTCCTGCCGGATGACGAACGCATTATCGACTCCACCGGCGCTCTGGCGCTGAAGCAGATCCCCAAGCGTATGCTGGTGATCGGCGGCGGCATCATCGGTCTGGAGATGGCGACGGTTTATCACGCCCTGGGGAGCCAGATCACGGTCGTCGAGATGCTCGATAGCCTGATCACCGGCGCCGACAAGGATATCGTCAAACCCCTGCACAAGAGGTTGGAGAAGCAGTACGAAGCGATCCTGACCCAGACCCGCGTCACCCAAGTGGAAGCACTGGATGAGGGATTGCGCGTCACCTTCGAGGGGGCCAAGGCACCGGAACCGCAGCTCTATGACTCGATCCTGGTCGCGGTCGGCCGTTCACCCAACGGCCACAAGATCGACGCCCAGAACGCCGGCGTTGCGGTAGATGACCACGGCTTTATCCATGTGGACAAGCAGCAGCGCACCAATGTGTCGCACATCTTTGCCATCGGCGACGTGGTGGGTCAGCCGATGCTGGCGCACAAGGCGGTGCATGAAGGCAAGGTGGCGGCCGAAGTGTGCGCCGGACTCAGCACCTTCTTCGACGCCTGGGTGATCCCCTCCGTCGCCTACACCGATCCGGAGATCGCCTGGGTCGGCAAGACCGAGGCCGAAGCCAAGGCCGAAGGGATCAAATACGGCAAAGGCGCCTTCCCCTGGGCCGCCAGCGGCCGTTCGCTCTCCCTGGGACGGGACGAGGGCCTGACCAAGATGATCTTCGACGAAGAGACCGGCCAGGTGATCGGTGCCGGCATCGTCGGCCCCAACGCCGGTGACCTGATCGCCGAGGTCTGTCTGGCGATCGAGATGGGCTGTGACGCCTCCGACATCGGTTTGACCGTGCACCCCCACCCGACCCTGTCGGAGACGGTGGCGATGGCGGCCGAAGCCTTCGAAGGCAGCATCACCGATCTGTTTATCCCGAAACGCAAGAAGTAACGGACCAGGCTAGCCAAATGACAAACTCCAGTGCCAAACGCCAAGTGATCGCGGGTGAGAAACTGCGTGACGCCGACAAGGTGTCGCGTATCCCGATCAAGGTGGTACCCGCTGCCAAACCCTTGCCGAAGCCGGAGTGGCTGCGCATCAAGCTCCCCAACCCGGCGCAACGGCGCCGGGTCGAGGCGCTGATTGCAGAAACCGACCTACACACGGTGTGTCAGGAGGCAGCCTGCCCCAATCTGGCCGAGTGTTTCCACCACGGTACCGCCACCTTCATGATCATGGGCGATATCTGTACCCGCCGCTGCCCGTTCTGCGACGTGGCCCACGGCCGCCCGCTGGCCCTGGATCAGGGCGAACCGGCGCGTCTGGCCGAGGCAGTGCGCAAGATGAAACTGCGCTATGCGGTCATCACCTCGGTAGATCGGGACGATCTCGCGGATGGCGGTGCCGGGCACTATGCGGCCTGCATCCAGGCCGTGCGGGAAACCAACCCGGGCATCAAGGTGGAGATACTGGTTCCCGACTTCCGTGGACGCATGCAACCGGCGCTGGAAACGCTCAGCGCCACACCGCCGGATGTGTTCAACCACAACCTGGAAACGGTGCCGCGACTGTACAAATCGGTGCGGCCGGGCGCCGATTACCAATGGTCACTCGATCTGCTCAAACAGTTCAAGCAGCGCAACCCCGGGGTGCCAACCAAATCCGGCCTGATGCTGGGACTGGGGGAAACCCTGATGGAGGTCAGCCAGGTGATGCAGGATCTGCGCAACCACGGCTGCGAACTGCTCACCCTGGGCCAGTACCTGCAACCGAGCCCGCACCATCTACCGGTCAATCGCTATGTCACCCCGGCCGAATTCGAACAGTTGCAACACTTCGGCGAAGCACTCGGCTTCTCCCATGTGGCGAGCGGCCCCTTCGTCCGTTCCTCTTACCACGCCGATGCCCAGGCGGCCGGTCTGGTTGATTAGCGCTCCACACTTCGGCACCCGACGGGTGCCGACCTGTTCCAAATATCGGGAAATGGTCGGCAAGCCGCTTTTTCGCGACTTGCATCAATGCGTCTCGCAGCGGATACCGGTAGCATTCAACTATCGACTTTGGAAATCCGGGTTTCTGTCTGACCGTCCCTAGCAGACCTCTGCGGCGGGTTCTCCAGCCCAGACAGCCTGCATAGCAGGCAAGAGTACAATATGCGCCATTTCAGCTTGACCAAACCACCGTTTTTTCTCCTGCTCGGCACACTGCTAGCCGGTACGGCCTGGGCAAACCATCCCGGGCCGGTCAAAACCGAACCTCAACAATACAACCTCGGCCTGGGGCGGGTGGTTTTCACCCAGCGCTGCATTAAGTGTCACGGCGAACCCGATTCCGGCGCACCACAATTGGGATCGGTCCAGGATTGGGAACAGCGCTTGAAAACGCCGCTGCCGACACTGATCAATCACGCCCTAAACGGTCATGGCAAAATGCCGCCCAAAGGGGGGCTCAAAGATCTCAGCGAACGTGACGTCTCCTCCGCCGTCGCCTATGTGGTGGACCGGAGTCGTCAACTGTTTGTCGAGTATGAAGGTAAGTCCACCTTGCTGTTTGACAAGATCTGCCACGAAGAGAAACATCTCGAAACCTGCCAGCAATCACGCCTGGACAACACCCTGTTGCTACAGATGCTGTGGATGATCACCGGACAGGAGAAAGAGTAGTCCTGAAACTGTCATCAAGCTGACGTATTCCTCAGCTAGCCTGTGCCCTGTTGCATTAATCACAGGAGCTACAGCCATGAACGACAACCTATCACACGGCTTTTCCGAAGCCTGTTTTGAACACGACGAGTTCGACTACAGCTATATCGATCTGGACGACCTGGATGAGCTGGACGATGAAGCGGTGCAGGACTATTTCGACAACCTTTACCAGCAATAGCCGAACCCGATTCATCCCTTCCCATCAGCACGCACCTTCTCACCGTCACCCGGCAAAGTCCTTGAGATCTCATCGGCTGGGGTGAGCCGCGCAACATAACCTTCCTCTCACCGCCCTGGGCATATCCGCTCAGGCACCCGCACGGTTGCTCCTCCACCCATCTGTTGTCAAAATAGCCCGCTCGATCATCTGCCGCCGGCCGCTACGCCGGTAGCCATCACAAATATTATCCCGGGGACAAGCACATCGAACTTTCACTACACCTGCTGGCGTTGCTGGCCCTGGTGGGATTTGCCGCCGGATTTGTCAGTTCGATTGCCGGGGCAGGTGGCTTGATCGCGCTGCCAATACTGCTCTCCATCGGTATACCGCCCATTAACGCCCTAGCCACCAACAAATTCCAGAGCGTGTTTGGCACCCTCTCCTCCACCATTAACTTTTTCCGCAACGGCCACATAGACTTTGCCCGCCTCTACCCCGCCCTGCTCTGCGCCGGCGTGGGTGCGGCTGCCGGCACCGTCGTGGTACAGCATATTTCGGGTGATTTCCTGCAGCGGCTGATCCCGTTTCTGCTGATCGGTATCGCCCTCTACTTCTGGTTTTCGCCCCGGGTCGACGATCACGATTCACACCCGCGCCTCAGCAGCGCCCATTTCAACTGGTCCGTGGGGGGCGGTATCGGTTTTTATGGCGGATTCTTCGGTCCCGGCATCGGTTCCTTTTTCGCGTTCGCCTTCACCAGCCTGCTGGGTTACAACCTGCGCCGTGCCACCGCCCACACCAAACCGTTGGTACTGATGACCAATACCACATCTCTGGTGATTTTCCTGTGGAGTGGACAGGTGATCTGGAGCGCTGCCCTCGTTATGGCGCTGGGGCAAATTATCGGTGCACGCCTCGGCTCCAGTCTGGTCATCCGACGCGGCGCAGCCCTAGTCAGACCGGCCATCATCCTGGCCACCATCGCCATGGCGACCAAGCTTTTGTTGGCATAGCCGATCGATCAAATGGACCCACCAACGCCGCATGTGCTATCCGTTGTCCGCACAACCGGGATTGCACGCTCGCCCTACAGGTTCTCTTCCACCAGTCCTGGCCGCCGAACCAAGCGCCACAATAGCCGCTTCGGCATGATGATCAGCACGTTACCCAATACCACCAGCGTCACACCGCCAGCCGCCATCAGGCTCCAGTGATAATGTTCAAACAGGGTGGAGATGCCCAGCGCCACCAGGGGGAACAGCACCGTGGCATAAGCCGCTTTTTCCGGTCCAATTCGGCCCAGCAGGGTGAGATAACTGCCGAAAGCGAGTACCGATCCAAACAGAGCCAGATAGAGCAGCGACAGGTTGTAGGCGAGCGTCCCGTCATAAACGAACTCCCCCCCCTGCACCAGGGCGTAGAGGCACAGGATCAGGGCACCGTAGGCCATACCGAAGGCGTTGCTCTGGATCACCGGCAATCGCCGAGCCTGGTTTCTGGCCGAGATCATATTGCCCAGCGAGGCGACAAAGGTACCGATCAGACTCAGCACCAATCCCTTTAGGGCACCGCCACTCTGCTGCAGGCTGGCCACTTCGGGCCAAAACACCAGGGTGATACCCACCAGGCCGATCAGGGCACCCATCACCATGGAGGCATCCACCGGTTTGCGAAAAAACAGCGCACTGTTGACGATATTCATCAACACAATGGTGGAGAAGATCACCGCGATCAGACCACTGGTCAGTTCGGCGGTAGCCCAATAAAAGATCAGGTAATTCAGACAGAACAACATCAGTCCCTGCAGCGCCATCCACAGATGCTCACGCCGATCAAAACGTAACGGCAAACCACGCAGCAGACACCAGACAAACAGAATCAGTGCCGCCAAGGCAAAGCGATAGGCAACCGACAACTCGGGAGGGACGTTACCCAGTTGGAACTTAATCGCGTACCAGGTGGAACCCCAAATGAAGACGGCCGCGAAATAGAGACTGACAGAGTGGGTAATCATGGCTCGGTGAGAGTCCGTTCGTTGGAACTAAAGCTATCTTATACGCGCCCGTCATGTATTATTAAAACGAATTATCATAATAGAGATAATTACGAACACTAATGATAGGTAAAGCATGAACCGTGATATCGATGTCGGCCTGATCCGCACCTTTCTGGCGGTCGCCGAGAACGGCGGTATGACCCGAGCCGCCCAGATCCTCAACCTCACCCAGGGGGCCGTGAGCCAACAGATCAAGCGACTGGAGACTTACTTCGGCAAGCGGTTGTTCGATCGGCGGCAGAAACAGATGCGGCTTACCCCCGACGGCGAAAAGCTGGTGGCCAGCGCCAACCGCCTGCTGGCGCTGAACGACGAAGTACTGCACCTGATGCGTCAGCCGGAGTTTACCGGCGAGATCCTGCTCGGGGTGCCACCGGATATCGTGCGGCCGTTCATGCCGCCAATCCTAAAACGTTTCAACCGGGAGTACCCCAACATCCGCGTCACCCTGATCAGCGACTCCACGCCGGTGCTGCTGGAGAGGCTGAAAAAGAAAGAGATCGATCTCACCCTCACTACCGAGTCGATCAAGGGCGACCCGGAAGAGCTGCTGCTGACCGACGCCCTGGTCTGGATCGGCGCCATCAATGGCGAGGCGAGCCATCGCCAGCCGCTACCGGTGGCGCTTGGCCTTGAGTCCTGCGGTTTCCGCGCTTCGGCCGTCGAAGCGCTCAACGGAGCCGGGCTGGAGTGGCTCTCGATCTGCCAGGTCGGCAGCATTGAACCGGTGATCGCCACCCTGGAGGCGGATATGGCCATTGCGCCCTATATGTCCCAAGTGGTCCCGGATACCCTCTCCACCATCGATCCCGCCATCGGCCTGCCGCCGCTTCCCCGCTACTACATCAATCTACGGCTACCGGGGCGTGGCAGCAGCGTCATCGTCAGGGAGCTGGCACAGCAGATCCGCGCCGGGTTTGCGCTGCGTTATCCTCCTCCCTGAGGAGTAGCTGAGCTATGCTTTAAATATCCGGATAACCGTCCACGAGCCACAGGAACGCACATGCAAATCGCCATGACCGGTGCTACCGGTTTTGTCGGCAGCCACCTCTGCCGCCGGCTGGAGCAAGAGGGTCACCAACTGGTCAAGCTGGGACGCCGCGACTGCCAGGCTGGCGTAGCCGCTTTGGCCGAACGGATCCAGGGTTGCGATGCGGTCATCAACCTGGCGGGCGAAAACATCAGTCAGCGTTGGACTGAATCCTACATGCGCGCACTGTATGACAGCCGCGTCGTCACCACCCGTACCCTGGTTGAGGCGATGGGCCGACTGGAGCGACGCCCGGACCTGTTCATCTCCACCTCCGCCATGGGCGCCTTCGACAGTGAGGGTCGTTACAGCGAAGCCGACCCACCCAACGCCAGCGGCTTTTTCGGTCAACTCACCCGTGACTGGGAAGCCGCCGCACGACAAGCAGAGGAGCTCGGCATACGCACTTTGATTTTCCGCTTCAGCCTGGTGTTGGGCCGGGACGGCGGCATCATGAAGCCGTTGCTACTACCGTTTCGCCTGGGGTTGGGCGGGCCGGTGGGAGACGGCCGCCAACCCTTCTCCTGGATTCATATCGATGACTTGGTCCGGGCCTATATCTTTGCCATGGCACACCCGGAACTGAACGGGATCTATCACCTTAGCGCTCCGGACCCCATGACCAATCGCCAATTTTCCCAGGCGTTGGGGAGACAACTACACCGTCCTGCCTTACTGCCAGTGCCGCTGTTCGCGCTGAAGTTACTATTCGGTAAAAAAGGTGCTGAAGCCCTGGCTTCGGGACAATACCTGATTGCCCAACGCCTACCCGACGCCGGCTACCATTTTCAATACGATACCCTGGCCAAAGCGCTGGCGGAGATTACGTCGAAGGTGTAGAAGTGCAGAATGGACAGGCCGGCGTTCGGCCTATATACCGGGTGCCGGACCATCACGGAGGCTCTAAAATCTTGGAAGATAAGTTGGACCGCATTCCCGCTGGCCAGGAAGACAGCCGGGCAAGGGAATCGGAAAGATTTCAGTCACGGGCTCGCCGGCTACGACGCCAGGCCAGCGAGGCAGAGTTATTGTTATGGCAACGTCTAAGGAACCACCAGATGCGAGGCTACAAGTTTCGACATCAAGTGGTGATTGAACCCTATATTGCTGACTTCGTCTGCCTGGAAGCGAAATTGATTGTCGAGGCCGATGGTGGTCAACATGCCGAGCAGGCAAACTATGACACCAGACGAACCACGAGACTCGAGGAGATGGGGTATAAGGTGTTACGCTTCTGGAACCATGAGATTTTGGGGGAAACCGACGCTGTTTTGGAACGCATCGCATCGGCATTGCTTGAGTGTTGAACGCCCCTCACCCCAACCCTCTCCCTGAGGGAGAGGGAGCACAACGCATGCCGCTATCGGTTGCGTACAACCTTGTAATCTGAGTGATCACGCTCCAGGGATGCACGGTTCCAAGTAGTGGGTCCCCTCTCCCTCCGGGAGAGGGATAGGGTGAGGGGATCAACAAATTAACTAAACAACCATCACCAGCGTCGAATCATGCAACAGAACCACGACAATCCCGTCACCATCGGCATCAGCAGTTGCCTGCTGGGAGAGCCGGTGCGCTACGATGGCGGCCACAAGCGCGACCGCTTCATCACCGACCAGCTTGGCGAATACCTGCGTTTTGTGCCGATCTGTCCGGAGATGGGCAGTGGCATGCCGGCGCCCCGTCCGCCGATCCGTCTGGTGGGCGATCCGCACAATCCCCGGGCTGTCGGCGTGGACGATCCGGAATGGGATGTGACCCGCCAGCTCCAGGCATTTTCCAACAAAACGGTTTCCACGCTGGATCACATCAGCGGCTATATCCTGAAGAAGGACTCGCCCAGTTGCGGCATGAAGCGGGTCAAGGTTTACCCGGAGCAGGGAGGGTGCGCCGAGCGCAAGGGGGCCGGCATCTTCGCTGCAACCCTGATGTCACGCCTGCCCAATCTGCCCGTGGAAGAGGAGGGGCGATTGAACGACCCGGTGCTACGGGAGAATTTCATCAACCGGGTGTTCGTTTACCACCACTGGCAACAACTGCAGGCCGAAGGGCTGACCCCGGCCAAGTTAATTGACTTTCATGCCCAACATAAATACCTGGTGATGGCCCACTCCCAAGCCGCCTACAAACGTATGGGGCGACTGCTATCAAATGTGCAGAAGCCTGTGATCAAGCGGATCGGCCACGACTATTTCTGTGAATTGATGAACGCCCTGCAGCGACCGGTGAACCGCAAGGGCCACACCAATGTACTGCAGCACATTATGGGTTACCTGAAACGCCGCATCAGCGCGCACGACAAACAGGAGCTGGGGGAGAGCATCGAACGTTATCGCCTGGGCGAGATCCCGCTGGTGGTGCCCATCACCCTGTTCCGACACTATTTCCGGCTCCATCCGGACCCTTACATTGCCAACCAGGTTTATCTGCAGCCCCATCCGGAAAAGCTGGGATTACGAAATCAGCTTTAGTCCGATCGGACTAGCGTTATTCCCGCTCTTCAGCAACTACCGGCGGCACAGGCAATTCAACCCCACCCCGCTCCGGCCGGTTCACCAGGTAGATCCCCGCGCCGACAAACAACAGCGCCACCGATAGAAGCAAAGAGAGCGGTTCGTCCAAAATCAGGTGTCCGGCCAGCACGCCGAACAGAGGGGTCAGGAATGTGAAGGCGGAGAGGCGCCCCGCGGGATAGTGGCGTACCATCCAAAACCAGACCAGGAAGGTAACAAAGGCGACCCAAACGGTCTGAAACAGCAGGCTGCCCAGAATCAGCGGAGAGACCTTGACCACACCCGGCTCCCCGACTGCCCAGGAGACCGTTAACAGCAGGATGGCGGATACCCCGAGTTGATAGAGCAGGGTCTTGCTCGGCGCCAGGGTGTGCAGCACCGACGCCTTGATCACCACGGTCGTGGAACCCCAGAGTATCGCCGCGACCACTAGCATGCTGTCACCGATCAGCATCTTGCGTGACGGGAGTGTGAAGGATTCGCCAAAGGCGAGCAGAATGCCGGCAAAGGCGGCCACCAAACCGACCACCTGGATCCAGCGCAACCGTTCACCTTCGACAAAGTAGTGCGCGCCAATCGCCACCACAAAGGGCGAGAGATAAAGGAAGATGACGGCCCGGGAAGCGTTGGTAAACTCCAGCCCCCAAAAGATGAGCAAAAACTCACCGCCAAACAGTAGTCCGGCCAGTACCCCCCAACCGAGGGAACCGTCCCGTTGCCGTATCGGTATCCGCCGCCACCACACCCAGATCAACAGCAACAGGGTGGCGCCGAGTGAACGGATACCCGCCTGAAAAAAGGGCGAGATGCCAACACTGGCCAACTTTACCGCCACCTGCTGCAACCCCCAACTGGCACAAAGAACCAACAGGATAGCCATGGCCCGCAGGTCAAGGAGGGTCTTACGATCAGTCATGGTCGGCTCAGGGTCTATTTAGCGTATGGCAAGGAGGTATCAATGGCGCAGGCCGATAAAGGCGCCCGCCGCCATCATGATGGATCCAGCCACCCGGTTGAGGCCGCGCATCGCCCGTTCGGAGCGGAATTGTTTACGCGCCCAGGAGGCCGTGGCCGCGATCAGCATCAGTCCCAACATCAGACCGGTCAAAGTCAGCAGCGAGGCCAACAGGATATCCCGGGTAGTAAGCCCGCTCAGGTCCATGAAAGTCGGCAGAAAAGCGATATAAAACAGGATCACTTTGGGATTGGAAGCGGAGATCAGAAAACCCTGTATAAAGCTCTTCAGTTGATCGCTCGACTTCACCCCGTCTGCCTCTGCATCCAGGCGGGGCCGGGAACGCCACATCTTCCAACCCAGGTAGAGCAGGTAAGCGGCACCCAGAATCCGGATCAGGGTAAACACGCCGCCCCAATGTTCGGCAATGGCCGCCAAACCGTAGCAGGCAAAAACCAGGTAGATAATATCGCTGATCGCCATACCCAGCGCCAGCGTGACGCAAGCCGCCGCTCCCTCAGTCATGGCCCGGGCCAAAATCGCAAACACCCCGGGGCCCGGCGTGATAGAGAAGATGAAGATGGCCACAAAAAAGGCCAGTGCGCTTTCTGCCGACATGGGAATAGACCGTATGGACCAGTGATGAACCTGTCGCATCATAACCTATTGGCACAGCCAAGACAGCCGCCAAAACAACAATAACAGCGCGGCCTGCCGGCTTCCGCGGCTGAGGCTATCGGTGGCATGCGCCCGGCACAGTGGGCGCGTCTGCAAAACTGCCGCGCAACTTCTCTCCCGCGACACAGGCAGCGACTCCTGCGGTCTGTATACAGATGAGAAAAATTCATCAGCAATTGAAAAATCATCATTTGTACAGAGGCATACACATAAATATATTTCCGTTCATGGGTGATTCAATTCAACTCCGACCCCCGCGGCCCGATCGGTTGCAGATGAAATTAACCCCTCCCTGCACCTGTTATTAAACAAGCCGAAATCGGGTACCATTCGAAATCCACCGAAACCGAAGGAAATTCATCGTGAGTCCACAAAACCTCAACCTGCCTCAATGGCGCACGCCGCTGCTGATCATTATCGCCGGCTGCCTGGTTGCCATGATCGGCTTCGGCATCCGCTCGGTGTTCGGCCTCTTTCTGGAACCGATGACCCTCACCCACGGCTGGAGCCGGGAAACCTTCGCCCTCGCCATGGCCATCCAGAACCTACTCTGGGGCATCGGCGTCCCGGTGGCTGGCGCCATGGCCGACCGCTACGGGCCGCCGAAGGTACTCTCGTTCGGCGCCCTGCTCTACGGCATCGGCGTGTGGGGTATGGCCACCACCGACAGCAGCCTCGGGCTACATCTGTTCGGTGGCGTACTGACCGGTCTCGGTATCGCCTTTTCCGCCTTCTCCATCGCTCTGGCCGCCATGGCCAAGGTGGTCGGGCCGGAGCGGCGTACCCTGGTATTGGGTCTCGGCACCGCCGCCGGGTCCCTGGGGCAAGTGGTTTTCTCCCCGCTTGGCCAGCAATTCATCGCCGCCTTTGGCTGGCAATCGGCACTGCTGATCCTGGCCGCCAGCGCACTGATCATCATTCCCCTCGCCTTCGTGCTGCCGGGCAGTCATACCCATATCGGTGAGCCCTCTTATGATCAGTCACTGGTCGAGGCACTGCGGGAAGCGGCGGGCCATCGCGGATTCATCCTGCTCACCACCGGCTTCTTCGTGTGCGGTTTTCAAGTGGCCTTTATCACCGTCCACTTCCCCTCTTACGTGAAGGATCTGGGACTGGCACCGGAAGTGGGCGCCTATGCCCTGTCGATTATCGGCCTGTTCAATATTGCCGGCTCCTTCCTATCCGGCGCCGCCGGCACTCGCTGGAGCAAAAAGGGCGGTCTTGCGTTTATCTATGTCAGCCGGGCGGCGGTGATCACCGCCATGTTGCTGGCACCGAAAACGGCCCTCACGATCTACCTGTTCGCCGCCGCCATGGGGATTCTCTGGCTCTCCACCGTGCCGCTCACATCCGGCATCGTTGCCCAGGTATTCGGCGTGCGCTACATGGCGACGCTGTTCGGTATCGTCTTCTTCAGCCACCAGTTGGGCAGCTTCCTGGGCGTCTGGCTGGGCGGCCGTCTGTATGACACCACCGGCACCTACAACGCCATCTGGTGGGCCGGCGTGGTACTGGGCTTGCTGGCGGCCATCATCCATCTTCCGATCAATGAAAGACCCCTGGCTCGACTGGCGGCGGAAACCGGCTGAGCAAATCCCCTGATTCGCCAGGGGTACATTCCATACAGGTTTTTGATAGACTGATTATTTGCTGTTATCCCCTGACCCGGCGAACTTGTTTACACCTAACAGTGCGGAACCCCACCGCAGTGCGGGAACGGGTGACGGCAATCCAATCGAATATCAACCGTAACCAAGGGCTTTACATGACAGCACGCACACAGATCGGCGGCCTGCAAATCGCCAACGTGATCAAAGAGTTAGTTGAAAACAAGATCGCACCCGGAAGTGGCGTCAGCGCCGCGGAATTCTGGAGCCAGCTGGAACATATCGTCGACGACCTGGCACCGAAAAACCGCGCCTTGCTGGCAAAACGGGATGAATTGCAGGGCAAGATCGATGCCTGGCATCAGCAGCACGCCGGCCAACCGCTGGATGCCGCCGCCTACAAAGCCTTTCTGATCGAGATCGGGTACCTGCTGCCGGAAGTAGCTGATTTCACTATCGAAACCGACAACGTCGACCCGGAAATCACCGAGATGGCCGGCCCCCAACTGGTCGTGCCAATCAACAACGCCCGCTACGCCTTGAACGCCACCAATGCCCGTTGGGGCAGCCTGTATGACGCCCTCTACGGCACCGATGCCATTCCCCAGGACGGCGAGCTGGCCATCACGGCCGACTATAACCCGGCCCGTGGCGCGAAGGTGATCGAGACCGCACGCAACCTGCTGGACGAGGCCGCACCGCTGGCCCGCGGCAGCCATAAGGATGCCACCGACTATAGAATCTCCACTGGAAAACTGTCCGTTACTCTGAGTGACGACAGTCGCAGCGAACTGGCGCAACCGGAAAAGCTGATCGGCTTTAACGGTGACGCCGAAGCACCCAGCCAGATTCTGTTGCAAAACAATGGCCTGCATATCGAAATCCAGATCGATCGTAACTCGATGATCGGCAACGCGGACGCGGCCGGCATCAAGGATCTGATCCTGGAGGCTGCCATCACTACCATCCAGGACTGCGAAGACTCGGTCACCGCCGTCGATGCGGAAGACAAGGCTGTGGTCTACAGCAACATGCTGGGCCTGTTCATGGGTGACCTGACCGCCGACATGGAGAAGGGCGGCAAGTCGATCACCCGGCACTTGAATCCGGACCGCACCTACCAGACTCCCAGCGGCGGCAGCCTGACCCTGCCGGGACGCAGCCTGCTGTTTATCCGCAATGTGGGCCACCTGATGACCAACGAGGCGATCCTTGACCGTAACGGCAACGAGATCCCCGAGGGCATTCTGGACGGCATGATGACCGCCCTGATCGCCCTGCATGACCTGAAAGGCAACGGTAAGTATCAAAACAGCCGGCGTGGCAGCATCTATATCGTGAAACCGAAAATGCACGGTCCGGAAGAGGTCGCCTTCACCTGCGAGCTGTTCAGCCGCATCGAAGATGCACTCGGACTGGCACGCCACACCATGAAGGTCGGTATCATGGATGAAGAGCGCCGCACCACGGTTAACCTGAAAGCCTGTATCCAGGCCGCCAAGGAGCGCGTGGTCTTCATCAACACCGGCTTCCTCGATCGCACCGGTGACGAGATTCACACCAGCATGGAAGCCGGTCCGGTTGCCCGCAAGGAAGAGATGAAACAGCTCCCCTGGATCAAGGCCTACGAAGACTGGAACGTGGATATCGGCCTGCGCTGCGGCCTGCGCGGCAAGGCGCAGATCGGCAAGGGCATGTGGCCCATCCCCGATCAGATGGCCAACATGCTGCAAGCCAAGGTCGCGCACCCCATGGCTGGCGCCAACACCGCCTGGGTACCCTCACCCACCGCCGCCACCCTGCACGCCATCCACTATCACCAGGTCAACGTGGCCGAGCGCCAAAACGAGCTGGCTTCGCGTGAACTGGCCAGCCTGGACGCCATCCTGGAAATCCCCCTGATGGGCGACCGCCGCTACAGCGCCGAAGAGATCCAGCAGGAGTTGGACAACAACGCCCAAGGCATCCTCGGCTATGTGGTACGCTGGATCGACCAGGGCGTGGGCTGCTCCAAGGTGCCTGACATCAACGACGTGGGCCTGATGGAGGATCGAGCCACCCTGCGCATCTCCAGCCAGCACATCGCCAACTGGCTGCGCCACGGCATCTGCTCGGCGGATCAGGTGATGGAGACCCTTAAGCGCATGGCCGCGGTGGTGGATCGGCAGAATGCCGGTGACCCCAACTACCGCAACATGGCGCCCGACTTCGACGGTGTCGCTTTCCAGGCCGCCTGTGATCTGGTGTTCAAGGGTTGTGAACAACCCAGCGGCTATACCGAACCGGTACTGCACGCCCGGCGGCGCGAGGCCAAGGCGAAGTACGGACAGCGCTAAACGACCGCGTATGACAAAAAAGCACCGGTGTATGCCTCTGGCAGCACCGGTGCTTTTTGTTATGCGCCAGCTAAATAATCGATCAGCATGATGGTGCCGTCTCGAACGGTTTCAGCGACAGCACATTTAAAACCACGCCGGCTCTCTTACCCTCAACCCACCATCGATAAATAACCAAAATCCGACACGCCCAACTGTCAATGAATTTTACACCCCGTATCCGGAATACATAGAGCCATCCTGTAAGTCATTGATATTAAATACGTGGCATGATAAATGCCTAGTTTTTCATAAGGAGTTAAATGAACGAAAAAAAGGTTCCTTCATGAAAATATTAAAATCGATTCTGGCCACCGCTCTGTTGATGGGCCTTTCTGCCACATCCGCATATGCTGTACCCGTTCTGTTTACCTATACAGGTCAGGTGCAGTCGGTCTCAGGCGTAGGGGGTCTTACATCCATAGGCGATACCGTAACAATTGAAGTGATATCTGATAATGGCGGAAACAGCTTGTTATCCCAAACTTGGGGGGTTAATGACACCATTTCCGCGACGTTTACCGCAGGTGGATACACAGCCAGTTTTTTTGATAGCTGGTTTACAAGCGGGAGTTCAACAGGATTTTCTACCGATGCCACCGGAGCGTTACTGTCGACTAATTGGTTCGGAACAGGTAGTACCTCAGCGACCAGCGTTGATAATTTTGGGAATGGAATCTACCTCTATAACGTTGGCGTGAATGCGAGTAACGGGGGGAATATCAGCAGCACACCATCATTTGGGACGGTATCTGCGTGGGCTGATCCCACATTTGCCAGAGCATCCGTGCCTGAACCGACGTCTGTCGCCCTCATAGGCCTTGGCTTGGTTGGTTTTGGTTTTGCTAGAAAAAAACAGAAATAGAGTGGATTGATCATTATCCAAAGACCCCACCAAAGCCGGCTTTGGTGGGGTTTTCTACTTTATAGCCCAGCAACTTCACCCCAGGCCGCTTGTAAAAAATACAAGTACCGGTGTATGCCTCTGGCAGCACCGGTGCTTTTGTCCTGGTATGGAAGTGGGCACCTCTTGACCCCAGATCCGGGAAAACCATCGTAGGGTGCCGGTGAGCTTGCGAACCGCATCCTACCCGCTATTCACGGCCGCTTCCAAAAAACGAAGTCGGATTGTTTCGATTAATCCTGCTCCGACCCGGAAGCGACAGGAAGTGCCGTATCGGTTATCTGGTCCGAGACATGCGCGGCAAGCGATTCGGACAAGCGACGGGTGATCTTGACCATATCCACCTCATCGCGTTCGAAGCCGTAAACTGTGAGTGGAAAGTTCAGCGGCCGCTGGATCTCCCAGATCTGCTCATGGGCATCGGGAGGCAATACCTGGGCCGGATTGCCGACCGCCACCCAGCCGATGGGCACCGTGGTCTCCTCTGCCAAATGGGTCTTCAAGTGGACCACGCCATTGATGCGGACTTCGCTGCCCCGCCCGATGTAGGCAGCGTGAAAGATGGCACTGCCGGTAGCGATGAACACCTGATCTTCCAGGGTGCAACCCACCACATGGGCATTGGGACCGACCAGGCAATTGTTACCGATGTTCAACGGATGGCGTGCCGAACTGCGCAGCACCGCATTCTCCATAATGATGCACTCTTGCCCGATTGAGATAGCCCCGCTCTCCGCGATGACTTGGGCGCCAAACAGTATGCGACAGCCCGGACCGACCGTCACATCCCCACAGACAACCGCATTGGGCGCCACATAGGCCGTGGCGTCGATAGTCGGCATCTTGCCGTTATGTTGGATCAACATGTTAAACCTCCTAGCTGCCAGTTGTATTAAGTCAATTATTTGAGGCGGGCTTACGGCATGAGTCTATCATGGCCGACAGATAGAGATAGCGTACCAGAAGGCGGCGTCACCAACCCTTTAGAACCGATAGGCTATGCTGACACTATGTCAACGCCAGAGTTATCCCGAACCTTGCTCTATCTGTTCTCAACCCTGTTTGGGGCCTATCTGCTGCTACTGCTGGCGATCTATTTCAACCAGCATAAACTGCTCTATCTTCCTCATCTCCCGTCGAGAGAAATCGCCACCACCCCGCAAGCCGTCGGCTTGACCTACGAAGAGCTCGAGCTCAATACGGCAGATGGCGAGCGTCTGCACGGTTGGTACATCCCGACCGATAACGCACGGGGTACGCTGCTGTTCTTCCACGGCAATGCCGGCAACCTCTCCCATCGACTCGATTCGCTACAGATTTTTCATCGCCTCAACCTCAATGTACTCATATTCGATTACCGGGGCTATGGACGCAGTAGCGGACAACCGAGCGAGAACGGTACCCAACTGGACGCACGGGCCGCCTGGGCATACCTGGTGGACGAACGTGGTGAGTCACCCGGGCACATCGTGCTCTTCGGTCGCTCACTCGGGGCATCGATAGCGGCCCGGTTGGCGACCGAGAAACAACCGGCGGCACTGATTCTGGAGTCCGCCTTTATCTCGGTTCCCGAACTGGCCGCCGAGCTCTACCGGTGGTTACCGGTAAGGTTCCTGGCCCGACTGCAGTATCGAACCCGTGACACCCTCTCTCACGTGCATTGCCCGGTGCTGGTGGCCCATAGCCCGGACGATGAGATCATCCCCTACCGTCACGGCCGGGTCCTGTATGAAACCGCTCCGCCGCCCAAGGCGTTTCTACGTTTAACCGGCGATCACAACATGGGCTTTCTCCTAAGCGGAGAAAGTTATATACACGGGATTGATGCCTTTCTGGCAACACATCTTCCTACCAAACGCTGATCCCCGCTAAAATGTCCTATCATCCTTCATCCCGGAGTGTTCCATGCCGACACGAATCGACCACTTGGTCATTGGCGCCGCGAACCTGGCACAGGGTGTGGCCTATGTCAAAACCCAACTGGGCGTGGAGATACCCATCGGTGGTACCCATGAGAAATTGGGGACCCATAATCACCTCATGCAGCTCGGCAACGAGCTGTTTCTGGAGGTAATTGCGGTCAACCCTAACGGACAGACGCCGGCCAGGCCGCGCTGGTTTGGCCTGGATGATCCTCACGTCAGTCACGCCCTCAACAACCGGCCCGCACTACTCACCTGGGTGGTCAATACCCAGGATATCGAGGCGTTGCTGAGCAAGACGCCCGCCTCATTCGGCAAAGTCACCCCGATCAGCCGTGGAGATTTGCACTGGCTGTTCGGGCTACCCGGTGACGGTCGACTGCTTGCGGGCGGCATGCTCCCCTATGTCATGCAGTGGCAAACCGACACACATCCCGCCAATCGGATGGCAGACAGGGGCTGCCGCCTGCAACAACTGCATATCCACCACCCCTACCCGGATTGGCTGGCAGCCAACTTGAACACGATAGGTGCGGCGGAACTGGTACAGATACACCCCCTGGACAACGCCACCACACCTTATCTGGAAGCCGTTATTGCAACACCCGGTGGAGAAAAGATATTGAGATCCCGTTAATGCGATGCAGTTACCCAGTGCCGGGTTGCCGTCATAACGGAATAGACTAACCAAATAGCCATCCATTCTTTTTCCACCCGTCCTTGACTGCCTATACTTGGACACACCTGACTATCCCTAACACCCGGTCAACGCATGGAAACCCTCAATCCCATCAATTACATTATCGTCCCCGGTTACGGTAATTCCGGTGAAGCCCACTGGCAATCGCGCTGGCAACAGCGGTTGCCGAACAGCCGACGCACCCAACCCGCAAGCTGGGACTTCCCTGAACATGACGACTGGGTTGCCGCTTTGGACCGGGAGATCGCGGCTGCCGATGGACCGGTGCTGCTGATCGCACACAGCCTGGGTACGATCACGGTAGCGGAATGGGCCAGTACGCATCCCCATGACAAGGTGATCGGCGCCCTGCTGGTTGCCATTCCCGACGTACAACGGCCCGACCTGCCGTCCGCTATTCAGGGCTTCTCTCAGCCACGACTCACGCCCCTGCCCTTCCCCTCCATCGCGGTATTGAGCAGCAATGACCCCTACTCCGCGCTGGACCGGGGAAGCCTGTTTGCCAAACGCCTCGGCGCCCGCATCGAACTGATCGGTGACTACGGCCACATCAACCACGAATCCGGATTGGGTGACTGGGAGACGGGTTTGCACTGGCTGGATGAACTGATCACCACGGGCAGTCATCAACGACCAACGGGAAACAGCGCCGCTGGCTGAGCGGCATCAGGAGGCGCATTGACGGATCCTTGGCAATATACCGCCGTTAACAACCGAGGGCTTCGCAGTGTCCTATTACGCTCCTCCATCCATCCGTTTTCCATCAATAAATGCCACAGTTTGCATAACACGTTCGCCTATAATGCCAAAACGGTACCGGGTAATGAGGAGTGACGAAAGGTATCAACCGTGATAAAGAGATACCCTCCCTATCCAAACAACCCGTCGATAGCTAAACAAAGGAGAAGAGATGTCTGAGAAATCCTGTCCCGATGCCATTATGGCAGTCGATGTACCTATGCGCACGAAACCCTCTGTCTACCCGGAGCCGTTTGCTTCACGCATGGCTGGCAGGGATAAACACCAACTGGGTGATTTTTTCGGACTGGTGAATTTTGGTGTAAACCTGACACACCTTGCCCCCGGTGCGGTATCGGCACTTCGTCACAGCCATAGCAAACAGGATGAATTTATCTACATCCTGCAAGGCCAACCCACGCTGCACAGTAACGCCGGCAAGACTCGTCTCCAGCCGGGCATGTGCGCCGGTTTCAAGGCGGGTGCAAACAACGCCAGCAACCTCATCAACGAGACGGAAGAGGAGGTGATTTACCTTGAGATTGGCGACAGAACACCCGGGGACGAAGCCTTCTATCCCGACGATGATATCCAGGCCGCCATGATCGAAGGTGGATGGCGATTCACGCATAAGGATGGCACACCTTACTAGGCGTCCAACAAGCAAGTTCCTCAATACTATGCGGATACCCAACGCAAGCAGATCAACCGGCATAGACCTGACGACCGATGCGTTCGGAGCAAACCTGCATAATTGAGTACGGTTCGAACACAAGCCCGGTCCGTCGAATTGAATAGAGGCCCGTCAAGATGGAGAACATCGTCATCATTACCGGCGCCAGCCGGGGAATCGGTGCGGCCACCGCCAGACGCGCCGCAGAAGAAGGATATGCCGTTTGCGTCAACTACCTGCATAGCCAAGAGGCAGCCGATGCGCTGGTAGAGGAGATTCGATCAAAGGGCGCAACGGCGATATCGGTTCGTGCGGATATCACCAAGGAGAACGAGGTAGCCAAACTGTTTGACACTGTCGACCGATGCCTGGGTACGATTACCGCCCTGGTTAACAATGCCGGCATTCTGGAACGACAGATGCGTGTCGATGAAATGGATGCAAATCGCTTGAACCGTATCCTCACCGCAAACGTGACCGGCTGTTTCCTCTGTGCCAAAGAGGCTGTACTACGCATGTCGTATCGCTATGGCGGCCAAGGCGGAGCTATTGTTAATGTATCATCCGCAGCATCGCGCCTGGGGTCCGCCGGCGAGTATGTGGATTACGCCGCATCCAAAGGCGCCATAGACAGCTTTACTACCGGTTTGTCACATGAGGTAGCGGCCGAGGGGATTCGCGTCAACGCCGTGCGGCCTGCATTTATTTACACCGACATCCATGCCTGTGGCGGAGAAGCCGGCAGGATTGACCGTTTAAAGACGAGCATACCGATGCAACGTGGCGGTTATCCTGAAGAGGTAGCCAATGCCATTCTCTGGCTATTATCCGCCGAGGCCTCCTATGCAACCGGCTCGTTTATTGACCTGACTGGAGGTAAGTAAAGGGATATAGTGTCCATTTCAATTGCCCGTAGCAAGCGCACTTTATAGGCGACTGATTGATTATCAAGCCAATCATATTGGCATTACCCTCTCGTCACATCAAATCACTCTATTAAACACAGAATACCCATACACTCACCCGGAAACGCCATACTCCAGATCACCTTCAACGATAGATTCACTAACATGAGTTTCTATAATGGGAATATTTGCTCGAATGAGCGTGCCAACGTTGGGTGTTGAGAAAATATTGATATTGCCATTTTCTGATTCTATTTGGTCTCTGATACTATTAAGCCCCACACCCATGTGATGTTCTGAGTCGATAACCCCAGAGATAAAACCCATCCCATCATCCTGGTAATGCAGATGCAATTGGCTACCAGATTTACGCAGTCGCAGGTGTATTGTCTTCGCTTTGGCATGTTGCGCCGCATTCTTTAAAAGCTCTTCTACTACACGATAAATTTTTGTTTCCAGTCGGGGATTCAGACGGACCGAATAAGCAGGCAATCCCAGCCGTATACTCGATGTGTATTTTTTTTCATACGCAAGCGTAAGCTGTTTAATAGCCACAAAAAGACCGAGTTGATCCAATTCATCCGGCCGTAGATCCTGGACAAGTAGTGCGGCGTTTCCTACAACCTTGCCTAACTCAGCGGCAATCTCTTCAACATGCCCATCATGAATACTGGAGATCGCGTTTTCCAGTGGGATCTCGATAGTGTTTTTGATGTCCTTGGCCAGCTTACCTCTGACTTCTTCCTGAATGTCACGATATTTTCTATTCAGCAATTTTAACTTTTTGTCCGCCAGGCGACCTTCATGTAAGGTGATTTTCGCTGTCACCAATCCTGTCGTCAGTAACACGACTACCGCAATGGATGAGAGTAATATGAGGGAAAATAGCAAATTGTCGTCAAGCTCATCCTTCAATACCGTTTCAGCCGCATTGATGTCATCACTATAGAGCCCTGTGCCAATCATCCATTTCCATTCTGGCAAACCCTTTGCATAACCAAGCTTTTCAACCTTTTTACCGAGTGACGGCTTATCCCATAAATAGCTAACCGTATTACCTCCGGATTTAGCAGCCTCTACCAACTCCTTGATGATTTTTACGCCATTAACATCCGACAGCTCATATAAATTCTTTCCTTCTAACTGCGGCTTTTTTGGATGTGCGATATTTATGCCTTGATAGTCATATACAAAAAAATACCCATCTTCGCCGAATACAAGATTTTTTAAGATAGTCTTCGCTTCTTCCCTGGAACCATTATCGAACGTGGGTTTATCGTATAGATGTTTAACTGATGATACGGCGAGTGTCGTATAATTGTTTAACTCCTTCTTCCGTGCCTCCTTCAAGTGATGCTGTATTGATATAATATTGTTATCTCCATATCCCTGAATCAATACCACGGATGCCGTCGTAATGGCGGCACTGGAAACAAATAGAGGAACCAACACCAACAACATAATCTTATTTCGGAAGCTTAAATTGCTCATCGGCAATCACCTCACCCAACCATTTAGAATCCCTTCTCTATCTAAAAAATGTTGATTAACTTCACCCAACGCCCGGTCTACTTCACTAGGACCCTATCTCTCCTATCAGGCACTTTCCATCAGTGATTATACGTATCTTGAATGCGTAATTACCGGTAATGGGCGTTTTGGATATCACTCACTAAGTTATGTTTTTCTTCCGCTATTAAAACGGGATCATGCATACAGACCCAATTTTTTGTGCGCCGCAAAAGCAATGAAACCTCGTCAGGTTCTAGCACGATTTTGCGTAAATTTACTTACCCGCCTTTCGTACTAACCGCCATCGTCATAAGTACTCTTTCCACCAGCTTGCGCACTATTACGAATAGTCAATCTGGCCCCTCTTAGGCAGCATTGGTAAGCGGCGAAGCGCTGCTCCACTTGCTTTCCCGTTACAAATCAACCCCTGATCTGTGGATCAGACAGTGAGAGAGGATAAGAGATAATGTTTAAATCAAAACTGCCTAAAAAGCTGATGGCAGCCGCGATCTGCGTCGTCGCACTGGTTAATCCCGCTTTTGCCGCGGAGAAAACCTACCGGCTGAAGTTGGCGGAAACCTGGCCCTCCAACTTCCCCATTTTTGGTGATGCCACCAAAAACATGGCGGAGATGGCCAAGCAGATGTCCAATGGACGTTTGATCATCACCATCGATTCCAAGAACAAACACAAAGCGCCGCTCGGTGTGTTTGATATGGTACGGGCAGGTCAATACGACATGGGCCATTCCGCCTCCTATTACTGGAAAGGCAAAGATCCGGATACCCTCTATTTCACCACCATGCCGTTCGGCATGACCGCGCCTGAACAGTACGGCTGGTTTTATTATGGCGGCGGCATGGAATTGATGGAGAAGGTTTACGATAAACATGGCGTACTCTCTTTTCCAGGAGGTAACACCGGTAATCAGATGGGCGGATGGTTCCAGAAAGAGATCAATTCTGTCGAGGATCTTCAGGGACTAAAAATGCGTATCCCCGGTTTTGCTGGAGAAGTGCTGGCTAAACTGGGCGCCAAACCGACCAACATTCCGGCCGGTGAACTATACACGGCGCTGGAGCGCCGCACGATCGATGCTCTGGAGTGGGTAGGCCCCTCTCTGGATCTGCGCATGGGTTTCCACAAGATCGCCCCCTACTATTACACAGGCTGGCATGAACCAGCGACCGAACTCCAGTTCATGATCAATAAGAAGTCCTGGAACAAGTTGCCGGCCGACCTGCAGGAGATCCTACGTATTGCCATGCGTACCGCGGCCTACGACATGTATATCCAGTCCTATCACGCCAGTGGTGAGAACTGGGCGAAGATGAAGAACGAATACCCGAATATCAAGATCAAAACCTTCCCCAAGTCAGTCATCGACGCGATGAAGAAAGCCAACAGCGAATTGCTCATCGAACAGGCAGCGAAGGATCCCATGGCTAAAGAGATCATCGAGTCTCAGGCGAAATACCTTAAACAGGTACGTGTCTGGACCGACATTTCAGACCTGGCATACCTGAACAGCAGCGAATCTACTCAGTAATATAAACCAGATAGACGGCAGCCATCCGGCTGCCGTCTAGTTTCCGGGGTCACCTATGTTCCTTCTGCAACTCGAAAACGCTATCAATAGTTTCGCCGACTTATTAGGTAAGGTCGCCGGTGTACTGTTGATTGCTCTGTTATTCAATGTTTTTTTCGACGTCATCATGCGCTACCTGTTCAACGACGTTTCCATCGGTATGCAAGAGCTGGAGTGGCACCTCTATGCCAGTGTATTCATGCTGGGAATATCCTATGCGCTGCGCCATAACGGACATGTGCGTGTCGATCTCGTCTATGAGCGCCAGTCGGTAAAAACCAAAGCCTGGATCGACCTGTTAGGTACCTTGCTATTCCTCCTCCCTTTTTCCCTTCTGGTCTGTTTTTACGGCATCGATTTTGTCCGGGAATCATTCCAGATGAGCGAACAATCGGGTGACCCGGGCGGACTCCCCTTCCGCTGGCTGATCAAGTCAATGATCCCGTTTGCCTTCTTGTCAATGACAATCAGCGGCATCGGCATGGCCTTGCATTCGGTCAATACGCTGCTAGGGCGTCATCAAGACCTCAACACCGAATCTTTTTATTGATCCAGCGGGTAATACGCAATGATTGGTATCGTAATGTTTTTTGCAGCCTTGGTGCTGCTTCTGCTGGGATTCCCGGTAGCTTTTACTTTCGGTGGTGTAGCGCTGCTGTTTGGCCTGTATGCCGCTGGGCCGGATATGTTTGCCTTCATGCCGTTCCGCATCTTCAGCATTATGGAAAACACCGTGCTGATGGCCATTCCGCTCTTCATCTTTATGGGCATCATTTTGCAGAAGACCGAATTGGCAGCCCAGTTACTGGAGTCCATGGGTAAACTGTTCGGCAGCGTGCGCGGCGGATTGGCGATCTCAACCATCCTGGTCGGCGCCCTGTTGGCGGCATCTACCGGTGTGGTAGGCGCATCGGTTGTGGCAATGGGCCTGATTTCACTGCCGGTAATGTTGAAGTTCAATTACGACAAACGTCTTGCCTGCGGCACCATCTGTGCAGCCGGCACCTTGGGGCAAATCATTCCACCATCGATTATCCTGATCATTCTTGGTGACGTGATGGGAATACCGGTCGGCGACCTGTTCAAGGCGGCTGTTGGGCCGGGACTGGTCTTGATCGGCGTCTACGTCGCCTACATTTTGATCAAGTCTTTTCTGCATCCTGAAGTGGCGCCGGCCATGCCGATGGATGAAGACTTGGATCATCGCCATGAGCAGTACATCCGGGCCCTGAAGGCGGTACTGCCGCCCCTGGTTCTGATCCTTGTGGTGCTGGGGTCTATCTTTGCCGGTATCGCCACCCCGACAGAGTCTTCCGCACTGGGCGGCTTCGGGGCGCTGCTGTTGGCCCTGTTCTACCGCCAATTCAGCTGGAGTATGCTGTTTGAATCGGCCATGGAGACGGTCAAGGTCACCGCCATGGTATTTGCCATTTTGCTGGGTGCCACCGCTTTCTCCATGACATTCACCTATTCCGGTGGCGACCTCATTGTGGAAGAGATCCTCAGCAACCTGCCCGGTAACCACATGGGTTTTCTGATCCTCTCCATGGTGGTCATTCTGGTGTTGGGCTTCTTTATCGATTTCGTGGAGATCTCTTTCATTATTGTCCCCATGCTGGCACCGGTAGCGGAAAACCTGGGTATCGCCCCGCTCTGGTTTGCCATCCTGATCGCCATGAATCTGCAAACTTCATTCCTGACGCCGCCGTTCGGCTTCAGCCTGTTCTATCTGAAAGGCGTAGCCCCGCCGGAGGTGCGGACGATCGATATCTATCGTGGCGTTCTCCCCTTCATCCTGATGCAGATTGCCATCGTGATTACCATTCTGCTGTTTCCCGGCCTTTACGGATTGGCTTGACCTCAAGAATTGGAGTCGCCCAAGGGCGGCTCCAATCAACTTGAATCCAACTTGTATGCCCACTAATACGGACTTTCAGCTCAGTATTAGTGCGTAGCCAGCCATTATTTGCGTTACATGAACAGATTTTTTTGTCAGGATAGGGGCGTGTCATGCCGTGTAATCGCCTATGTCCCTAAAAACCAAAATACTCTTATTGGCCATACTTCCGCTCCTATTGGTGGCCAGCCTGATTACGCTGATCAACGTCAATCAAGCGCAGATTCTGGCCGAGGATGAGATCCACACCTTCAAAGAGAATTTACTCGCCTCGAAAAAGCGCGAGCTGAAGAATTACATCAGCCTGGCGTTGACCTCCATCGATCACATCATCCGTGACAAGAGCCTGGATGAGCAGACCGCCCGTGAAGGGGTCAAACAGATCCTCAATGAATTGACCTACGGTGAAGACGGCTATTTCTTCGTCTACGACCGGAATGGCGTCAATCTGGTACACCCGATCCTGAATGAAATAGTCGGTCGCAACCTCTACGACCTGCAAGACAGTAAGGGTGACTATGTCATCCGTAACCTGCTGCGGGTTGCCGCGGAGGGAGGCGGATTTCACCGCTACCTTTGGAACAAGCCCTCTTCGGGAAAAGAGGAAGAGAAACTCAGTTATGCGGTACAGGTGCCGGGATGGAACTGGATGCTGGGTACCGGCCTTTATATCGATGATGTGGCCAGCGAGGTGGCGAAAATCCGCGCCCAAGTCAATAAAAATATCCGCAGCACCTTTTTCACCATGCTGGTGGTGATCGTCGGCAGCGTCATCATGATCGCCTTGATCGGTATCGCCATCAATCTGCATGAGAGCCGCCTGGCCGATATCAGACTTCGCGAACTGGCCCATAAGTCGGTTCGTTTTCAAGTCAGTGAGCGGAGACGCTTTGCCCGGGAACTGCATGACGGTATCAATCAGCTCATGGTATCGGTGAAATTTCGTATTGAATCCGCTATCACCAAGCTGCAAAAAGGGCATACCACGGCACTGGACGATCTCAAAAGCGGTGCCGGCGTTCTCAACGATGCCATACAGGAGGTGCGCCGCATCTCCCACGACCTGCGCCCCCGGCTGCTCGATGACATGGGGCTGGCGGTGGCACTGGAGAGCCTTACCGGCAACTACACGGAACGGACCGGCATCACCACCGATCTCACGGTGGAGTTACCGGAGGAGCGGTTGCCGGAAGATATCGAAATCACCCTATACCGGGTGGTACAGGAGGCGTTGACCAATATCGAACGTCACGCCGGCCAATGCATGGTACAGCTCAGGTTGTCGCAAAGGGGCGACAGCGTGACGCTGGAGATAAAAGATAACGGTCGTGGCTTTGATCCTCAGATCGATCGCTTTGCAGAAGGCATCGGTCTGCGTAATATGCGCGAAAGGGTGGAGTTGTTGGGCGGAGAATTCAGCCTGATGGCAAAGGCCGGCGAAGGCACCCGCCTCCGGGCCCTGCTAAGAAGTGAACTGTAATCTTGTAACGGCGATTATCCCATGACTGAGCATAAACCGATAAGAGTGTTTCTGGTCGACGACCATCCTCTGGTACTGGACGGCATCCGCTCACGCCTGCAGGAAGAGCCGCATATCGATGTGGTAGGCCAGGCGAATAACGGCAAGGAAGCGATTGAAAAAGCCCGCACGCTACAACCGGATATCGTGCTGATGGATGTGAACATGCCGGTGATGGGAGGATTGGAAGCAACCCGCCAGTTTAAAGAAGAACTCCCCGGCATCCGTATCCTGATTCTGAGTATGCATGATGACCAGGAGTATATCGTTAAGCTGATGCATGAAGGCGCCAGCGGTTATGTGCTCAAAGATGTCTCGTCTGACGAATTGATCAAGGCGATAGAGGCGGTATATCAGGGTAGTACCTATTTTAGCGCCGGCGCCTCAAAAAGCCTGTTCAACAATTTCGATAAGGCAACCGGCGGGCAGGAGAGCAACCTCACCAAACGGGAAGAAACCGTTCTTACGTTGATCGCCGAAGGTCAGTGCAACAAAGATATTGCCCGCACCCTGGACATCTCCGTGAGGACGGTGGAAACCCATCGCCAAAATATCAAAAACAAACTGGACATACACACCGCTGCCGGATTGGCCCGCTATGCCATCGAACACAATCTGATCAAACTCTCCTGAAGCGCTCAACGCAAAGATCGATAGGTAGCCGTTCGACCACGCTTCGTCAGCACTAATTGCCACAACTGGCCTTGGCGGGAGCGAAAGAATCCGGCACAGCTGTGCAGGTAATATTTCCACATCCGGTAAAAACGCTCATCATAGTGCGCCTTTAGCCGATACCAGGCGGCGTCAAAGTTGCGCCACCAGGCCATCAGCGTACGATCATAATCATCACCGAAGTTATGCCAGTCCTCGAGGATAAAATAGGGCTGAAATGCCGCCGCCACGCGTCGCGGGGAAGGAATCTTACCATTGGGAAATATATATTTATCGATCCACGGATCGGTGGCGGTACTGTCGTTATACTCACCGATCGTGTGCAACAGAAAAATACCCTGATCATCAAGTACCCGATCGATGGTTTTAAAATAAGCGGCATAATTTTTCGGCCCGACATGTTCAAACATGCCGATCGATACCGCCCGGTCATACCGCCCCTTGAGGTCGCGGTAATCCATCAATTCAAGATTGACCGGTAACCCCTGGCAGCGCTCCCTGGCCAATGCCAACTGTTCGCGTGAAATCGTAATGCCATCTACCGTCACCCCATAGTGCTCGGCGGCATGACGGGCCAGACCGCCCCAACCGCAACCGATATCGAGCAGACGCAAACCGGGACGCAGGTTGAGCTTGCGGCAAATCAGGTCCAGTTTCGCTTGCTGTGCCTGTTCAAGATTTTCCGCCCGGACCCAGTAGCCACAACTGTAACTCATGGTGGGATCGAGCATGGCGGTGTATACGTCGTTGCCGATGTCGTAGTGTTGCTCTCCAACCTGAAAAGCACGCTGGCGGGACTGACGGTTGAACAGGACATTCTTGAGCAGGGCCGCCAGCCAACGCATACGGGTGCGACGATTGACCCGCACTTCCACATTCATGGCAAGCAAACGGCTAACGGTTTCATCCAACCGTTGCGAACTCCACAAACCATCAACAAATGACTCGCCGAAACCCAACGACCCCTGCATCAGGATGCGTCGATAAACGGAGGGGTGGAACACCTGAATATCCCAAGGACGATGCCCATTGAAGCGCACATCCGCCTCAGCGGCCAGATCACGCAGGATTGGCGGAGGCGCCGGGCGTGGATCAGTATTATTATTGTGACCGGACCATCCTTCCGAGGGTCTGCCTGCAAATAAATCGCCTGTCTCAACCATACGCCTCCTCCCAAGACAATCCGTACACAGTGCGATGTACAAAAAACCTGAATAGAATGCAGCGCCGGTCATATTAATCGCGGTAAAAGCCGTACTGCAATATCCAGCCACAACCCTGCACACGTATTACGACAAAATTATTTTTATGATTGATCTACTCATTCGATAGCGGCATGAATTTACTGACACCGGCTAAATAGATCCGGGTAGCAATAGTAAAATTATAGCCGACTCTTGCCCGTGTCTACCGCACTCTGGCCGGTTAAAACCGGTAACCCAACCGGATAAGTACGGTTAGACCGACTCGCCGTCACACTTCAGGCTCAATCTGGGTACCTCTCTTTTTTTAACGGGTCTAACCGGACCGTTTTGGCAATATTGCCCGGATACCTGTACAGTGGCGCCTCCTCATGCGTCGAATAGCCCAGGTTAATCGTGCGTTTTAACCTGACCCACGGCTTATAGATGACACCCATGCGCATACGTTACCGGACTATAGAATTTGGTGATCTGGACATCCACCTGCGAACCTTACGTGACCGACAACAGTTCCAGGATGAGCATGGTGTTGCCGAAAAACTGGGCATTTCATCCGCGCTGTGGCCGCTATTCGGGGTAGTCTGGGACTCTGGAGAGGTGCTCGCCCACCACATGCTCGATTACCAGATTGCCGGCAAACGCATTCTTGAGGTGGGCTGCGGCATCGCCCTGGCCAGTCTGGTACTCAACCATCGCAGGGCGGATATCACCGCCACCGACTATCATCCGGAAGCGGAATCCTTTTTAGCCAGCAACGTTCGCCTGAACCAGGGCAACGACATCCCTTTTGTACGCACCGGTTGGGCCGACACAGAGACCGATTTGGGCGAATTTGACCTGCTTATCGGCAGCGACCTGCTCTATGAACGTGAACAGGTCGAGCTGCTCTCCGGATTTATTGATCAGCACGCGAAGCCCCGTTGCGAAGTCGTGCTGGTCGACCCGGGCCGCGGTAACCATGCACGTTTTAGTAAACGCATGGTATCTCTCGGCTACACCCATAGTCAGGCAAAACCGAAAAATGCCGATTTCCTTGACCGGCCTTTTCGAGGACAGATCTTAAGCTATACGCGCTAACTATTTGTCCTCTTGATCACTCATGGCCCCACGTTACCCTAGACGATCACTATCCATTCTTATTCGTACCCCCTCTTCCGCAACCCCAATACCATAAGGGTAAACGGATCCATCCAGCACCCTCCTTTTGTCTCAAGACCGGATCCTTTCAATCGATACCTTTACTATTTTATTTCATAAAAAACAAGCATATAGATAACCACGCCCGATTCTCACCAATGACGCAGAGCAGCAAAAAATACTCGACAGGGGGTGCAACAGGCTCTACATTCATCCCTTGGCAATCAGCAGGGTGTTCCAACAACGATGACGAACCCAGTCAAAATGAGTGACCAGAAACACGCCGTCGCGAATCTGAGTAATCTCTATCGGATCTTCACCGTACCGGAGTCCCCCGATTCCACGCTGGGTAAAATCGATCAAGAGATATCCCAGAACCTAAACGGGTTCTTGCGTGACCGGATCGTGGCGACCGAGCAGGATCTGGCGATTATTGAGCAGGATTTCTCTTCCCCACGGATACCGGAACAGCCTACCTTCGTCTCCGACTATACCGAATTCCTGCTGGACACCCTGGTGGCCCAGTCCGTGCATACCGCCGCACCCGGGTTTGTCGGCCACATGACCTCCGCCCTGCCCAGCTTTATGCTGCCGTTATCACGGATCATGACCGCGCTGAACCAGAATCTGGTCAAGATCGAGACCTCCAAGGCGTTCACGCCCATGGAGAGGCAGGTGTTGGGTATGTTGCACGCCCTTGTCTACGGCAACGACGAAACCTATTACCAACGCTGGATGCATGACCGGGATAGCGCCCTGGGGGCATTCTGTTCCGGCGGTACCCTGGCCAATATCACGGCACTCTGGGTGGCGCGAAACAAGCTGTTTCCAGCGAGGGAGGGGTTCAGCGGCGTCGCCCGAGAGGGACTCCACCGCGCATTCAAACACTACGGTTGTGAGGGTGTGGCGGTATTGATTTCACAACGGGGACACTACTCGTTCGGTAAGGCGGCCGACCTATTGGGGATCGGCCGGGACGCCATCATCGCCATCCCGACAGACCGGGATAACCGTATCGATATCGATCAGTTGCTGGCGACCTGCGAACGGCTGGCACAACAGCGCATCAAGATACTCAGCCTGGTTGGCATCGCCGGCACCACCGAGACCGGCAACGTCGACCCGTTGGAGCGACTGGCGGATATCGCCCAGGAGCAGGGTTGCCATTTCCATGTCGATGCCGCCTGGGGCGGACCCACCCTCTTCTCCCGTAGCCACAAATCCCTGTTGAAAGGGATTGAGCGGGCCGATTCCGTGACCATCGACGCCCACAAGCAGCTCTATGTGCCGATGGGCGCGGGCATGGTGCTATTCAAAAATCCCTGCTCGCTCACCAGTATTGAGCACCATGCCGAATATATCCTGCGTAAAGGTTCGAAAGATCTTGGCAGCCACACCCTGGAGGGTTCACGCCCCGGTACCGCGATGCTGGTCCATTCGGCGCTCAACATCATCGGCCGCAAAGGTTATGAACTGCTGATCGACAAAGGCATCGACATTGCGCATACCTTCGCCGACATGATCGAGTCCGAGGCCGATTTTGAACTGGTCACCCGACCGGAACTGAATCTGCTCACCTACCGCTACGTCCCCGCGCCGATCCAGGCTGCCTTAAAAAAGGCGTCCGAAACGCAGCGCACCGAGATCAACCAACAGCTCAACAGGCTGACCAAGCAGATACAGAAGAGCCAGCGCGCCGCCGGCCGCAGCTTCGTCTCCCGTACCCGACTCTCGCCGCCTCAGTATGGTGACGATACCCTCACGGTGTTCCGGGTAGTGTTGGCCAACCCCCTGACAACCCCCGGGATCCTGCAAGAGATGCTGGCCGAACAGAAACGGATCGCCAGCGAGGATGAGCAGGCCGTGGCAACGCTGAACAGCCTGGATGAACTGATCTCTGGCAACTGAGCATCCACACAGACACACAAGTCTGTCCAACCTGCGGCTAACCGGACAACCACAGAGGGTGCCCCTAAGGGCTATATGTCGGTTAAGTGAACCGATCTGTAGGGGCAGGCCCCCGTGCCGACCCGCTACCGTCGCCAAACCGCATGCGTGGGTTAGGATCCTTGGCCGGCAGCAAGACCGGCTTGTTGGCGGGCATAGGCCACCGCCCCATCGATTCCGGCGGTCTCTTTGGTAATCAACACAACCGGTAACCGCTCCAGGTAAGTCTGCATCGGACCTTTTTTCACCAGCGGTGTAAGAAGGTGTTGAGCGGTCAGCAGTGCCTGTATTTTCGGCACGATCCCCCCCGCCAGATAGATGGCATCCAATGGAAAGTAGTGCAGTGCGATATCCCCGGTTACCGAGCCGAGTATTTCAACAAAACAGGTCAGGGTGCGAACGGAGAGGGGGTCATCAGCCGCCAGGGCATGCTGACTAATAACCGGCGCCGGATCGGTCGCCCGCTTAATCTGCTCACGTACCAAAGGGGACTCACTCTCTCCCAAGGCGTCCCTAAAAAAACGGTAGAGCATGAAGATACCACGCCCGGAGAGCAGCATTTCGACACTGACCCGGCCACACTGTTGCTGCATCCAGGTTAGCAACTGTTCCTGTTCAGCCGTGGCCGGGGCGAAACCGGCATGTCCGGCTTCACTGCTGAAGACAACCTGGCGATCGCCAAGCCAGGCCAGATACGCCGCCCCCAGACCGGTGCCGGACGCTACCACAACGGCATTACTCTGAGGGCCGGGCCGCTCAACCGCGCCCGGATTGACCAGCACCAACTGCTCCGCTGGAAGGATCGGCAGTGCATAGGCCGCCGCCGCCAGGTCATTCAGCAAATACACCGTTTTAGTCTTGAGCTGTTTGCTGAGCATCTCTGTGCTGACTTCCCAGGGCAGATTGGTGATCGCCGCCCGGCCGGACATCACCGGGCCGGCTACGGCCAGCGATACGGCGTCGAAGGGTAACGTGAACGCATGCCTGGAAATAAATTCATCAATGATCGGCTCAAGGGAACTGTAGCGAGCACTGGCAAAGGTGGTTTGGAAGTGGCCGGAACAAGCCGCATCGTCATCCAGATAGATCAAGCGGGTGTGGGTACCGCCAACATCACCGGCCAATATTCGCATCGGAGTCCTGCTACGCCTGGGTCGAATTTCGCGGCCGCTGCCGCTTGTAATAGTTGATCAAGCCATTGGTCGAGCAATCGTGACCCGACACCGATTCTACATCATCCAGCTCATGCAAAATGGCGGAGGCGAGCTGTTTGCCCAACTCGACACCCCACTGATCGAAGGAGTTGATATTCCAGATCACCCCCTGCACGAAAATCTTATGCTCATACAGGGCAATCAGCGAACCGAGGGTTTTGGGGTCAAGCGTATTGAACAGCAAGGTGCTGGTTGGCCGGTTTCCGGGAAACACCCGGTATGGCAACAGACGCTCTATCTCGTCCGGCGTCACCCCCTTGTCACGCATCTCCCGACGCACCACCTGTTCGGTTTTACCACGCATCAGCGCCTCGGTCTGAGCAAACACGTTGGACATCAATGCCCGGTGATGGCGCTGGATACAGCGAACCGTATAGATCGGCGCCAGGATATCCGCCGGGACCAGTTTGGTTCCCTGGTGCAAAAGTTGGAAAAAGGCGTGCTGGGCGGCAATACCGATCTCACCAAACAGGACGGGACCGGTGGAATAGTCCACCGCTTGCCCGGACCGATCTACAGACTTGCCGTTGCTCTCCATATCCGCCTGTTGGAGATAAGCCGGGAAGCAGTGCAGATGTTGATCGTAGGGCAACACCGCCATGGTCTGGGCATTGAAAAAGTTGTTATACCAGACGCCGAGCAAGGCCATGATCACGGGGATATTGCGATCCAGCGGAGTCTGCCGAAAGTGGACATCGACATCATGCGCGCCCTCCAGCAACTGTTCGAACTGCTCAGAGCCGATGGCGATTACAATAGACAGGCCGATGGCGGACCAGAGTGAATAACGCCCCCCAACCCAATCCCATATCCTAAATATGTTGTCCTCGGCTATGCCGAATTGTCTGGCCAATACGGCGTTGGAGGTGACGGCGGCAAAGTGGCGGTTTATCTGTTCATCGGAACCGACCTTGTGTATGTACCACTGCCTGGCCGTCTCCGCATTGACCATGGTGTCCTGGGTGGTAAAGGTTTTGGATGAGATTATAAAAAAGGTGGTTTCCGGATTGAGGAACTCCAGCGTATCGTTGATGTGGTTTTCATCGACGTTTGATACATAATGTACATTCAGATCATGCAACCTGTAGGGCCGCAGGGCCTCGGTCACCATCAGTGGCCCCAGGTGTGAACCGCCAATGCCGATATTCACCACATCGGTAATCGGCTGGTTGGTCACCCCCCGCCAATCCCGCCGCCGGATGGCCTCGGCCAGTTTGTTGACGCGGAGTCGCTCCGCCCTCACTTCACTGACCACGTCAACCCCGTCCAGTGCGATGACCTCGTCCTGGTTGGCACGCAACGCCATATGCAGCACGGCACGCTGTTCGGTATTATTGATCAGGTCACCGTCGAACAGGCGCGCTATCCATTGGCTCAGCTCCAACTCCTCCGCCAGCTTCAACAGAAGAGCGAGTGTCTCTCCGGTAATATGATTTTTCGAGTAGTCATAAAGCAGGTCATTCAAGCGCAGGGAGAAGCGCTCAAAGCGCCGCGGATCGGTATCAAACATATCGCGCATGTGTTGATGACGGATCACCTCATAGTGCTGACTGAGTGCCGTCCACGACTCCATCTCGGTTAACACTGACATAGTCACCTCTTCCTTCGCTATCCGGACAAGTAGCCACGTTTATTGGCAACCTGTTATCAGGGTGCCTGATCGATATCAGAGTGTTTTAGCACACCCTAAGACCGCTCAATGACGGGTTTGGCCTGCAAATTCCAGATACCGGCATTGTATTCACTAATGGTCCTATCAGTAGAAAACGGGCCGCTGCAGGCAGTATTCATAATGCTCATTTGCACCCAGTGCGTGCGATCCAGATAGGCGCGTGATACCCGCTCCTGTGCATCCACGTAACTCCTGAAATCCGCCAGTGTCAGCCAGGGGTCATTCGGGTTCAGCAGCGCTTGGATCACATCATCAAAAATAGCCGGTTCAAAGGTATTGAAATGACCACACTGCAACAGATGCATAGCCCTTTGCAGGTCTTCATCCTCTTCTACCAACAAGCCCGGATTGTAATGAGCGCGTGCCGCCTCGACCTCTTCGGCATGCAGGCCGAACAGGAAATAGTTGCCGGACCCCAACGCATCCATGATCTCAATATTGGCGCCATCATAAGTACCGATAGTGATAGCTCCGTTCATCATGAATTTCATATTCCCGGTACCCGACGCCTCTTTACCGGCCGTCGATATCTGTTCGGAGAGATCCGTCCCCGGGCAGATCACTTCCATTTTCGATACACCATAATTCGGGATAAAGGCGAGCTTGATGTTTTCATTTACCTGCGGGTCGCTATTGATGACCTCCGCCACGTTATTAATCAGCTTGACGATCTTCTTCGCCAGCTTGTAACCGGGTGCGGCCTTGCCGCCGATAAGAATGCAACGCTTTGTCCAGTCAGCACTGTCACCGCGTTTGATCCGATCATAGAGGTGGATAACATGCAGTACGTTCAGCAACTGCCTTTTATATTCATGTATCCGCTTGACCTGCACATCAAACAGAGCCGTCGTATCGAATTTCACTCCACAGGTATTTTCCACCATCTCTGACAGACGCTGTTTATTGGCCTGTTTCACCTCATACCAGCGCTGAATAAATTCCGTATCCTCCACATACTCCCGGATGGCGGCTATTTTGCTGTAATCCTGCACCCAGTCGTCGCCGATCTTATCGGTAATCAGTGCCCGCAATCCGGGGTTGGCGTACGCCACCCAACGCCTGGGGGTCACACCGTTGGTTTTATTGTTAAACTTTTCCGGCCATAATTCGTAAAAATCCCGAAACAGACCGCTCGTCAACAGTCGGGAGTGGAGTGCGGCCACACCGTTTATGGAGAAACTGCCGACAATGGCCAGATAAGCCATACGAATCTGTTTAACATCGCCTTCCTCAATAATGGACATGCGACTCTGCCGATCGACTTGGCCCGGCCAGCGCATGGCAACCTGCTTCAAGAAATGTGCATTGATTTCATAAATAATCTGTAGCAGGCGTGGCAGCAGCTTCTCGAACAGACCCACCGTCCACTTTTCCAACGCCTCAGGCAACAGAGTGTGGTTGGTATAGGCCATGCAGTGACTGGTAATATCCCAGGCCTCTTCCCACGCCAAACCTTTTTCATCGATCAGCAGTCGCATCAGTTCTGCGACCGCAATCGTGGGATGGGTGTCATTGAGGTGGAATACGTTTCGGGACTTGAATTGGCTGTAATCGGGACCTTCGGTATTCTCCCACATTCTCAGTACGTCCTGCAGACTGGCCGAGGCGAGAAAATACTGTTGCTTAAGGCGCAACTCCCTGCCGTTTTCACTCACATCATTGGGGTACAGTACCATCGTGATATGCTCAGCGTTATTCTTGGCCTCTACCGCCTCGGAATAGCTACCGGCATTGAAATCATCCAGATCAAAATCACTGGTGGCACTCGCTGACCATAAGCGCAGTGTATTGATAGTGTGATTGCGATAACCGGAGATCGGCACATCGTAGGGTATCGCCAACACATCCGATGTATCTACCCAGACTGGGCGACTTTTTCCATACCCCTCCTCTATACTGCTAATCCTGCCACCAAACCGGATGACACACTTATACTCGGGTCGCTCCAGTTCCCACGGGTAACCGTCACGCAGCCAGTGATCGGGCTCCTCTACCTGAAAGCCATTTTCAATCCTCTGTCGGAACATGCCATATTGGTAGCGTATGCCATAACCGATGACCGGTAATTGCATGCAGGCACAGCTATCCATAAAGCAAGCCGCCAGGCGTCCAAGACCGCCATTACCGAGTCCGGCATCCACCTCTTCGGACACAATCTCTTCCAGATTTAGCGCAAAGCGGTTCATCGCCTCTTCGGTTGAATGATCGAGCCCCAGGTTAAGCAGATGATTGCCCAGTGAACGACCGATCAGAAATTCCAGCGATAGATAGTAGGCCTTTCTCACACCCGGTTCATCGTAGCGCCGCCAGGTGTCGCGCCAGTCCATCATGATCCTGTCACGTATAACCAGAGAGAGTGCCTCATACTGGTAGAGCGGGATGCAACCGATAAAGCGCCCAAGATGCCGCGTCAGGTAGCGTTGAAAATCAATGGCAATAGCGGAGCTATCCGAGGGAAGTCGTGTCAGTTCAAACAGTTCATCACTACATTTATTCGTTTCAGCAGTCATTTTTTACCTCTGATACAAGGCGATAAAATGCTTGAGTTGTTCCGTCAATTCGGGTTTTACCTGATCCCAGGTAAAACGCCAGGTCCAGTTACCGCCAATGGTCCCCGGGATATTCATACGGGCGCTGGAATCCAGCATCAGGATATCTTGCATAGGCAGCATACAGAGAAAGGAGACCGAAGCCAGCGCGAGGCGCAGCATGGCCGTGGCCGTTTCATTGTCCGATTCGATACGACAACCGGTATACTCCGAAAAAAACGCCCGGGTATGCGGCTGCGTATTTTTTACCCAGCCGAGTGTCGTGTCATTGTCATGCGTACCGGTATACACCACATCACCTGGCTGATGTCGATGTGGCAAGTGGGGATTATCGCTGTGCCCATCAAAAGCAAACTGCAACACCTTCATCCCCGGCAAATCAAATGCATTCTTTAACGCCGTTACCCGACTGGTGATCACACCCAAATCTTCCGCCACTAACGGCAATGCCGGATAACACTCATGCAACGCCGACAGCAGCGCCTCTCCCGGCACGTCACGCCAATGTCCGTTCACCGCGGTTTCATCGTCAGCCGGAATCTCCCAGCAGGCATCGAATCCACGGAAATGATCGACACGGATCAGGTCAAACAGCTGCAACTGTGTCGCTAAGCGCGCCTTCCACCAACCGAATCCGTCATGCTGCATAGACTCCCAGTCATAGAGGGGATTGCCCCACTTTTGCCCCGTATGTGTAAAGGCATCGGGCGGGACGCCTGCCACGAACGCCATACCGCCCTCGTCGTCGACCAGGAAGTTCTCTCTCCTGGCCCAGACATCGGCACTGTCACCGGAGACAAATATCGGCATATCGCCAAATATTCTCACATTATGCTGTGCCGCATAGGCGCGAATCTCCTGCCATTGGGTAAAGAATATAAACTGCTCAAATATAGCCTGGTCGATCTCTCTGTGCAGTTCACTCGCCGCCTGCAACAACGACTCACTGCGGCGTTGTCGAATATCCTGTGGCCAACTGTACCAGGGCGTCATGCCATACTGCTTTTTAAGCCCGATAAACAGTGAGTAATCATCCAGCCAAGCGCCGTTTTCACGTCTAAAGGCTGCCAGGCGTGCCAGCCAGCCATCGTCTCGGGTTTGTTTAAATCCGCTATATGCCTGTTCAAGACAAGCGTTACGGGATTGGGGATCGGTGACCGATTCTTGTACCCTCGCTCTATCGAGCCAACCACGATCAACCAGCCAGTCAAGGCTGATGAGTTCCGGATTACCGGCGTGTGCCGACAACCCCTGGTAAGGTGATCTGTCCGGGTGGGTCGGGCACAGCGGCAGCGTTTGCCAGACCTTGATACCACAGGCGTGCAAGTATTCGATAAAGCGGTAAGCGTCGTGCCCAATATCGCCGGACAGCTGATGCCCCGGCAAGGAGGTAGGGTGTAACAGGATGCCTGCACAGCGTGTTTTATCCATACTCACGGTTGCCTACCCGGCCGCATTGCCCCACCCATGGCAGGCGAACCGGTGCCCACCGAGAAGGCGCGAGTCAAATAGTCCGGCGATTCCACCTCAAGCAGTTGGTACAGATTGCTCAGATGCAACCTGAATAGTTCGTCAAACATGGCAACCGATTCGGCCGAGTTATAGTCACCCAACCACCAGAACCAGTCTGAACTTTCACAGGTCGCCAGTTGTAGGGTGGCATCGCGGCAACGTTGCTCACTCAATATCCCGCTACCTATTACCCTGTCATAGGTTTTCTTTGCCTCCACCAACATATCCCAGGCGCGGTTCTTATCTTTCTCACCGATCCATGTGGAAAAGTTCCCATATACCCAACTGCCGGCTACAATCTGATCCAGATTGATCTTGCTGACCTGATCCAACCCAAGATATTCACTGTAGGTCGTTAACCTGATACGGCTATGGTTGGCCAGTCTTTCATACAGCGCCGTCAAAAAATGGTAGCCATTCTCCGGATAGTGCTCCCAGGCATTCTCGCCATCCATGATGATCGAAACCACCGGCTCGCGAACATCGGCACAACTCTTGGCAATACCTTCCAAATGGTGCAATAGATTGGCCACGGCATCATCTGCATGCCAATCCGAATAACTAAAACCGATCAGGTCGGATAACCCGTCATCACGAAAAAAGCAAGCCATATCCCGCTCTTTATAAGTGTAGGCATCATGGATGCAGGAGACGGGATCAGAGCCTGAACGGTCGAGGGAATGGCGCAATACCGTTTCACCGCTGGCCACCCATTTGATGCCCATATCCGCCAGCAACTCCAGGCATTCGGCACTCACCCCGCCCTCTGAAGGCCAACAGCCGGCTGGGACAAAGCCGAACATCTTCTTGAAAACTGCTTGACCCTGCTCTATATGCCAACGACACCTCTCCAGCCCGCCGGGGTATTGAGATGACAAGGGTATTTGAATTTCCGTTTGCGATTGATCGGCCACATCAAAATTTATCAGCAGTGGCAACATCGGATGAGCATAAGGTGTCATGGATAATTCGATCCGCCCGTTTTCCGCCAAGCGCCGGTAACGCCCGATGACACCGCTAATCAATTCATGCATCAGTTCAATCAGCAGATGCCGGTCATGCATGGTGTAGTGGCCGGCCCGTTCCATCAGCGACTTGACCCGCTCATCCTTCCTGCGCACGGTTTCACCCAGCCAGGCCAGGTGATACCAGACCAGCAAATCGATAAAAAACTGCTCCGAGTAATAGGCCAGTGTTTCAGGATCCTTTACGGCATTTTGTCCCAGATCCGCCAGGGTTTTGAATAACGGGTAGCGCTCAATCAAACGGTATCGATTGGCACGCAGACAGGACTTAATTAACTTTAATCGCTTGTGGGTATCGAGATAGAGTACCGGGTCGATCAACGCCGACAACAATTGGTCGCGCAAGGCTTTGCCATGATGCAGATAGTCCTCCAGCTGGCACGCATAATCATCGATCTGTTCAAGCAGTATTGGGGCAAAATTGACCACCGCCCTGGCGGCCGGATTATTTTCCAGATGAGCCACCATATCGACATAGTCTTTGATGGTATGCAGATAGGTCCAGGGTTGTTGATACTCACCGTTTCGTTGGTCACGGTAGTCCGGCTGGTGCATGTGCCAGTACAGAACGACGTTCAACGCACTTGCCCTGTCACTGTTAGCGGACATGATGTAACGATTGCCCCAGCATTTCCGGTGTAACCAGAACGACCCCGTTCGGGGTTACATAATATTTTTTGGCATCCGCCTCCCTATCTTCGCCAATCACCGTGTAATCTTCGATATCACACCCCTTATCAATCACCGCTCGTTTAATCCTGCAGTGCTTGCCGATCATGACATCGGGCAGTACAACCGACGAAGTGACGGTTGAATAATTATCAACGTTGACATGTGAAAACAGCATGGACCGTTTTACCGTAGCGCCTGAAATAATGCATCCCCCCGAAATCATCGAATCGATGGCGACACCGCGTCGGGTCTCTTCATCAAAGATAAATTTTGCGGGGGGCAACTGCTGCTGATAGGTCCATATCGGCCACTCATCATCATACAGATTCAGTTCAGGTGTAACGTCTATCAGTTCCAGGTTGGCTTGCCAAAATGTGTCGACCGTTCCTACATCCCGCCAGTATGCCTGGACACGTGAATCCGAGTCGGTAAACGGATAGGCATAAATGCGGTACTTATCGATGATTCTCGGAATAATATCCTTACCGAAGTCATGACTGGAACGGCTGTCATCCGCATCCCGGATCAGTTGTTCATAAAGAAAATCGGTATTGAATATATAGATACCCATGGAGCAGAGCGCAAAACCGGTATTCCCCGGCATAGGCTTCGGCACTGCCGGCTTTTCGTCAAACTGGTTGATTCGCATATTGACGTCGACACCCATCACCCCGAATGCGGAAGCTTGATCAATAGGCACCTCAATACAGCCTACGGTCATGTCGGCGTTATTATCCACATGCCTGGCAAGCATCGTTCCATAATCCATTTTATAGACATGATCACCCGCGAGTATCAGTACGTGATCGGGTGAGTGCGTACGGATAATGTCGAGATTCTGATAAACCGAATCGGCTGTACCGGAATACCAGGATTCATCAATGCGTTGCTGGGCGGGGAGAAGTTCGACAAATTCGCGCAACTCACCGCGAAAGTGCCCCCAGCCCCGTTGAATATGCAGATTCAAGGAGTGGGATTTGTATTGCGTCAACACCCCTATTCGGCGAATCCCGGAATTGACGCAATTGGACAGGGTAAAATCGATGATGCGGAATTTGCCGGCAAAGGGTACCGCCGGCTTTGCCCGCCAACGGGTCAAATGCTTTAGCCGTAGCCCCCGCCCTCCAGCCAGGATTAAAGCCAACGTATTCCGGGTCAAGTAACTGATAAAACGTGGCGGATTTTTATGCTTCATCGCATCACTTTCCTTGTTACAGACAAATATTAAAATTATTCAGTCAGTGCGTGCCCGGTCCTTATTGGTTTTTATTTTAATGAGCCTTATTCACAACTGGCGTATGCTGTTTGCTGTCCGACTTAATCGACATAGCCCCATAAAGAGTAGTTAATAGTTATAAATTATCCAGTAGAAGTTACGGTACAATGGTGGCGGATTTATCGACGGGATCGTCATACCGGACTGCGCAGCCGTGAGTGGATGGCGTAGATAATAATTTCTGTTTATAAGGGCAGGAGAAGCATGGCATGACTCAGGCACCTACAGGCATGGTAACAACAAACAATATAGATACCGTTTATAATAAAAAGGCCCGACTGTAACGAAACCCGAGATACCACGGTAGACTCATGGCGGTTAACATCACGCAACTAAACAACCAGACACGTGCCTACCTCCGGTCGATCGGGCAAGACATGGAGCGGATAGCCAATGCTGCCCATTTTAATCCCTGTCAAGTACTAGGTATCCGGCAATCCAGTCCACAGTCACCGCTACTGTTCTACTCCCCGGACACCCTCGAACTCTCCCTGCCCCCCTTCACCTCGCCGCTGCCGCGAGTTGATGGCAGCGACTTCTTTATCTATACCGGGGACAGCCAGGCGCTACCCAGACACTACGAACTGCAGCGTCTCGACACCCATCGGCAACTCAGCCGTTTTCATGACCCCTACAGTTTTGATCGGCAGATTACTGATTTTGACCTACAGCTTTTCTCGGCGGGACAGCATCACCACATCTACGACATACTCGGCGCACACTTTAAGTGCATCGATGGCATCAGCGGGATACGCTTCGCAACTTGGGCGCCCAACGCGGAACGTGTAAGTGTGGTGGGAGACTTCAATAACTGGGATGGACGACGTCACCCGATGTGTAATTGTGGGGCTAGCGGTGTCTGGGAGCTGTTCATCCCCGGATTAGCAAACGGCACGCTGTATAAATATGAGTTGCGCAACCGGGAGAGCGGTGCCATCCTCACCAAGTCCGATCCTTACGCACGACAGATGGAGTTACGTCCACATACCGCCTCGATAGCCAAACAAGGCTCTGCCTTTTCCTGGGGGGATCACGACTGGATGGCGGCAAGGCGCCATCAGGAGTGGCTGCATACGCCATTCTCCATCTACGAATGCCATCTCGGTTCCTGGCAGCGGGATCGGTCGCAATTTTTTCTTGGCTATCGCGAGTTGGCTCATCGCCTGGTCGCTTATATCCAGGAAGCCGGTTTTACCCACATCCAGTTGATGCCGATCACAGAACATCCCCTGGATGCCTCATGGGGTTACCAGACCACAGGCTATTATGCACCGACCAGCCGCTTCGGCGACGCGGATGACTTCCGCTATTTCGTCGATTATTTCCACACCCATGGCATCGGTGTGTTCCTTGACTGGGTGCCGGCCCACTTCCCAAAGGATGAACACGGCCTGGCGCGCTTCGACGGCTCGGCATTGTATGAGCACGAAGACCCGAGGCGTGGTGAGCACAAAGACTGGGGTACCCTGATTTACAACTATGGGCGCAGCGAGGTAAAGAACTTCCTGCTTGCGAATGCCCTGTACTGGCTGGATGAATTCCATATCGACGGGTTACGCGTCGACGCGGTCGCCTCCATGCTCTACCTCGATTATTCCCGCCAGGCCGATGACTGGCTACCGAACCAGCACGGCGGTAATGAAAATCTGGAAGCGATTGCATTTCTGCAAGAGTTGAATAGCGTCGTGCATGAACAGTATCCGGGTGCCCTGATGATGGCGGAAGAGTCGACCGCCTGGCCCCAGGTGACACGTCCGGTCCATCTGGGCGGACTGGGTTTCAGCATGAAGTGGAATATGGGCTGGATGCATGACACCCTGAACTACATGCAGCAAGACCCGATCTACCGCCGCTATCACCACGACCGGCTCACTTTCGGATTGCTCTATATCTTCAACGAGAATTTCATCCTGCCGTTCTCCCATGACGAAGTGGTCCATGGCAAAAGCTCGATGCTCCACAAAATGCCCGGGGACGAATGGCAGCGGTTCGCCAATTTACGTCTGCTCTACACCTATCTTTTTACCTATCCCGGTAAAAAACTGCTGTTTATGGGGAATGAGTTCGCTCAGGGGGACGAATGGAACTTCGACCAGCCCCTGGACTGGTCACTCCTGCAATACCCCCTGCACCAGGGAATCCACCGGTTGGTCAGTGACCTGAACAGACTCTATACGACACAAGCCGCCCTGCACCGGTACGATTTTGATTATGAGGGTTTCGAGTGGATCGACTGCCATGATACCGACCAATCGGTCCTCTCCTATCTGCGCAAAGCGGGCGACGAACAACTTTTGGTGGTGCTGAATTTCACGCCGGTGATCAGGACTGCCTACCGGATCGGCGCCCCCCGTAGTGGCCGCTACCGGGTGATATTCAATTCTGACTCGGTCTATTATGCCGGCAGTAACGCGGGTTGCGGCGAGGAACTCGTTGCCGAAGCACGCACCTGGATGGGGCGTCCGGCCTCGCTAAGCCTTGACCTGCCGCCCTTGGCCGGACTGATATTAGCCAGGACGTCATGAACCGAATCCTCTATCTGACCAGTGAACTGTTTCCGCTGATAAAAACCGGCGGTTTGGCAGATGTCTCGGGAAGCCTGCCCGATGCCCTGGTGAAGCGGCAGCAGGAGATGCGCATCCTGTTACCCGCCTACCCGGAGGTCATGCAACAGGTCGAACAACCGATCCTGTTGGCAAGCAACCGGTATTACAACCAGGAGGTACAACTGCTGGAAACCCGGCTACCGGGCAACGGACTCACCGTCTGGCTGGTGCATTGCCCGGCGGCATTCGACCGCCCGGGCGGTCCCTACATCGACGACAATGGCGAACCCTGGCACGACAATGCCCTGCGCTTTGCCATCTTCTGCTTGGTTGCTGTGGATATTGCACTGAGCCGGCTGGATCTGGGCTGGCGACCGGACATCGTACATGGCAACGACTGGCAGTCCGGCTTGGTCCCGGCACTGCTCCACCTGCATACGAATCGACCGGCAACCGTCTTCACCATACACAATCTGGCATACCAGGGTCTGTTTGATTACCAAACCTTTCTCGACCTAAATCTTCCGGCACGACTCTGGCACCCTGACGGGCTGGAGTTCTACGGCCAACTCTCCTTCATCAAGGGCGGATTGGCCTTTGCCGATCGCCTCAATACCGTCAGCCCGACTTACGCCCGCGAGATACTGCAGCCGAAGTTTGGCTACGGTCTTGAAGGACTGCTGCGCCATCGCCGACAGCGGCTCTCCGGCATCCTCAACGGCATCGACAACCGGGTATGGAATCCGCAGGAAGACCCGCATCTTCCGGCACCTTATGGCGTGACCAACCTGGAACAAAAAGGTGTTAACAAAACCTACCTACAGGCACAACTGGGATTACCGGTCGACGGTGAGACGCCCCTGGTCAGCATGATCAGCCGCCTGGTCGAACAGAAAGGCCTGGAGATCATCCTGCGGGGCATGGAGGAGCTCTTGGCCATGCCCCTCCAACTGGTCATCGTCGGCACAGGGGAAATCCATTACGAAATCCAACTCACAGAGTGGGCCAGCCGTCATCCCACACAGATGAAGGTGGTCATTGGCTATAACGAACCGCTGTCGCACCTGCTGGAGGCGGCCAGCGACCTGTTCCTGATGCCCTCCTCCTTTGAACCCTGCGGATTGAACCAGCTCTACAGCCTGCGCTACGGGACGCTACCGATCGTCAGAGATGTAGGCGGGCTGGCGGATACTGTGATCGACGCCAATCCTGCCCAGATCAAAACCAGAACGGCCAATGGATTTATCATCCCCGCCCAGACCGCCCCGGACCTGCTGGCCACCGTTCGCCGGGCACTTGATCTATACCGGCAACCCGATACCTGGCATCAGTTACAAACCACGGCCATGGCTTGCGACTACTCCTGGAACGCCAGTGCCGCCCACTACATAGACCTTTATCACCAGGCACTGGCCGATCGTGATCGTGACGCCCATCAGCTATAGCGCTGGTTGGCCGCCTTCACACAATCATCGCGCCATCGGCACTGCCATTGATCGCACTGCCCCGCCACGTCCGAGGCAAAACAGTCAAAATTTCCTTCCTGCAGTTGGATAGTATGGATGAGCCTGATTTTACTGATACCACCTGTTTTGATACCCATATCCTTTGCCACACGGCGTACATCCTGCATATTCATTCCATATACTCCCTTTCTCATCTTCTACCCCAGCCAGGATGGCGGGGGTCGGGCATAACGCCTTCCCGTAAACCTGTCTGGGCCTCGATTCATCTGCCGGACAGGCTGGCGGTCAAGATCCAGTCCTGTACATATAGCACAAATATTCCAGGGTTATGGGAAGCGGATCGTACGGGAAAACCTTTTGCCAGCGGCAGATAGATTGCTATAGCCTAAACGGATGATCGGTGCCGTCCCGACAAGTCAGGCCGGCCCTCGTTGTAGGGAGAAGTAAATTATGAAACGAATGCTAGGCATATCAGTTCTGTTAATGCTGTCCGCTCCGGCACTGGCCGAAACGGCTGCGGAGCGGGCCAAGCAGATTGTTGGAGAGCGCTGTTATCTCTGTCATGGCATGCAGGGTGAAAGCTCCAGCGCCATCTACCCACGACTGGCCGGACAGCACGCAGAATATATCGCCAAACAACTCAGTGATTTCAAGGCGGGGCGTCGCAAGGGCACCATGAACGAGATGGCAGCAGACCTGACCGAAGCGGAAATGGCGGCGTTGGGCAAATACTTCGCCTCCATGCCACCGCAGGCACACCGGGTTCGGGATAAGGATTTTGCCGCCGTCGGCTACTACCTGTTCCACAAGGGCAACGCCTACTCGGGCGTTGCGGCGTGCAAAAACTGCCACGGCGAAACAGGCATGGGGACCAAGCAGCTCCCCCGTTTAGCCGGCCAACACAAACGTTATCTGGTCAGCCAACTGCAGGACTTCAATAAGCGTGCCCGAACCAATGACAATGCGGTCATGCACTCGATTGCCTCAAAGCTGACACAATTCGAGATCGAGGCGTTGGCCAATTACATCAGCGGCATGAACTGAGCTTGCCTGTCACTCCGACTCAGACAGGCAGGGATAATCGGTATATCCCGCCGCACCGCCGCCATACAGGGTCTGCTTGTCCAGCCGCTGCAACGGCGCGTTGAGCTGCAGTCGCCGTACCAGATCCGGATTGGCGATAAAGGAACGGCCGAAAGCGACCAAAGCCTGCGGGTCGGCATCCACCAGTGCGTGCGCCAGCTCCGCCGTATAGCCGTTATTGGCGATATAAGTACCGTTGAAACGACGCCGCAACAGCGTGAAATCAAAATCCGGATCGAAGTCCCGGGACGACATCGTAGCCCCTTCGATGATATGCAGATAGACCGGGGCAAGCCGGTCCATCTGGTCAAAAACCGCTTCAAACAGCGCCAGGTTATCCGAATTGCTCACCCCGTTGGCGGGACTGACCGGAGACAGTCTCACCCCGACCCGCTGTGCGCCCACTTCGGCCACCACCGCGGTCATCACCTCCATCAGGAAACGGCAACGGTTCTCGACCGATCCCCCGTAGCGATCCTGGCGCTGATTCGATCCATCGCGCAGAAACTGGTCAATCAGATAACCGTTCGCCGCGTGGATTTCCACGCCGTCGAAACCGGCCAACAGGGCGTTGGCAGCGGCCTGCCGGTAATCACGTACGATGCCCGAAATCTCTTCCGTCGCCAGAGCCCGGGGTTGGCTGGCGGCGACAAAGGCATCGTCGACAAAGGTCATGGCATCCGCCCGGATAGCCGACGGCGCCACCGGTAATGCTCCCTCCGGTTGTAGAGAAGTATGGGAAACCCGCCCCACATGCCAGAGCTGCAAAAAGATATGGCCACCGGCCGCATGTACCGTATCGGTGACCCGACGCCAACCATCGATCTGCGCCGGGGTGTAGATACCCGGGGTATCCTGGTAACCCTGTCCCTGACGGGAAATCTGTGCGGCCTCGGCCACAATCAAACCGGCCGAGGCACGTTGACCGTAGTACTCGGCCATCAGCGGTGTCGGCACGCCTTCGGCAGCCGCCCGGCTACGGGTCAACGGAGCCATCACGACACGATTACTCAGCAGCAGATCGCCGAGCCGGTAGGGCGAAAATAGGGGGGATGGGCTGTTCACGCGGGGCACTCCTCTCCGTCACCGTAGTAGTCGGAAAGAATCATATCAGCAACCCGCGACGCTGCCACACTCTTCTCAGGCAATAGACTACCGCTCAGGCCGGGCCTCCCGGCCCAGCCCGGCATCGGTTAACTGGCGGATCATTTTTTATTGCGGAATTTCTTATGGCAGCCGCCGCAAGCTTGCGCGGTTTTACCGAACTGCTCCTTCATCGCCGCTTCATCTCCCGTCGCCGCCACCTGCTGCAGCTTGATGGCCTCGTCCTGCAAGCGCTGGTATTTGCTGAGGAAGTCATCCCAGTTATCCCAGATTTCCGGCTTCGCTTCACTCTCACCGACAGAACCCTGCGGAAAACCTTCAGAGACATCCAGCCGGGTGGCGCTGGCCAAGCCGTCGGCACGACTCTTGAACCACGCGGCATCAAACGGGATCTTCCCCTTGGTCATGGCGCCCATCGGCTGCACATACCATTTAAAGGTCGTCATCACCGACTCCCGGAAATCGATCGCACCCTGCGTTGAATCGGCCGCCCTACCGGAGGTGGTCGCGAGGACCAACAAGCCACTCAGCAGGGTGATCTGGGTAAAGTGTTTTTTCATATATCATTCTCCATGAATTTCCATTGGACACGGCTGTCCTATAAACACCCTCTCCCTCAGGGTGAGGGGATGGGATGAGGTAACTCGCTATTTATTCATGCACCCTCATCCTGCCCTTCTCCCAGGGGGAGAAGGGTCGCACTAAATGCCTTTTTCATGCCTTCGTTCCTCGTTGTTGTTTTTAATATCACCAATCATCAATGTGTTATAAATACCAAATATAAGGTTTTATGAAACAGCCGTGGCCGTTGGCCTATTGTTGTTTTCTCCGTTCAGAAAACACCGTTACGCAAAGATAAACACCCCTATGTCGGCCTTTATTCCATGCCTAGGGCCTGTTAACACTATGCGGATGCCCAGCGTTGGTCCTCCCAGGAGGCCAGGCAAGGCGCGCAGAGCGCAGTTTGGTTATTCCAAATAAGCGATGTGCAACGCAGTATGGCCTCCTGGGAGGGCCAACCCGGAGGGACGGGGCCATTTTTCCGCATGACTGCGTTGCACTTTCACTTATGTACGGCAAGTACACGACGCTCAGTGCGCCTTGTCCTGCAAAAAAATGGCCTCCGTCGATAGATATCAGCATAGCGTTAACAGGCCCTGACATTTTTTGGAATAAAAACCGCGCCCGGGTGTTAACTACAATAGTAGAGATTCATCCCACAGAGAGACGCCATGCCCTCGTTTGGACAACTGATCAGTCAGCAAATCCCGCGCCTGCGCCGCTACGCACGGGCGCTGCTGTCTGATGCGGGAATGGCGGATGATCTGGTACAGGATTGCCTGGAGCGGGCCTGGTCCAAACAGCGGCTATGGAGCGACCAAGGCGATATCCGGCCCTGGTTATTCAGCATCATGCACAATCTGCACGTCAACGCGCTACGCAGCCTGCAACGCAGGCCGGGTCATGAAACACTCACCCACGACACCGACCGGGACACGACCAGCCCGGAACAACCGGAGCAGTTGTTGGCACTGCACGAACTGGAGCAGGCATTGCATCGACTGCCAGAAAAACAGCGCCAGGTGCTGCTGTTGGTCGGGCTGGAACAATTCAGCTATGAAGAGACGGCCTCGATACTGGACATCCCCGTGGGCACGGTGATGTCGCGTCTATCCCGTGCCCGGGAGAATCTCAGGTCCGCGCTTCACGGAGAGCCGCAGCCCACTCTCAGGAGAATCAAGTGAACGAACAGCCGCCGCAGATAACCGAACAGGAGATACATGCCTATGTCGATGGCCGGCTCGACCCGACCCGGCTCAGTACGGTCGAAGCTCACCTGAGCCGATCCGCGACGGCCCGTGAGCAGGCGGACAGCTATCTGCAACTAAACCGGGCACTGCACTCACTGTATGATCCGGTACTGGATGAACCGATCCCGCCACACCTGGACAATACGGCCAGGGCGGGTCGACCGATTTGGCGCCACACCCTCAGAGTGGCCGCCATGCTGGCCACCCTGGCTGTGGGCGCGGTGGGCGGTTGGTTCGGCCGGGGCGGTTTCGACGATCAGCAGCGCAACCTCACCAGCCTGTTCAGTAACGCCTATACGGCCCATGTGGTTTATGCCCCGGAAGTGCGTCACCCGGTGGAGGTGGATGCGGAGCAGGAGCAGCACCTGGTCGGCTGGTTGAGCAAACGGCTGCAGGCACCGATACGGGCGCCGGTACTGAGTGACCTGGGATATCAGCTGCTCGGCGGCCGCCTGCTGCCCGGCGAGGAGAGCCCGGCCGCCCAATTTATGTATGAAAATCCCCAGGGCGACCGGCTGACCCTGTTCATTCGTCACAACCGCGAAGCGGGCCACGATACCGCCTTCCGCTTCGCACGGCAGAATGGCATACAGGGCTTCTACTGGATTGACGGCAAACTCGGTTATGCACTGATCGGCGAAGCGGACAAGCAACTGGTCTCCCGCGCCGCTCACCGCGTCTATGAGCAACTGGTGTTGCGTTAATCCAATCGGTTGGCGATCTATCCGAGCAACTGGCTGGCACGGTGTTTGGCGGCGATAAAATCGTCATGCGGCACATACAGCAACTCGGCTAGGCGACGTATGACATGCTCTTCATAGTGATGCAGTTGCTGGTCGGAAAAGGCCACTTGCCAGAGCGCCTCAACCAACTGCACCTTTTGTGGTGGGGAGTAGTGCTGATTGATCAGACGGGTGAACTGAAAATAGTCGGTGGCGTCGGCATGTTCGGTCTCCGCCAGGGCCAATAACTCGTCGGCCTCCGTTGTACTCAGTTGGAAATGGCTCCGCACCGCCGCCAGCAAGGCACGCTTCTCGTCGGGATGCTGCCGGTAATCGGACTCGGCCACCTCGAACAGCAACACCGCCACCGCCAACTGCAGGGCATGCTGTGGATCCCGCTCCATGGCGGAGGATTCCGGCGCCAGGTGGGTTTCAAAAAAACGTTTGATCTTGTTTATCATGCGCTCTCGATTATCGTAAAAGCTGTTACAGCGGTTCATCCTGGTCAAAAGGCAGCGACAGACAGAAGCGTGCGCCACCGTCGATTTCACTTTCGACACTGATCTGGCCGCGATGTTTCGCGGCGACCACTTTGACAAACGCGAGTCCCAGGCCGGTACCTTTTCCTGAGGTGTCATCGCTCTTTCTGACCTGTTGAAACGGCGCGAATATGCGTGCCTGATCCGCTTCGGCAATACCCGGCCCCTGATCGATAACCAGACAACGTACCGTTCCCTCCCCCGCCTCCATCTGTAACGCCACCGTCGATCCCTCCGGACTGTAACGGATGGCGTTCTCCAGCAGGTTGATCAGACAGCGCTCCAGCAGCGCCCCGTCGGCCTTGATCCAGGCCTGCTCCAGCAACCGGTTGCGCAACAGCCGGATCGACTTTTCCTGTGCCTCGGCAAATACCGCATCCAACGCACTATGCGCCACCGATACCAGATCAACCTCTTGAAAATTGTCGTAATCGGCACTCTCTGCCTTCGCTAGACGCAGGAAGTCATCCGCCAGCTTCAACGCCTTAAGCGCATACTGTTCAATGCGCTCTGTCATCTCGGCCATATCCATCTGGCCTACTCCGGAGCGCTGAATCTCCAACATGGAGATCATGGAGGTCAAGGGGGAACGCAGGTCATGGGAGAGGAAATTCAAGGTCTGCGTGCGCGCGCGTTCACTCTCTTTCAGGCGGGTAATATCAGAGAGGATAATAATGGCCCCGTTGAAGTGACCACCGGCCGCCGATAAAGGCGAGAGCTGGATCAGCAGTTCACTGCCCTGGGGAATACGCCCCTCCAAGGAAGCGTTTTCACCCTCAACCAGTACCTGGCGAAAGGCTTCCGCCAGCCCCCCCTCTTGCTTGATTTCCAACTGGGACGCCAGTGACAACATGTCTTGTGCCGCCAAATCCGTCTCATCCTGCAAGCCGAGCAACCGGACGGCCTGCTCGTTGTGCATCACTACTTCACCACCCAGATTGATCACCAACATCCCATCCACCATCTGGCGCAAGATGTCCGACAGCAGCCGGCGTACCGCCCGCAGGTCGGCAATAGCGGTCTGCACCCGGCGTACCTGACGCTCGACCAACTCCACATTGCCCCGGCGCTCCGGCAGATAGGTGACGGCAAACTGTTGGGTGTAGTCGACCAGCAACTGCAGCGAAGGCTCATCCGCCACCCGCTCCTGAGCCGTCTCGACACCCAGTTGCCAGTAGCTGTCGCCCCGGGGGATACGGATCCAGAGCCGCTGTTGCTGGATAAGCGGTTCAGCGGGGACCGGCAGTATCGGCGCCGTGGGTGGCGCCTGCCAGCCATTCCGTTGCAGGACCGCTCCACCGGCATCCAACAGGATCCAGCCCTCGAGCTGCAGGATTGCCTGCAGAAAATCGAGCCCGCGGCTAATCTCGGCCGGAATCTCGGCAAAGCCGATACCGCGTGGTTCGGCACGCAGCCGGGTCAACTCCTGCTCAAAGTAGTGCACGGTACGTACCATGCGGCGCCAACTCCAGAGCGGAAAGCCCAACAACAGGCCGATCAGGATCGCGGTCGGCGGATACCAGATATGCAACCCGTGCAGCAGTAGCGCACTCATACCCAAGGTCATGAGTGCAACAATGCTCAGCACCGGCAACACCACCTTGGGCTTCAACAGGGGGAACGAGAGAAACGCCAAAAACAGGATCACGCCGTTAATCTGCAGTTGCAGCGCCTGACCCAGTGATTCAATGGTGATCCCGCGCCGCAGGGCATCGATCAGATTGGCATTGATCTCAACGCCGGACATCGGCCGGTTGTAACCGGATAGTGGCGTCGGCAACAGATCACCCAGTCCCGGTGCCGTTGCGCCGACCAATACGATCTTGTTATCGAAGGTGTCCGCAGCATAGCGACCCTGCAGGACATCCTGGTAGGAGATGCGGTGAAAGTGACCGGGAGGTCCGGCGAACGGAATCAAAACGTGGTTATCGCGCACGATCGTCTGCGGCCCGGTAGAGGCGGTGGCGGGGTTGCGGCCGCCCGGCAACGACGCCAATATCGAGGGCTCCATCCCCCGCAGAATCGACACCGCGATACTGGGCCAACGGGCCTCGCCCAATCCCTCGCGCAGAAACACGCGCCGGGCGATGCCGTCCGGATCCAGATCGATATCAACATGCCCCAGCCCCTTGGCCTGCTCACGCAGGGTCGGCATGGGGAGGGTCTCGACCAACCGGTCAAACTGCTGCTCGATAATGACCGGCAGATAGACACGGCCGCTGCTGGCCAACGCTTGCGCCAGCCGGGCGTCCCCTTGTGGATCACGTCTTTCCGGCTCCACAAACAGGATATCCATAAAGATCGCCCGCGCACCCTGTTCACTGAGCCGGTCGATCAGGTCGGCATGCAGGGACCGAGGCCAGGGCCAGCGTCCGTAGGTCGACAGGCTGGCGCTATCGACGGCCACGATCACCATATCGTCCGGTGCCGCGCGCGACCAGGTTTTAAGTTGGATATCGTAGAACAGTTGATCGATGCGCCACAGCCACTGCGCCTGCATGGCAAACAGTATGCCGCCGATCAGCAGTAGCGACAGCAACAACCACTCCGGCGAAAGGCGCAACGGCCCCCGACCCACCCGCTTGATGGTGGTGGCCGCGCTATTCAGCATACGCCGCCACGCTGCCGGAATGGTCTTGCGGTGATTCAGCCACGACCCTGTGTCCGTTTCAGTCGACGCCGCTGGATAAATGCCTCATTACGCGGCCAGAAACCGGTGGTGAGGCGTTTCCACAGTGCGCCGCTCACCGCCATGAGCAGCAGTGCGGCGATCAGCGGAATCAGCACCGGTCCCAATGACAACAACATCAGCCACTCCGCCAGTTTCACCAGCCGATTCAGCCGTGGCGGCCCACCCGCTATTTTCTGAATCAGTGTGGCCACCGCATACAGCAGGATACCGTTGGTCATTATCGCCCCGACAGCGAAAGGGATACGGCAAGCCAGACCGCTGAGGGATTGCTCCGTCAGGACAAACAATAGACCGATACTGCCGTTGCAGGTACGCTCCCCAATGCCGAACGCGATCCAGTTACCGATCACGGCCAGACCTGCCAACAAAGTCACTACCAGGGCGAGCCTGAGACGAGGCGCGTCACGCCCCAGCATCACCGCCGCACCGGCAGCCGCAAACACCATACCTGTCGCTACACCAATCCAGGCTGGCCCATTCAGATCCGCTGGAGAGAGCGGTCCGATACCGAACGCGCCCATCATCAGCACCAGACCCAGCGCGATAAAAATCGAACCGATCAAATAGTGTCGATTAACAGTGGGGTGGCGGTTCATGACAGCAGATGACTTCCCTGTTGATCGATCAGTACGCGCGCCTTGCGCAGCGTCTCTTCGACACAGAGCGCATAAGTCGGCAACAGATCGGCACGGATAAAATGGTGGCGCTTATCGCCTTGGGATATCCAGCCTTGCACGCGGTACTGGCCCTCTTCATGCAGTGGGTCGGGCTGGATGTCGAAACCTTTATAATGCACCGGCTCCGGCTTTTCCTGGGCCACGGTGGCCTTACCGGTCGTCAGCGTTTTCAAAAAATCCATCAATCCCATAACTCCCCCATTCGCCTCACCTGTCGGTTCCTTTCGTTCCCGCATCCATCGGCCTGTTATCCCATATCGCCCGCCATTCATAAAGTCCCTGCAGCGACTCCCCGATATTCTAGGGAGAATCGGAAAACGCCTGCTGCAGGTATTCGATGAACAACCGGATGCGCGCCGGGGTAAAGGTGCGGGATGGGCGCAGTACAAACAGCCCCAAAGGCGTCGCACGATAGTCGGTCAGGATCGGCTGCAAATCTCCCCGCTGAATAGCCTGCTCGACAAGGAAGCCGGGCAGTACCACCACCCCCGTGCCCTGCCGGGCCGCCTCGCACAACAACTCACCGTTATTGGCACAGAACGTTCCCCCCACCTCGACCTGAGCCACCCCTTTGTCGCCCTGAAAACTCCACTCTTCGCGCAGGCTCAGGTTATTGTAATGCAGACAGTTGTGCTGTTTCAGATCGGCCGGTACACGGGGTTCGCCCCGCCGCGCCAGATAATCCGGTGACGCACAGACCACCCGTGGCAGCTCGCTGATCTGGGTCGCGACATAACTGGAATCGGACAGCGCCCCGATGCGTATCGACAGATCCACCTGCCCGGCAATCAAGTCCGTTAACTGATCCTCCAGTTGAACCTGCAGACGTAGTGTCGGGTGTTGTTCGAGAAAGGCGGGTAACAACGGACCGAGGCAGTGGATACCGAAACTGAGGGGGGCGGCAATACGCAGCGTGCCACTCAGGGTTTCGCTGGCGCAATTGATCCGCTCTTCGGCCTCCTCCAGGGATTGCAGAATAGCGGTGACATCCGCATAAAACTGTCGACCGGACTCCGTCAGATCAAAGCGCCGGGTGGTACGGTTCATCAGCCGCACGCCCAGCTCCCGCTCCAGCGCTGCCAAGCGGCGACTGATAGCCGGAGTGCTGGTATCGAGTTGCTGCGCCGCCTTGTTGAAGCTGCCGGCATTGACCACCGCAACAAAACTGCGCAGGGCATTCAAGTCATATTGTTTCACTATTCGTAATAGTTATTTGCATATAATGATATTTATTGACAAATACTAAACAACTAAACTCTATCCATCAACCAGAGGAGCCGAATTCATGAAACAGATCCGAACAGCCGAGGCACGCGGCCATGCCAATATTGGCTGGCTGGAGAGCTACCACAGTTTCTCTTTCGCCGATTATTACGACCCCGAGCATATGGGGGTGTCGATCCTGCGGGTAATCAATGACGACCACATTGCCCCCTCCGGCGGGTTCCCCACCCACCCGCATCGGGACATGGAGATCGTTACCTACATGGTGGACGGTGCGCTCGAGCACAAGGACAGCATGGGGAACGGCACCGTTATCCCGGCCGGCGAGGTGCAGCGCATGACGGCCGGAACGGGCGTCCTGCACAGCGAATTCAACCACTCCCACAACGAACCGGTGCATCTGCTGCAGATCTGGCTGCTGCCCAATCGACAGGGTGTGACACCCGGCTATAACCAGAAGCATTTCCCCCTGTCGGAGCGACGCGGTGTCCTGCAGATCCTGGTTTCTCCGGATGGCCGCAGCGGATCGATCAGCGCGCATCAGGATGGTTTGCTCTACGGCACCCTGTTGGAACAGGGCGATTCCGTCAGCCATGACTTGGCAGCGGGGCGCACCGCCTATCTCCATGTAGCCCGGGGGAAAGTGCTCATCAATGGCGAGACCCTGAGCGCCGGTGACGCCATCACCCTGTCAGACGAACCCACTGTATCGTTGACCGGCATCGACCAGGCGGAAGTGCTGCTGTTTGACCTGCCTTAGGGCCTCTTCGTGGCATCACGCGCTATCCGACGCGCTTTCGATAACCCCCTACCACTACAGAACACTAACTATGCGAAACAATCAGGCTGGAGAATTTGTACGTTGGGAATCCCAATTCCGCAGCTGGGTCACGCCCACCGGTGCGGCAGGACCCAGTGGCGAGGGCGGTTTCAAGGCCGAGCCCGGCCGTTACCATCTCTATGTATCACTGGCCTGCCCCTGGGCTCACCGCACCCTGATCTACCGCAAGCTGAAGGGGTTGGAAAAGGTCATTTCGGTATCGGTGGTCAACCCGATAATGCCGGAAGAGAGTTGGCTGTTCGGCAACTACCCCGGTGCCACCACGGATCACGTACATGGTTATCACCAACTGGCCCAGCTCTACCAACGGGTAAAACCGGACTACGACGGTGTGGTCACGGTCCCGGTGTTGTACGACATACAGCGTGACTTGATCGTCAACAACGAATCTTCCGAAATCATCCGCATGTTCAATGAAGCCTTCGATGAGTGGGGAGAGCCGACAGTGGATCTCTACCCGACACCATTGCGTGGACAGATTGACGAGATCAACGCCTATATCTACGAGCGCATCAACAACGGTGTTTATAAAGCCGGGTTTGCCCGCACCCAGCACGCCTATGAAACGGCTTTTGATCAACTGTTCGAAGCACTGGAACAGTTGGAGCAACGTCTTGAAACGACACCCTGGC
>NZ_JBNKFS010000019.1:0-79552 GCF_050289425.1 Sedimenticola sp. | reverse complement strand
CGGATGGTGTCAGTGTCGCCGATCCAGGCGTCGATAACCGATCGCTTCACTGAGATGGGCGGGTTGGATGTCGTCCGACTGTGCGAGATCGGCGATGGTGCGGGCCAAGCGCAGGATGCGGTGATAGGCGCGGGCGGAGAGTCCCAGTTGATCCATGGCCCGGATGATCAGTTGGCGCGCCTCGCCGGAGAGACGGCAGTGCTCATCCAGTCGGCGACCGGTCAGCTGGCTGTTGGGGCAGCCGGCACGCGCCAGTTGTCGTTGGCGGCTTTGTACCACCCGGGTACGTACCGCCTGGCTGGTTTCAGAAACCGCCGGACGGTTGTTGCTCAACGCATGGGCCGGTAGTCGGGGGACTTCGATGGTCATGTCGATGCGATCCAGCAGCGGTCCGGAGATGCGGCCACGATAACGCGCCACCTGGTCGCTGCTGCAGCGGCAGCTCTGTCCGCTGCTGTCACCCAGGTAACCGCAGGGGCAGGGGTTCATGGCGGCGATCAACTGGAAACGGGCGGGGAACTGCTCTTGCCGGGCGGCGCGGGAGATGGTTACCTGACCGCTCTCCAGCGGCTCTCGCAACACCTCCAGCACCTTACGGTCGAATTCCGGTAGTTCATCCAGGAACATCACGCCGTTGTGGGCCAGGGATATCTCCCCCGGTCGCGGGTTGCTGCCACCCCCCACCAAGGCGACACCGGAGGCGGTATGGTGCGGCGCGCGGAATGGGCGCTGGCGCCAGTCGGCGCTGGAGAAACCCTGGTTGCTGATGGAGCGGATGGCGGCCGTTTCCAGCGACTCCTGTTCGCTCATGTCGGGCAAGATGCCGGGTAAGCGGGAGGCGAGCATGGACTTGCCGGTGCCGGGTGGACCGATCATCAGCAAGCTGTGGCTGCCGGCGGCGGCGATCTCCAATGCCCGCTTGGCGTGCGCTTGTCCCCTGACATCGGCCAGATCGGGTTGGCGGGTTTGGCGATGGGGCGTGGGACAGCCGGCAAATGGCGGGATCCCGTCCCCTTTGACCAGGTGGTCACAGACGGCCAGCAGGTGATGGGCCGGGAACAGCGGAATTTGGCTGACCAGTGAAGCTTCGGCCGCGCACTCCTCGGGAAGAATCAAACCACGGCCGGCGTCCCGGGCCGCCAGGGCTACCGGCAACACCCCTTTGACCGGTCGCAGGTGGCCGGAGAGGGCCAGTTCGCCAATAAACTCAAAGTTGTCCAGCTGTTGTGTGGGTATCTGCCCCGAGGCCGCCAGGATACCGAGGGCGATGGCCAGATCAAACCGTCCTCCCTCTTTGGGCAGGTCGGCCGGCGCCAGGTTGATGGTGATGCGGCGTGGCGGGAATTCAAAACCTGAATTGAGCAGGGCGCCCCGAACCCGGTCCTTGCTCTCCTTTACCGCCATTTCCGGCAAGCCGACGATGGAGAGAGCGGGCAGGCCATTGGCCAGGTGCACTTCGATGGTTACCAGAGGGGCCTGAATGCCGCTACGGGCACGGCTGTGCAGTGTTGCGAGGGACATGTTCACCTTCCATGGTGGGTGTCGTGCCGGTCGTTACTGACCGGCTATCGGTTGTGTCGGTCTGTCAGTCGGACGATGGGGTCTGCTGCTCCAGTTCGGCGATCCGTTGTTCCAGTGCTTCCAGTTTTTCCCGGGTACGCAGCAGCACGGCACGCTGAATTTCAAACTCTTCCCGGGTCACCAGCTCCAGGTGACTGAGGCCGGCCTCGAGTGCCGAACGCAGGTTTTTTTGCAGGTCATCCTGCAACAGTTGCAGACCGACCGGCACACTGCCGGCCACCCGTTTGGCGAGATCATCTAAAAGCTTGGCATCAATCATGGGCGCACGATAGCGGGGGCGGGGTCTGTTGTCCAGTCCTACGACGCGGAGGAAGTTGTGTTTGCACTATTATGGTGCGTATTTTTGCCCCAGCGCTTTCTTGGTGCACCGATTTTGGTGCGTTCTCTGAATGGATGTTGGTATGTCATTGATTATTTAGAAATTATTTCTATTGGCACGGGAGCTGCAAAAGAGAGGGCAAGCCGGGCCGGCTGGTTCCGGTCCATTAACCAGAATGGCTAACCCTCTTACAAACAGCAGGAGAACATGTAATGAAACTGGTTTCTGCAATCATCAAGCCCTTTAAGCTGGATGACGTACGCGAAGCGCTTTCCGAGATCGGTGTATCCGGTATCACTGTAGTGGAAGTGAAAGGCTTCGGTCGTCAGAAAGGTCATACCGAGCTCTATCGCGGCGCCGAGTATGTGGTCGATTTTCTGCCCAAGATCCGGGTCGATGTGGCGATAGCCGCGGATAAGCTGGATCAGGTTATCGAGGCGATCAGCGAGGCGGCTAAAACCGGCAAGATCGGTGACGGGAAAATATTTGTCTCCAGTCTGGAACAGGTGGTGCGTATACGTACCGGCGAGTCCGGACCGGAAGCACTTTGACAACCTACGACTAGAGAGAATCACTATGAGTTATAAGAAGATTATCTATCGTGGGGCTGGTGCACTGCTTCTTTCCGCGCCCGCCCTCGCACTGGCTGATGACACGCTGAGTTCCGGCGACACTGCCTGGATGCTGACCGCTACCGCGCTGGTGCTGTTCATGACGATCCCCGGCTTATCCCTGTTCTATGCCGGCATGGTGCGCTCCAAGAACACCTTGTCGGTGTTGATGCAGTGCTTTGCCATCACCGCTTTGATGACCATACTCTGGGCATTGTACGGCTACAGTATCGCTTTCGGCGGTGACGGCGCCTACTGGGGTGGGTTGAGCAAGGCATTCCTCGCCGGAGTAGGCGTCGACAGCCTGAGCGGCACGATTCCGGAGACGGTCTTTATGACCTTCCAGATGACCTTTGCCATCATCACCCCGGCACTCGTGGTGGGCGCTTTCGCCGAGCGTATGAAGTTCTCCGCCATGCTGCTGTTTATGGGATTGTGGCTGACCTTGGTCTACGCACCGATCGCCCACTGGGTCTGGGGCGGCGGTGGCTGGCTGGGCGGCATGGGAATCCTGGACTTTGCCGGTGGCACTGTGGTGCATGTGAATGCGGGTGTGGCAGGATTGGTGGCCGCCCTGGTCCTGGGTCGGCGTAAAGGTTACCCCGGTACCCCGATGATGCCGCATAACCTGACTTACACCATTATTGGTGCCGGTATGCTGTGGGTCGGATGGTTTGGATTCAACGCCGGTTCAGAACTGGCAGCCGATGGTACGGCAGGTATGGCTATGGCCGTCACCCAGATCGCTACCGCGGCCGCGGCACTGGCCTGGATGTTCAGTGAATGGATGGTCCACGGTAAGCCGAGTGTTCTGGGCATCGCTTCCGGTGCGGTGGCGGGTCTAGTTGCCATTACCCCGGCTTCCGGTACCGCCGGTCCGATGGGTGCTATCGCTATCGGGTTGATTGCCGGTGTGGGCTGTTTCCTGGGGGCCACCAAGCTCAAACGTGCCCTGGGTTATGACGATTCCCTGGATGCCTTCGGCGTGCACGGTATCGGCGGTGCCATCGGTGCCCTGTTGACAGGCGTGTTCGCGGCTCCCTCGTTGGGCGGTGCCGGGCTCGGTGTGGAGAGCGGCAGCATAGCCGATCAGGTCACCGTACAGGCGCTCGGTCTTGGTGCGACCATAGCCTATACGGCGGTTGTCAGCTTCATCCTGCTCAAGCTGGTGGATATGATTGTCGGGCTGCGCGTGTCCGAGGAAGTCGAAGTCGAAGGCTTGGATATCTCGGAGCATGATGAACGGGCTTACATCCTCTGACCCCAGTCGATTAAGAAGCCGTTTGCAAGGGGTGTCGCAAGACACCCCTTTTTTTACCTTACCCGACACACTGTCTGTACCGATAAGGGCGGGGCAAAGATCCGGGTGTGGCGGCAGCTTGGCGTTTATTAAAAATTGTGGTGATACCGCCATGATCAGTCCCGTTTGCTGTTTATCTGTGCGTAAATGCTGCAACTTGTGCGTCTAATCCGTAGAATCGGTACTTTGGATGGTCCACGGCTAGGGTTCGCATGCACAGCAAAGACAATAAAAAACCGCAATGCCCCGTTGGTGAGAGCCACTGTGAATATATTGAAGCCCTGATTGCGCTGCGTGAAGAGGCGGTCGTGTTGAAGGGGCTGGTGCTGACGGACCCGATGACCCGTCTATTCAATTACCGCCATTTTACCCACTCCTTGGAACAGGAGCTGGAGCGGACACACCGCTCCGGGCAACCCACGGCGCTGATTATGCTCGACCTGGACCATTTCAAGCAGGTAAATGACGAGTGGGGTCATGAGGTGGGCAATCTGGTATTGCGTCACACCGCCGAGTTGATGGTTACCCTATTGCGCAAGATCGATATCCCCTGCCGCTATGGCGGCGAAGAGTTTGCGCTAATATTGCCCGGTACGCCCTTGCCGCGGGCGGTCAATGCGGCCAAGCGTCTGCGGGCGGCCATTGAAGAGACACCGGTGATGGTGGGTGACCAACCGCTATCTGTCACCGCCAGCATGGGGGTGAGCGTTTATCAGCGAGACAGCCATCTTTCTGCCGAGGTCTTCGTCAAACAGGTGGACGGCCTGTTGTATGAAGCAAAAAATAGAGGGCGGAACCAGGTGGTTCACCCCGACCTGGATAGCTTGAAACCAAAAGGTCAGGTGGGCATCGAAGAGAAGGCGGCGCTCTACGGACCCGATTGACGGGCAGGTTGCCCGGCCGGCATGAGTGAGGATTGCGGATCGATATGAACAGACGCCTTCAGGGACGGATTATCTGTATCGGGGCGCTCCTGCTGGGCGTGCTTTGGCTGACGGCCGCTTCTGCAGCGGTGTATCGTTGGGTGGATGAGCAGGGCCGCACCCAGTTCGGTGACCGTCCCCCTGTTGATCAGTCATCGGAGGAGTTGCGACTCAAACTGCGCGCACCGGCTCAAGGCAATCAACCGCCGGCTACGGATCAGCAGCGTCGGGAATTGCGCCAGAAGATGCTGGACGCTTATCAGCAAGAGCGCGAAGAGAAGCGGCAGGCCAGGAAGAAGCGGGCGGCGGAAGAGGCCAAGCGTAAACGCGCCTGTATCGAGGCGAAAGACCGCGTGCGAGAGTATGAATCAGCTGCCGGTCTCTATGATTTGCAGGCGGATGGGACGCGCCGCTATCTGTCGGACAAGGAGTTTCGTGAATCACTGCGCAAGGCCAGGGACGAGGTGAAGCGCCTCTGTCGTTCGGGCGATTGACGGCCATTTCCCCGGTGCGCCCGTTTTCCACCCGATTTTTTACTATTTCCCTCTTCGATCGCTCTATCTCAAGCGGCTTGATCGGTTATCATACGCCCATCTTTTGACCGCCTTGCAGCCGCCTATTATGAAACACAAGTTACACATCGTGCCCCAGGACTACGGCATCCACCGCTGGGGTGACGGATTTTTCGGTATCAATGAGCAGGGGCACGTGGTGGCACGTCCGATTCGCGATGGGGATGTGGAGATCGATCTCTATCGTTTGGCCCATGAAGTGAAAAAGACAGGGTTATCCTGGCCGGTGCTGCTGCGGTTTACCGATATCCTGCATGAGCGGGTATCGGCGCTGTGCGGATCATTCGGTAGTGCCATGGAGGAGTTCGATTATACCGGCCGCTATATGGCGATCTATCCGATCAAGGTCAACCAGCAGCGCAGTGTGGTGGAAGAGGTGCTGGCCAAGGAAGAGGGGAGTGTCGGGCTGGAAGCGGGTAGCAAGCCAGAGCTGTCGGCCGTGCTGGCGCATGCGCCACAGGGTGGTGTGATTGTCTGCAACGGTTACAAGGATAGTGAATATATCCGTCTGGCCCTGATTGGTCTGAAGTTGGGGCATCGGGTCTATATCGTCATTGAGAAACCCTCTGAGCTGGAGCTGGTGTTGTCGGCGGCGGAGGAGCTGGGGGTGGAGCCGCTGTTGGGTGTACGGGTGCGGCTCTCTTCATCCGGTACCGGTTACTGGCAGGATTCGGGTGGACAGAAATCCAAATTCGGTCTTACCGCTATGCAGGTACTGAAGCTGGTTAAACGGCTAGATTCGGTCGGCAAATTGGACCGGTTGCAATTGCTGCACTCCCATATCGGTTCCCAGATACCCAATCTGCGTGATATCCGTCGCGGCATGGGCGAAGTGGCGCGGTTCTTTGGTGAGCTGCATCGACTGGGTGCTGCGATCAAGGTGGTAGATGTCGGCGGTGGGTTGGGTGTCGACTATGAAGGTACCAGCTCTCGGCACGACTGCTCGATGAATTACAGTATGGAAAGTTATTCCCGCGAAGTAGTGAAGGCGATCGCCCGCATCTGCCAAGAGCAGGAACTGCCCCATCCTAATATCTTCAGCGAATCCGGGCGCGCCATGACCGCGCACCACGCCATGCTGATGGTGAATGTGATCGACAGCGATCCGGCGCCGGAGACACTGGAACGGATTCAACTGCCGGAGGATGCCCCGGAGGTGCTCAGTTCGCTGGCTGAGCTGGTGGGGCTGGACGATTATTCCGTCACGGAACTCTACCAGGAGGCGCGACACGGCCTGGAAGAGGCGCACGATATGTTTGAACGCGGCGTGCTGGACCTGGAGCAACGGGCGTTGGCCGAGGGTATCTTCAACACCATCTGCAGCCAGTTGATGCCGCGCCTGAGCAGCAGTTCGCGCCGTCACCGCGAACTGCTGGACCAGTTGCGTGAGCAACTGTCCGATCGTCTGTTCTGCAACTTCTCCCTGTTTCAGTCATTGCCGGACGTGTGGGCAATCGACCAGGTGTTCCCGGTGATGCCGCTGCACAGGCTGAATGAAGAGCCGAAGCGCAGTGCTGTGCTGCATGACCTGACCTGCGATTCGGATGGCTGTATCGAAAACTACGTCGATCAGGATGGTGTGGAGAGCACCTTGCCGGTGCATCACCTGATTCCCAGTGAACCTTATCTGCTGGGTATCTTCTTGGTGGGGGCTTACCAGGAGATTCTGGGTGATATGCACAACCTGTTCGGTGATACCGATGCCGTCAACCTGGAGTTGGACGATAAAGGCGGTTACCGCCTGACCCAGCCGGAGCAGGGTGATTCGGTGGATGAACTGTTGCGCTATGTTCACTTCTCCCCTGAAGTGATGCTGGAAAAGTACCGGGAGAAGATGGCCGTAATGGGCCTGGACAGCGAAGAGACGGCGTCCCTGTTCAGCGAGCTGGAGGCGGGGCTGCACGGGTACACCTACTTCGAGGAGTAATCCGCTGAGCGGTTGCATTTTCTCTCAGTGGTGGTCTGTCGGGGCGCCGCTTGGCTGTTTCTGCCGCAACGAGCCCTGGGAGACATTGGTGTGCCAGAACCCCTGGCGAATCATCTCTGAAATTTCATCGGCAGAAACCGGTTTGCTGTAGAGGAACCCCTGCATCTCGTCGCAGTTCTCTTTCCGCAGGAACTGCATCTGTGCCTCCGTTTCCACGCCCTCGGCCAATACCCGCAGATTAAGACTGTGGGCCATGGCGATAATCGCCCGGCAGATGGCGGTATCGTTGGTATTGCTGGGTAGGTCCTGTACAAACGATTGGTCGATCTTCAGCAGGCTGATGGGCAATCGTTTCAGATAGCTCAGGGAAGAGTAGCCGGTGCCGAAGTCATCCACGGCCACCTCCAGGCCGATATAGGCGAGCTTGACCAGCACCTCTTCCATGAATTCGGCATTTTCCATCAGGCTGGTTTCGGTAATTTCCAACTCGATGCTATTGCCGCTGCTCTGGCAGCGCTCGGTGATCGACTTGACCCGGTCAAAGAACTCCTGCTGTTTTAGCTGCAGGGGTGATACATTGACTGAGATGCGCAAGCCGGTGATTCCCAACTGACTCCACTGGATGGCCTGCTTGGTGGCAATGGCCAGCACCTGTTCGCCGAGTTGGTGGATCAGGCCGGTATTCTCCGCCACTCGAATGAAGGTGCCGGGTGAGATCACGCCCATCTGCGGATCATTCCAGCGTGCCAGCCCTTCGAGTCCCACAATGGCGCCGGTGTGCAAGTCAAACTGCGGTTGATACAGCAGCTTGATGGCGTTGTTTTCGATGGCATGCCGCAGCGCTGTTTCCACCTCCAGATTCCAATGGAAAGGTTCGCTCATGTTGGAGTCGAACAGTTGGTAATTGTTGCCGCCCAGCTCCTTGGCGCGATACATGGCGGTATCGGCGAATTTGATCAGGTCATCCACTGTAGAGCCGTTATCCGGGAACAGGGCAATGCCGATGCTGGGGGTGAGATAGAGCTCGTGTTTGTCCAGCATGATCGGGGATTTGAAGACATGCAGGATCTTTTCTGCCACCAGCACTGTGTCAAACTCCTCGTTCACATCCTGCAGGATAATGGTGAACTCGTCGCCGCCCAGGCGCGCCAGGGTATCGGTTTGACGGACGCACTCCTGCATGCGTTTGGCCGCCAGGGCCAACGCCTTGTCGCCGGTAGAGTGTCCCAGGGTATCGTTGATGTTCTTGAAACGGTCCAGATCGATAAACAGCAGGCCGAGCAGTTGGTTGTTGCGCCCGGCGTACTTCAGTGCCTGGTCGAGGCGGTCGTTGAACAGTTGCCGGTTAGGCAGTTTGGTCAGAATATCGTAGTAGGCCAAGCGATGAATTCGGTCCATCACCTGCTGCTGGCGTGCCACATCCGAGTAGATGCCGATGTAATAGTCGGGTCCGCCGTTGCTGTTTTTGAGTGCGATGATGTTGAGCCACTCCGGCAGGATGGCGCCACTTTTATCTCGATTCCAGATCTCTCCCTGCCACTCGCCCTTTTGATTGATCTGATTCCACATGTCGGTAAAGAACCGGGTGTCATGGTAGCCGGATTCGATCAGGCTGATGGAGTTGCCCCGAAGTTCATTCAGTGAATAGCCGGTGTTTTTGGCGAAGGCCGGATTGGCCGAAATAATGCCCCCATGGCTGTCGGTTACGACGATGGCGTCGGGTGAGTGCTTGATCACCTTGGCGGCGAGGTTCAGATCCTGCAGGTGGGTCTGGCGCTCGTCGAGTATCACCTTGCCAAGCAGGCCGGTGGCGCAGATGGTGCCGAAATAGAGTTGCAGAAAAATTATGGCGAACCGGTCGTCGCTCACGGAGAACGGGCCGTGACCCAGGGTCGTGCCGGTGAGGGCGAATACCGCGACGAACAGCATGAGCAGGGTTGTGGTGCGGATATCGAAACGGAACACGCACCATACTACAAGGGGTGCCAGCAGAAAAGTGATCGGGTAACGCTGCAGGTGCTCAGGTATTAAACCGCCAAACAGCAACCAACAGATGCATAGGGCGGCGCTGATCAGCGATATCCATTCAATGGGAGAGCGAGCCAGATAAGGCGGTCGCTGCGCGTGCCAGGCCATTATTAAGGGCGTCATGATCAGGACCCCCACCGCGTCCCCCACCCACCAGACGCCGATCGAGCCGGAGATCAAAGTGGTCGGAACATGGTCGCCGCTCCACAGCATCAGATTGCCGGTAACGGCGCTGAATAGGGGGGCAATAACCACGCCGAATAGCAGAAAGCGGGTAAAATGGGTCGGCTTAACCAGCATCCGACGTATATCGGAGAATTGATGCATCATCCAATAACCGGCGATGGTCTCCAGCAGGATGCCGAAGGTCATGCCGGCGCTGATCAGTAAGCTGTTGTTGGATGACAGGGTGATGGTCAACGCGCCAAGGGCGATGCCTGGCAATACGGCGTAGCCGTGCCGGAAGATCCCCGCCAAGGCGACACCCGATGCAAACCAGATGGGAGAGACGTTACCTTCGTACAGTGCAAACAGCAGGCTGACCTTTGCGGCAGCGACGTAGAACAGGCCATAGAGCAGCCACGGGGGAATACGGATGCTTGTTGTGACTTCCTGGTTCATCGGCATGGCGGTCCGTTCCATTTTGCTGTTGTCTGGCTATTCGTTGAACGCCTGCTGCAGTTCGGTTAGCGAGGCGAGGGTCTGGTCGGGCTGTCTGTCCCAGGGGTCAAAATGATTGGCGTCACTACGCCTGATCCAGGCGGTGCGCATGGAGACCGCCATACCACCGAGCAGGTCGAAGGGATTGCTGGAAACCAGGCAACTGTCGGCGGCGTCAGTACCGCTACGGGCCAGGAAATGTCGGTATACGGCAGGGTTCGGTTTAAATGTCCGGATTTCGTGGACACTGACGATATCGATGAAGGCCTCGCGGATGCCCGCCGAATCAAGCAGTGCCTCCAGATCATCCGGCAAACCGTTGGAAAAGGCGTAGAGACGGTGGCCATCCGCTTGTAGTCGCTCCAGGGCCGAAGGGACGTCAGGGAAGGCCGGTAGTCGGCGGTATTCGTCCAGCAGCGCCTGTGTTGCCTGATCGCTGATTGGGAGATTCAGTTGGGTAGCGGTGTATGCCAACGCTTGCCGGGTGCAGACGGAAAAATCCACATAATCCTGCATCAGGCCTCGACGGAATGAGTACTCCAATTGCTTGTCGCGCCAGCGGCTGGAGAACAGTGCCGCCTGATCTCCCACCAGCCGGTTAAGGCTTTCCGTGACGCCCGCAGTATCGATTAGCGTTCCGTATACATCAAAGGCAAAGGTGAGGGGCATGCGGACTCCTTATCCATTATTTCTATCTATTTAGCACAGGGGGAGTGGGTATAAAAGTGTTTATTCTCATTCATTTACCAGCGTTTTATTCGTGTTGAACGGTAAAGGTGGTGTATGAAGTTAGTATAGGGTCTGCGTCGTCGGGTGCCTTTTTTGTGTTGCGATCCAGATTAGCCAGGGGCAGGTGCTCCGGCTATCGGTGCGGGGGTTCGATGCGGTATCCTGCCCCTTCGCTATCAATACTTGGCAACCTGCAAATTTAGTAAAAGAGAAAAGATGACTTCAGACAGCCCCTTTATCCTGGTGGATGGCTCCTCCTATCTGTTCCGTGCCTACCATGCCCTGCCACCCCTGACCAATTCTCGGGGAGAGGCTACCGGTGCCATCGTGGGGGTGGTGAATATGTTGCGAAAATTGATGAGCGAATATAAGCCCTCCCATATGGCGGTGGTGTTCGATGCGCCCGGCGGCAGTTTCCGCAATCGGATGTATGATCAGTACAAGGCCAATCGTCCCCCTATGCCGGATGAGTTGCGGGAGCAGATCGAGCCGTTACACCGGATTGTAGAGGCTATGGGACTGCCGCTATTGATGGTGCCGGGTGTGGAGGCGGATGACGTTATCGGCACTTTGGCCACTCAGGCATCCCAGGCTGGGATGCATACCCTGATCTCGACCGGCGATAAAGACCTCGCGCAGTTGGTGGATGGACACGTTACGTTGATCAACACCATGACTGACAGCCGCCTGGACCGGCAGGGGGTGATCGATAAATTCGGTGTGACCCCGGAGCAGATTATCGATTACCTGGCCTTGGTGGGGGACTCCTCGGACAATATTCCCGGTATTCCCAAGTGCGGTCCCAAGACGGCGGTGAAGTGGCTCGCCGAGTATGGGTCGATTGAAGGTATCAAACAGCACGCCGATGAGATCAAAGGCAAGGTGGGTGAGTATCTGCGCCAACATTTGGAGCAGTTGGACCTGTCCCGCCAACTGACCACGATAAAGCTGGATATCGAACTGGCCCAAGGGCCGGGTGACCTAAGGCCGGTCAGGCCGGATCTGCCGGCACTGCGAGAATGGTACGGCCGGATTGAATCGAGGCGACTGCTGGAGGCGTTGGAACAGGAGTCGGATGCAACAGCCGACACGGAACCGGAAGCGGTGCCGGACGAGCCGGCTGAAACGGACTATCAACAGCTGGTGGATCAATCGACGTTCTTCGATTGGCTTGCGCGATTGCGGGAGGCGGGCGAGTTCGCCTTTGATACCGAGACCACCAGCCTGGATTACATGCAAGCCGAACTGGTCGGTGTCTCGTTTGCCTTGCAGGCGGGGGAAGCGGCCTATGTGCCGGTAGCCCACTGCTATCCGGGGGCGCCGGAGCAGTTGTCGCGGGATTGGGTGCTGGAACAGTTGAAGCCACTGCTGGAGGATCCGGGTTGCCGCAAGATTGGCCAGAACCTGAAATACGATATGAGCGTATTGGCCCGTTATGGGATCGCCATGCAGGGGATTGCCTACGACACCATGCTGGAATCTTATGTGCTGGATTCCACGGCGACACGTCACGATATGGATTCACTGGCGGAAAAATACCTGGGTGTGAAGACTATCAAATATGAAGAGGTCGCCGGCAAGGGGAGTAAACAGCTGCGCTTTGACCAGATTCCGTTGGAACAAGCGGTGCCCTACGCTGCTGAGGATGCTGATATCACCTTGCGTCTACACCAAAAACTGTGGCCTGAGTTAGAGGCGGAGGCCGGCCTGGCAACGCTTCTGAGGGAGTTGGAAGTGCCCCTCGTATCGGTGCTGTCACGCATGGAGCGCTGTGGCGTGAAGATCGATGGGGCGCTGTTGCGCAAACAGAGCCATGAGCTGGCGGGCAGAATGCACGAGTTGGAGCAGCAAGCCTATGGTGTCGCCGGGCGCAGTTTCAATATGAGCTCGCCCAAACAGATCGGCCAGATCTTTTTTGAGGAACTGGGGCTGCCGGTGGTGGCGAAAACCCCGAAAGGCGCGCCATCCACGGCCGAATCGGTGTTGCAGGAGCTGGCCGATCAAGGCTATGAATTGCCGGCGCTGATCCTGGAGCACCGCGGCTGCGCCAAGTTGAAATCCACCTATACCGACAAGTTGCCGCAGATGGTGAATCCGCAGACCGGCCGGGTCCATACCTCTTACCATCAGGCGGTGGCGGCCACCGGTCGCCTCAGTTCATCAGATCCCAATTTGCAGAATATTCCGGTACGCAGCGAACAGGGACGACGTATCCGCCAGGCCTTTGTCGCCGATGAGGGATGCCGCATCGTGGCGGCTGACTATTCACAAATCGAACTGCGGATCATGGCACACCTGTCCGGCGATGCCGGCTTGCTGAAGGCGTTCGCCGCAGGCGTGGATATCCACCGGGCGACGGCGGCCGAGGTGTTTGCCGCCGACGGCCCTGATCAGGTCACGGCGGACCAGCGCCGCTCCGCCAAGGCGATCAACTTTGGCCTGATCTACGGAATGTCGGCGTTCGGCTTGGCCCGACAACTGGGTATCGAGCGGGCGGCCGCGCAGCAGTATGTGGATCTCTATTTTGATCGTTACCCCGGCGTGCGCGCCTACATGGAGCGGATGCGTGAACAGGCGCATGCCCAAGGCTATGTGGAGACAGTGTTCGGCCGACGGCTCTATCTGCCGGAGATTAATGCCCGAAACAAGATGCGCCAGGCGGCCGCTGAGCGGACCGCCATCAATGCCCCCATGCAGGGTACCGCTTCGGATATCATCAAGCGGGCCATGCTGGCGGTCGACGGCTGGATTGAGTCCACGCAACCTGCCGTGAAGATGATTATGCAGGTGCACGATGAACTGGTTTTTGAGGTGGCTGAGGCGGAGCTGGAGCCGGTGTGCGGACGGATCCGCCGCTTTATGGAAGGGGCGGCCAGCTTGGAGGTGCCGCTATTGGTGGATATCGGAATCGGCCTCAATTGGGATGAGGCGCATTGATCCGCATGCCACGCTACCCCACTACTGCGAATGTTGATGCGCCCGTCATAACGGGGCCTCAATGCCCTCGTGACCTCTAGGGCAGCGAGAAATTCGGGGTAACCCAGTAAAACAGTCGACATTGAACTATTTTAGATTTCTGCTATCTCATTAAGTAGCGCCAGCTGGCGCGGTCACTTCTCCCCAAGTGACCTGTCCCCGACGACCCCATGTCGGGATCTAGGACCCTGCACACCTCGACTCCCCTTGGGTGGCAGGGTCTTTTTTTGCCCAGGGATGGGCTTATGCCGCGAAGGCCAAGGATGGCTGGGAGCGGCTTTGCCCAGGGATCGGTAACGGGTGTAGGGGCAACCCCCCGTGGTTGCCCCGGAGGTACGGCGAGTCGACAGAAGAGGCAGGAATCGGGATGGTTCCTACGCCGGTTCCGGCGAGATATCGGACGGATTACTGGCCAGGCCGAGCCAGCGGTCTAGCACCGCGTGCGCCTCGTCTATCCCCTCACGTTTCAGGGCAGAAAAGAGTTGGGCCGAGTGGATGCCGTTGATCTCCTTCAGGGCCTTTTTTACCTGCAACAGGCTTTTTGCGGCGGCACCTCGTTTGAGTTTGTCCGCCTTGGTTAGCAGGATGTGGACCGGTAGCTGGATGTTGCCGCTCCATTCCAGCATCTGCAGGTCAAACTCCTTCAGGGGGTGACGTACATCTGCCAGCAAGATGACCCCGCGCAGGGATTTTCGTTGCTCCAGGTACGCGGCCAACTCCGCCTGCCATTGCAATTTGATCTTTTCCGCCACCTTGGCATAGCCGTATCCCGGCAGATCCACTAGGCGGTGCTCCGCGTCCAGTGCGAAAAAATTGAGCAACTGGGTGCGCCCCGGTGTCTTGCTGGTCCGGGCCAGGCTTTTCTGCTGGCACAGGGCGTTGATGGCACTGGACTTGCCGGCGTTGGAGCGGCCGGCAAAGGCGACTTCGGCGCCTGTATCGGGGGGGGACTGCTCAAGTTTGGCGGCGCTGGTGAGAAATGTTGCCTGATGGTAAAAGTGGTTCATGGCGGCTGTTTGGCTGTCAAAGGTTGCGAACATACCCCAATTCGCGTGGCGCCGCTACAGCGGGGTATGTGGGCAACCGACAGGAGCAGGGGTTAGCCGTGGATACTCGACCAGAGTCGCTTGACCCAGGAGCGCTTACCGAGTTGGGGATTGGCACCGGCGGCGAGGAAGAAGCCGCTGTACTGCATATCCTCCTCCATGATGTGCTTGGATAGCCATACCTTGAGAAAATGCATCAATTCAAAGCCGATGGCGTGTTTGCCGGCGGCAATCTTTTTCTGCAGTTCAACAATCTGTTGCGTCAGCTCCTCATGCAAATCGTGGTGCTCCTCATAGCCGGGGAAATTGAGGATGCGCATCAGGCTCTCCTCCACTGCGAAGTGAATGCGGGTATATTCGGCCAGTTCGTTGAGAATGCCCTCCACTACCTCGCTGCCGTGTCGTTGTGAAATGGCGTCGTGCATCCGGTTGATCATGCCGACCAGCACTTTGTGCTGCTCGTCGATCTCTTCGATACCGACGCTGAGTTCGTCTGTCCAGGTGATAAATGTTTTCATCAGGCTCTCCACAAGAATTAAAAGAGAGCGGGCGGCAGCCCGCCTCAATACACACAATAATCGCATGGATACTAGAGGGGGTGCTGGGGTGAATGGAACAGGAGAGAGGGGTTGATTTGACTAATGTCAGATAAAGCGCCGATATTAGTCTGAATTGCGTCGCCAGTGGCCCGATTTCCCTCCCGCCTTTTCCAGCAGACGGACTTGCTCGATCGACATGCCGCGGTCGACCGCCTTACACATGTCGTAAATTGTCAGCAGGGCGACCTGGGTGGCGCAGAGTGCTTCCATCTCGACGCCGGTCTGTCCCCGGGTCTTGACGGTGGCCACGCAGTGGACGGCAGACTGGGCCGGTTCCGGGGTTAGATCGATATTCACATGGGTTAGCGCCAGGGGGTGGCAGAGGGGGACCAGGTCAGCGGTTTTTTTGGCCGCCATGATGCCGGCGATACGCGCAATACCCAGCACGTCGCCTTTTTTATGATCGCCCCGTTGAATCAATGCCAGGGTCTCTGGGAGCATGAAGATGCGGCCTTCTGTGACAGCGGTGCGCAATGTTTCCTGTTTTGCGCCCACATCCACCATGTGGGCCTCTCCGGATTGGTTGAAATGGGTCAGGTCGCTCATGACTGGTGCTCGATGCTTTTGGGGATCTCGTGGAATTCAAAGTTCATGGTATCAAGATCGGCCATGATATAGGTAGCCGGGGAACCACCCACGCCGCCCACGGTACCCGGATTGACCAACAAGGTTACCCCGCCGCGGATATTGGGAATTTCTTGCACATTGACTTTATGACTGTGGCCGCAGCAGACCAAGTCCCAGTCCCCGGTTGCCGCCATGGCCCGGGCATAATGGGGGTAGTGAACCAGAAATATCTTTTTACCACCCAACTCGAGTGCGGCATCCATGCCGTAGTAACGGATGATATTTTCCGGGTCATTCGCCATCTGTCCCAGGGTAAACAGGTCGCCGGTATTGTTACCGTGGATGACATGGGTGGGCAGGTGATGCTTCTTCAGGCACTTTAAAGTGCTGGGGGCGACCACGTCACCACAGTGGACCACCGCTTCGGCGCCCCGGTCGCGGGCTTCGGCGACGGCGTAATCGAGCAGGGGTATGTGGTCATGGCTGTCGGAGAGTATGCAGATTTTCATGCGGTACATCCCTGTACCGCACCCTGACGGGCGGTCTGCGGCCGTGTAAATTGGCTCTCCTGCCAATTTCTCATGCGGCAGTTCCACCCTTGTGCCGCACCCTGACGGGCGGCCCGCGGCCGTGTAAATTGTCTGTCCTGCAAATTTTTCATTGGGTTCCCGTTGGCGCGCCATCTCTGGCGCGATGACGCTGCCCTGTTGGGGCAGCGTCGGGTCACCCAGTAAATGATGTCGCCCCGATACTGCAGGAGCCCATCAGGCTCCTAGCGGGTTAGAAGTTGGGTTTTTCCGGTGCGTTGTTAAACATGGAGATGCTATCTTGGATCTCTTGCTTGGCTTCGTCAACGCCTCCCCAGCCCTGTACGCGCACCCATTTGCCTTCCTCGAGATCCTTGTAGTGCTCGAAGAAATGGGCGATCTGATTCAGTGTGTCTTCACTGATGTCGCGGAAGCTCTCAACCTTGCGGTAACGCTTGGAGAGCTTATCGATGGGCACCGCCAGCACCTTGGCATCATCACCGGCTTCGTCAGCCATCTTCAGCACCCCGATGGGGCGGCATTTGATGACCGAGCCGGGGATCAGTGGGTAGCGGGTAACCACCAGGACATCAACCGGATCACCGTCGGCGGAGAGGGTGTGGGGCACGTATCCGTAGTTGCAGGGGTAGCGCATGGAGGTGGACATGAAACGATCCACAAACATCGCCCCGGTCTCCTTGTCCAGTTCATATTTGACCGGATCGGACTGGGCAGGAATTTCAATGATGACGTTGATCTCGTTGGGTACATCACTACCCGAAGTAACTCTATCCAGATTCATGGGTTCTCGCCGTACAAAAAGTGTGAAAATGAGCCGGCTATTAGACCTGACCTAAGGCTTTTTTTCAAAAGATCTTATAATTCTAGGTGATATTCCCATAAGTTTCTTGATGGATATGGCCCTGATATGGGCTATTCCCGCCGATCAAGCATCACGTTTCACTCGGTGCGTGACCGGCAGGATATATAGCGTTTGTCCTGCCGGTTGCCCCAGTTCTGCCCGGTTAGCCCAATTTAATCAGAGCTCAAATTCCGGCAGTTTTTTATCCACTACCGCGCTCTTCAGGGTTACATAACGGGGCATGCCGTTATCGTCATAGGCCGGATAAGCTTCGCCCTTAATCAGCGGGTAGAGATACTCCTTGCACTTGTCGGTGATGCCGAAGCCGTCCTCGGAGATGAAGTCCATCGGCATCATTTTTTCCACATTGGCCACTTCGCTTAGCGGGGCTTCGCCGATGTGCCACTGGTAGGGGCTGGATGCATCCCGCACCACGGTCGGCATGATGGAGTTCTTCCCTTCCAGCGCCTTTTCGACAGCCGCTACCCCCAGGGCATAGGCTTGTTCCACATCGGAGGCGGAGGCGAGGTGGCGGGCCGCGCGCTGTAGATAGTCGGCGACTGCCCAGTGATATTTATAGCCCAGGGCATCCTTGACGATATTGGCCACAACAGGTGCCGCACCACCTAACTGAGCATGGCCGAAGGAGTCGCGGGTACCCTGCTCGGCCAGGAATTTGCCATCCGGCCAATGGCAGCCTTCGGAGACGACGATCGAGCAGTAGCCGTGCTCTTTCACTTTGGCATCCACCGCAGCCAGGAACGTCTCTTGATCAAACTCCACCTCGGGGAAGAGCGTGATAACCGGAATGCCGTAATCTTCCACCAGGGCGCCGGCGGCGGCGATCCAGCCGGCGTGGCGTCCCATCACCTCGATAACGAAGATTTTGGTGGAGGTGGCGGCCATGGAGCGCACGTCATAGCTGGCCTCCAGGGTGGAGACGGCGATGTACTTGGCGACCGAGCCGAAACCGGGGCAGTTGTCAGTGATCGGCAGGTCATTGTCCACGGTCTTGGGGACGTGGATTGCCTGGACCGGAAAGCCCATTTTCTCGGACAGTTGGGACACCTTGTAACAGGTGTCGGCGGAGTCGCCGCCGCCGTTATAGAAGAAGTAACCAATATTGTGCGCCTTGAATACCTCGATCAGTCGCTCATATTCGCGCTTGTTCTCTTCCAGGCTCTTCAATTTGAAGCGGCAGGAGCCGAAGGCGCCGGAGGGGGTGTTGCGCAAGGCGGCAATTGCCTCATCCGATTCCAAGCTGGTGTCGATCAGCTCTTCGGTGAGGGCGCCAATGATGCCGTTGCGTCCTGCATAGACGGTGCCGATCTGGTCGGCATGCTTGCGGGCGGTTTCAATGACGCCGCAGGCCGAGCTGTTGATAACGGCGGTGACACCGCCCGATTGTGCATAGAAAGCGTTTTTCTTGGTCATGCTTTCATCTTCCTCTCATAGGTTTTAGTAATGATTTCCGTTCGGTCAGCCGGACGCATCAGACGTCCGGCGCGATGTCTTGGTCAATCTCTCGCCAAGACGCCAAGAGCGCAAAGAAAACAGGGTGCTGATTTCACATCTAACCGTCGTCGACCGGACAAGGTGGTGCATGTGGTCTGCATTAGCGACATTGATTTATCAGAAACCTTTGCGTGCTTTGTGTCTCTGCGAGATGAACTCCTTAAGTTAGATGTCACCGCGCTCCTTCGCCTCGAAGTCTGCCTGGGCTTGGAGCAGCGACACGGCGCACTCGGTGATATCGGTATATTCGTAGACCCCGGTACCGTATTGGCGATAGGGCTTGTAAAAGAATTGGCAGCGGTAATTCTTGTCGCCGGTCTTGAAGATAACGAAATGACAGCCGTCCCACTGCCAGTACCAGACTGGGCAGGCGCTCAACTCCCGGTCGGAGGGGCGCAGACGGATTTCTGAATCTGCCAGCTGCAGTTCAACCTCTTGGTTGTACCGTTCACGCAAGGTGGTGCGGATGATCCAGGTTTCGTTATCGGTGATATCAGGAATGGTTTGCATAGCTATCCGATTATCTTATGTTTAAATAACAATGCATAAGGATAACCTATCCAGGGTCTTCTTGCCCAGTGATTTGAATCCGGCTGCCTTATACATATTGGGGTTGTCACCTTGTCGATTGAACAAGCCGGCATTTTGTCCGGGAGGGTAAGCGAACATCCCGGTTTAAGCTGCGTATTCACCGTCCAGCGGGCCAAAAAAATGTTATTGACTTGGTAGGAATGATCCGTTTACTGTAGCGAACGGTTTTTATCCCGGCCAATGCAAATGTTGGATGCGGGCATGGAAAAAGCTAATTCATTTTATTATCAATGGATTAGATATTGAAAAATGGATGGGCACGGGTTATGTTTGGCCCATCGTTGTGATAGTAGGAGGGGGACCGGTCCGTTATTTCTGGGACCGCAGCCGCAAGGCGCCGTACAGACGCAAGCCGCCGTTAAACTATAGAGTGGTGAGTCTGATAACAACAGGCAAAGAAAAATAAGGACGTCCTGGACGTATCTGCATATAAGCCTGGAGGAGTGTTAATGGGACCTGATGGTCCCGTTTCTTTTTTCAGCGTTTAAAAATCTGTGGTGCCAACCTATTCGCCGGCGATCGTCATCTGTTCGATCAACAGCGAACCGGTGCGAATACTACTACGTCGCTCTTCATCCCGGCCGACAGCTTGCAACTGGGCGAACATCTGCTTCAGGTTTCCGGCGATGGTGATCTCCTCGACTGGATACTGGATTTCACCCTGTTCCACCCAGAAGCCGGCGGCGCCCCGCGAGTAGTCGCCGGTCACCATATTGACTCCGTGCCCCATCATCTCTGTCACCAGCAGACCGCTACCCATCTCCCGCAGTAGGCCTTCCAGGTCGTGTTCCCCCGGGGTGATGCTGAGGTTATGTATCCCTCCGGCGTTGGCGGTGGTCTGCATCCCCAGTTTGCGTGCCGAATAACTGCCCAGCAGGTAGGTCTGCAAGACGCCGTCCCGGATGATCCGTTTGTCGTAGGTGGCGACTCCTTCGCTATCGAATGAGGCGCTGCCCAGACCGCCGGGTATGCGCGGGTTTTCCTGAATTTGTATATGGGTAGGAAAGATCTGTTCGCCCAGCTGGTCGAGCAAGAAGCTGGCTTTGCGATAAAGGCTGGAACCACTGATGGCGCTGATCAGGCTGCGTAGCAGGCTGCCGGCGATATCGGCGCGAAAAATGACCGGCGCCTGTCGGGTGCTGAGTTGACGTGCGCCGAGCCGCGCCAAGGTGCGTTCGCCGGCTTTACGGCCCACATCCTGTGCCGATTCCAAATCACTGGCGCGGCGCCCAACGGTGTACCAGTAGTCGCGCTGCATGGAACCGTTTTGCTGGCCGATGACCGAGCAGCTAAGGCTATGGCGGCTGCTGGGGTAGCCGCCGATAAAGCCGTGGCTGTTGCCGTAGACGTGCAGGCCACTGTGGCTGTTCACGCTCGCGCCTTCGGTGTTGCTGATTCGCGGATCCAGCTCCAACGCGGCACTTTCGCAGCGTATGCCCAGTTCAATGGCGGACTCCGGAGTGATGTCCCAAGGGTGGTAGAGGTCGAGGTCGGGGATATCGGTCGCCATCAGGTCGGCGTCAGCCAAACCGCTACAGGGATCGTCATTGGTAAAACGGGCGATATTGCAGGCGGCTCGGACCGTGTCCCGGATCGCCTCCGGCCGGAAGTCAGAGGTGCTGGCGGTACCTTTGCGCTGGCCGAAATAGACGGTGATGCCCAGTCCCTGGTCGCGGGTGTGCTCAATGGTCTCCACGTCGCCCTTGCGAACATTGATGGAGAGGCCGCTATCGCTGGAGACGGCCGCCTCGGCGGCACTGGCGCCCTGTTGTTTGGCTTCATTCAACAGGTCGTTGACCATCTGCTCTAGCTGCGCCTGACGGGCGGATATCTGCTGCTCAGTCATGGGTTTTCTCAATCAAGGGTTCAGGCGCTGGTGCCGCCGACGGTGAGGTTATCTATCTTCAGGGTGGGTTGACCGACGCCGACGGGGACGCTCTGGCCATCTTTGCCGCAGGTGCCGACGCCGGCATCCAGTTCCAGGTCATTGCCGATCATGCTGACCCGGGTAAGCACCTCCGGGCCACTGCCGATCAGGGTGGCGCCGCGCACCGGACGCGTCACCTTACCGTTCTCGATCAGGTAGGCTTCACTGGCGGAGAAGACGAATTTGCCTGAGGTGATATCCACCTGACCGCCACCAAAATTGACCGCATAGAGGCCTTGCTTGACCGAGGCGATGATCTCCCCCGGGTCATGCTGGCCCGGTAACATGTAGGTGTTGGTCATGCGCGGCATAGGCAGGTGGGCATAGGATTCACGACGACCGTTGCCGGTGGAGTGGCTACCCATCAAATGGGCATTATGCTTGTCCTGCATATAGCCTTTCAGTCGGCCGTCCTCGATCAGTACGGTGCATTGAGAGGGTGTACCTTCATCATCCATATTGAGCGAGCCGCGCCGACCCGGCAGCGTGCCGTCGTCTACCACGTTACAGCCGTCGGCAGCGACTTTTTCGCCGATTCGGCCGGAGAAAGCGGAGGTGCCCTTACGGTTAAAGTCCCCTTCCAGTCCGTGACCGATCGCCTCGTGTAACAGGATGCCCGGCCAGCCGGAGCCCAGTACTACGGTCATGCTGCCCGCGGGTGCATCTTCGGCATCCAAATTGACCAGGGCCTGGCGTACCGCCTCGCGGGCGTAACCCAGGGCACGCTCCTGGTCTATGAAAAACTGGAATCCTTCGCGAGCGCCGCCGCCGCTGGAACCCTGTTCGCGACGCCCATCGGACTCCACAATGACATGCACATTGCAACGTACGAGGGGACGTACATCGCCACACAGGGTGCCGTCGCTGGCGGCCACCATGACCACGTCGTGGGCGGCTACCAGGCTGGCGATCACTTGCTGAACCCGGGGATCCTGTCGCCTTGCTTCGGCGTCCAATTTACGCAGGAGATCGACCTTCTCGTCTTCGGTCATAGTCTCCAGAGGATTGAGTGGGGTGTAGAGCTGATGCCGCGGCGTGGTGCGACTGAGCCGGGTCTTGCCGTGGCTGCCGGCCCGGGCGATCGCCCGAGCGGTCTTTCCTGCTTCCAGCAGGCTCGGCAAGGCAATTTCATCGGTATAGGCGAAACCGGTTTTTTCGCCGCTGATGGCACGTACCCCGACACCTTGTTCAATGTTGTAATTGCCATCGCGGATGATGCCATCCTCCAGCACCCAGGATTCGAGTCGACTGGACTGAAAATAGATATCAGCGGCGTCGATCTGCGAGGTGAGCAACTGATCCATCACTCGGTCAAGATCGCTGTCGCTGAGTGAGGCGGGGGCGAGGAGGGTATTGCGTGCGATTTCAATGGTGTCTGACATGCTGGTAGCTTGTTAATCCTGTGGTTGCTGAGCCGTTACGGTTGTCGGGTTGTGAGCTTTTTCTCGGCTCCCGATGAGGGGTTTTCCGGCTGAGGCGCGTGTCACCTGTTAGGGTAGACAGCGCCAACCGGTTAGAGTTTTCGGTGGTTGATGGTCGGGAAATTGCGACGGAGCGAAGCGAGGTAGCCCAGATCCAGTTTGCAACTGACCGAACCGGTGCCGCGTGGCACCTGGGAGAGGATGTTTCCCCAGGGATCCACGATCATGCTGTGGCCGTGTGTTTCCCGTCCGTTGATATGAAATCCGCCCTGCGCGGCCGCCACGACATAGGAGAGGTTTTCGATCGCCCGCGCCCGTACCAGGGTATCCCAATGGGCTTTGCCGGTGATGGCGGTGAAAGAGGAGGGCATGCAGGCAATCTCCATCCCTTTGTCCAGCAGGCGGCGAAACAGTTCGGGAAAACGCAAGTCATAACAGACCGCAATGCCCAGCTTGCCGAACGGTGAGTCAAGCACGACGATTTGGTCGCCGGGCTCAATGGTCTCGGATTCGACATAACGTTCGTTGGCTTCGATCAGGTTGACATCGAACAGATGTATCTTGTCATAGCGGCCAACCCGTCTGCCCTGGTCATCGTAGACGATGCAGGCAGCACGCACTTTGCTATTGTCGTGTGCCTCCAGCGGAATGGTGCCACCCACCACCCAGATCTCATGTCGCTTGGCCAACTGGCTGAGAAATTCCTGCAAAGGTCCGTCATGATCAACTTCCCGCAGGGCGCAGAGATCTTTGTCATGTTTACCCATGAAGGCGAAATTTTCCGGTAAGACTACCAGCCCGGCACCATTCTCTACGGCCTCGGTGACCAGCCGTTCCGCCTCCAGTAAGTTGGCGCTGACATTGGGTCCGGTGGCCATCTGAATGGCGGAAATTCTGTTTTTTTCTCTGCTCATGTGTAAGCGTGTTTCCTGGTTAATCAAAGACTGCGATCAGATAACGATCTGATCGGAGCATAGCATTAACCCTTACTGCGGACCAAGTAGGGGCAGACCCCCGTGTCCGCTCAAAGGTAGTCTGGCAATTGCTCCAAAATAGCCGCCCATTTCTCTGATCGTATTTACGGTGCCTTTTGGGAATCTGTTGTGTCACACGCTCCCTGATAAGGGGGATCGGTGGGTTCTGTGCGGCTGTCGTTCAGGGTTTGTCCGGCGCTGTCTCAGGATAGGCCGGGCCGGTGGGTTTGATTTTATCCAGTAGACGGGAAAAGAACCCCGAAGGCTTATCTTGCTCGCTTGGCGAAGCAGCCGGATTTGGGGTACTAGGGCTGGGTTGTGTTTTCGACCTGTTGTTTTGACTGTCTGTGGACGGGGTGGTGGTGGGTTCATTCTCGGCGGTATCTGACTTGTTTTGCTCCAGTGCCTGACTGGTGCCCTCTGGGTTGTTACCTGTTTTTGGGGTCAGAACCGGATCGTCCCAACTGCCGGTTGCCATATATTCCAGGCGGGTAACCCGGTCGATGGAATCGCCTACCAACTGCTGAGCGAGAAACAGGGCGGCCCCTACGGCAGGCCCGCCAGCGATGGCGCCGGCCAATGGTATGCTGGAAGAGATTTTGGGCGTGATGGTGACCAGTGCGTCGAAATCTTCATCACCCAGGCCGATGCGGCCGGAGAGTTCGATGTTGGCCGACGGTCCCTTCATGCGGAAGTCGTTGGTGAAGGCATCCCCAGTATCCAGTATGAAGTTGCCCGCGATACTGTCATAGGTGAAACCTTTTTTGAAGATATCACTGAAATCGAGCGTCAGGCGACGACGCAGTGCTCCCAGGTTGAACAGGCCAAATAGTCGTCCCACACCCGGATCGACCTTCAGAAAGCGTCCCTTGCCGATCTGCATGCTTAACTGGCCGCTGAGTAGACGCGTGCTAAAATCAATGGGTGATCCTTGCCAGTTCAATCGGCTGTCGATCTCAACCGGTGCACCATCAATATTATTCGACAATTTAAGATCGCTGAGTACGCTGCCCAATTCACGGCTGGAGAGAGAGATGTCCAGTTGCGATTGGGATGACAGCGCTGTGTCGGCTTGCCAATTGCCGGTAGCGGAGAGCTGCAGGCGTTCCGAGTTGAGTGAAAGGGTCTGCAGTGCCAGTGAGTTACCGCGATGCTGGGTGATCAACTGCAGTGTACCGAACGGTTTGCCGTTGATGATGACTTCCTTTGCCTCGGCTTCAAGGGCCGGTATTCGGTTCGGATCGAGCGGTTCATGCGGTTGAGCCGGCGAGCGCTGTGGGTGACTGAACAGGCTGTCGTCCAGACTCAGATCCAGGCGGTTTAAAGTCAGCTTGATCGGCGCTTGCGGTAGCTGTTGCGGAATGGTGATCTCCCCATCAAACCGACTGCTGCTGAAGCGGCCCTGCCAGCTTTGGTTCTGTTGTGCCAGGTCCAGATTGAATGCATCGACCGATGCCTGCTTGAAGCTCAACTGGTCAGCGGTCAGGATCAGGCGCTCCAGGGGTACTGTATCTGTAGCGGTTGTGTGGTTACCCAGCAGTTCCAGCCAGGGGTCCAGACGTAGCTTCTTCAGTTTGGCGCTGACTACGCCGGGCGGGGAAATCTTGACGGGGATGCGAACCGCTCCATCCGCCCAGTCGCTGACCAGGTTCCCTTCCCAGTGGGTGTCTCCCCGATCCAGGTCAAGGCTTACCTGATCGGTTTTTTGTTCACCGATTTCCAGTTGGTCAATCGTCAGTGATACGTGGTTAAGCGGGGGCAGTGTGATGTCGCCGGACTGCGTCTGGAGGCGGTCAACCCAAGGCTTGAGTTGCAGTCTCTTTAGTCGGCCGGTCAGTTCAATGCCCGGCTTTTGCGGAAGTGTGGCCCGCTCTCCACCGAGCACGATGCCCCCCCGAGTCAGCCGCGGTTGTTCGGGGTGGCTGCGATCGACAGCCAGGGCCATATCCAGTTGCTCGTCATAGCGGATATGCAGCTGTTGTACCGGTTTGTTGTCAATCCGGGTCTCCAGCAGCAGGGGGCGTACGGCCTGCGGTTTCTTGCCGAACGGTGCGGGTTGATCGATGCGAACGCCGACCAAGTCCGAATGGGCGCGCAGCGGCACCGGCGCGTTGGGTCCGGCGGCGATATGGGGGATATCCAGATCCAGTGTCCAGCGACTACTGCCAGTGACGAAGGCGGCTTGCTCTAAGGCCGGGAACTGCTTTTGCAACGTGCTCACCGGCACATTGCCGGTGGCGCTGATGCGGGTGGCATGGCTATTGGTTTTTGGGGTTGAGACATCGACCTTGATCGGCAGATCAAACGCTTTCCCGCTGATGCCGGTGGCATAGATATGGTCCTGGTCGAACTGCAGATCACCACGGATATCGTTGAGAGATATCTGCCAGGGTGCCAGGTGCAGGGTGGAGTCCATAAATTGGAGTCGCCCATCCAGTTTGAACGGGGAACCGTCATCAACCGGCAGCTTGAATGCGATCTCCAACTGCGATTCACCCTCGCCCTCAAGGCCTTTGACCAGTGAGGCAAAATCGTGCTTCAGCGGTGATTCTCTCAACAGCCGCAACGTGTCGTTGAACGGCCCCTCCACACTTCCGTTCAGTTCAAGCGGTGAAGTGCGGGCCAGCTCATCAATCCGGGCATGGGCGGCGGTAAGGCGGCTATCCAGAATTTCGCCGCCGCTGACCCAGGTATCGAAGCTGTTGTTCAGGAAGCGTACATCGGCGCGGACCTTATTCAGTGCCGGCCACTCCGGCCAATAATCGAGATGGAGGTCCTCTACATTGAAAAATACTTCAAAGCGTCCGCTCGGTCGTTTTTCGAAGGGAAAATCGGACAGTGGACCTCTCACCAGTACGCTCCCCTCGGTGACATGGCCAGTGCCGATGCTGCGGTCCAGCCAAGCGACCACGTCCTTACTCATAATGCCGGTTGGCAGGTATTTATGTGTGGTGGTGGCGTCGCCATCCCAGAAGTCGCTTTGCAGATCCAGAAACAGCGGTTCCTGATCCGACTTGGGGAGGGTCATGCGCAGGCGGCTTAGTGAATGAATATCGTCATTTTCCGCCAACAGGCGCTCGCTGGCGATAGCCAGGTCACCATTTTGTTGGCGTTGCCAGCTTAGATCGCCCTGCACCCGCTTGAGTATCAGCGGGTCCCGGAATAGGTCGGCGAAGGTTACGGAGACCTCGTCCCCATCAACGGAGAGGGTGCCATGCCGATCATCCATCCAGAAGGCCAGTGGCAGATTATGCACCCCAGGCAAGCCTTGCCAAGGCTTGGAGGTGAAGTCGGTTATTTCGCCGCTGGCTGACCAATTGGTACCGTCTTCGGTTTGGCGCATGTCGATGCGTAGATTGTTCAGGCTGCCATTTGCCTCCACCCGCTTTAACATCTGCTCTATATTGCGGTCCGGAAGCGGGAACAGGGTGCTGATGGCATGGATATCTTCCAGCCTCAGTCGGCTGCTTCCGCCACGCAGACGCCAGTGACCTTGCGGGTCCCGTTGGGCGATGAGGCCAATCTGTGATTGGGGCCAGTTTTGGCCGTTGCGTTGGACTAGCAGGTTGACCAAATCCAGTTGCCAACCGGCCGGTTGTCGTTGTATCCGGAGAGTGCCCGAGGCCCGATCCAGTCCCAAGGTGTTGCTTCCTTGTTCCTGATTCGCTGTCTGCCGGGTGATGGCGACCTGTTCCCACTCCGTGGTCCCTTCCAGATTGATCAAACCATCGTGATCCCACTCGCCCCACAGCTCGATATCCGCCTGGCGGTTGCTAAAGCGGTAGGTGTCTGCCACGCGACGGTTGAGCAAAAAGGCCAGGTCGATGCCACTGCTGCGCATATAGCTGCGGGCGCTCCAGCTATCGACCTGATTCAGTTGTCCGCGCAGGTCGATGGCCAGTTCAAGTTTTCCCGACTGCTCGCCGGGCAGGCTGATACTGCCGTTAAGTTGATGCCGGCTGCCACCGTTGCGCAGATTCAGGTCAACGTCGGTGAGTCTGAGTGGTGGGACGTTGACTGTCTGGTCCTCCCAGATCACCTCGCCCTTTTCCAGGCTGAGATGGGTCGGCAACAGGAACGCTGAGCTTCCGTCGCCTTGATTGAGTTCAGCCAATTCATCCAGATTGCCGATGGTGATGGCACCGTTTGGCCGGCGTATCACCCTGAGCCTGGGGGAGACGAAGGCGACCTTGCGCACCACGGGGTTTAACTGGCGCAAAGAGTCGATCAGCCCGAGGGTGATCCGTACCTCTTTCAAATAGAGTGTGGGTTTATGGCTCCGGGGATCGAATAGCCGCATGTCATAGAGAATCAGCTCGGGACCCAGTCCGCGCCAGTTACCGCGTAGCCGGCCCACTTCAACCGGTTGGCCCAGCAGTTCGCTGGCCCAGTTAGCCACTTCGGTTCGATACTCTTTTGCCAGCGGTGCCAGCAATCGTCCGGAAACGACCAGCAACCCGCCAAGAATGATCAGTAGAATCAGTGATCGCCGGACGGTCCTGACCGAAAAGTGATAGAGACGCTTCAATGCTCAGGTCCTAGATCAACACCACGTCGTAATGTTCCTGGCTATACAGCGACTCTGCCTGCAGCCGTATGGTTTTACCGATAAAGCTGCCCAGCTCCGCCAGGGTGGCGGACTCTTCATCCGTCAGGCGGTCGACCACTTCCTGAGAAGCCAGTACCAACAGCGACTCCACATCGAACTGACGGGCCTCGCGCAGGATTTCGCGGAAGATCTCATAGCAGGTGGTCTCTGCGGTTTTCAGTGAACCGCGACCGCCGCAACAGGGGCAGGGTTCGCAGAGGATATGTTCCAGCGATTCCCGGGTGCGCTTGCGGGTCATCTCCACCAGTCCGAGGCTGGAGACCTCGGTGATGTGGGTTTTGGCATGATCGTGTGCCAGGGATTTCTCCAGCGCCCGCAACACCTGGCGTTTGTGCTCTTCTTCCACCATATCGATAAAGTCGATAATGATAATGCCGCCGAGGTTGCGCAGCCGTAACTGACGACAGATTGCCTGAGCCGCCTCCATGTTGGTCTTGAAAATGGTCTCTTCCTGGTTACGATGCCCGACGAAGGCGCCTGTGTTGACGTCAATGGTGGTCATCGCCTCGGTTTGGTCGATAATCAGGTAGCCGCCGGATTTGAGTACCACTTTCTGTTCCAGGGCCTTCTGGATCTCGTCCTCCACCCCATACAGGTCAAAGATGGGCCGCTCGCCCGGATAGTATTCGATCTTCACGGGACTATCCGGGATTAACTTTTCAGCGAATTGCGTCAGTTTTTTCCAGCTCTCTCGCGAGTCGATACGCAGGCGTTCGACGTCGGCCGTGATCAAGTCGCGCAGTGAGCGCAGGTAGAGCGGAAGGTCTTCGTGGATCATCTGACGCGGTGGCGAAGTTTGCATCCGGTCTTGAATGGCGTGCCAGAGTCGGGTCAGGAAGCGGATATCCGATTTCAGGGTTTCTTCATCCACTCCTTCAGCCGCCGTGCGAATGATGAAGTTGCCGCTGAGTGAGGAGTCGCTAAAGAAGCCGGTGACGATCTCCCGTAGTCGGTTGCGTTCGGTTTCATCCTCGATCTTTTGTGATACGCCAAGGTTGTTCAGCTCCGGCATGAAGACCAGATAGCGCGACGGGATGGAGATATGGGTGGTGAGGCGGGCGCCTTTGGTGCCAAGGGGGTCCTTGACGACTTGGACAATCACTTCCGCGCCCTCGCGCACCAGGGCGTTGATGTTGCTGTCACTGCTGACGGTATCGCCGTTGCTGATGTCCGAGGCATGCAGAAAGGCGGCGCGCTCCAGGCCGATATCGACGAACGCAGCCTGCATGCCGGGCAACACGCGACATACCTTTCCTTTGTAGATATTACCGACCAATCCCCGGCGCTGGGTGCGTTCAATAATGATCTCTTGTACCACGCCGTTTTCAATCACGGCGACCCGGGTTTCGGGAGGGGTAACATTGACCAGTATCTCTTCACTCATGGAAAATCTCTTCATTCATGCAAGGGGGGGATGCCCACCCGCCGTAGCAGATCACCGGTTTCGAACAGGGGCAGCCCCATGACACCGGAGAAACTCCCCTCCAATCTGGTGACGAATAGGGCGCCCTTACCCTGAATAGCATAGCCGCCCGCCTTATCGGCCGGTTCACCGCTCTTCCAGTAGGCGATGGCCTCTTCCTCGCTGATGGCACGAAAATGGACTTGGCTGACACTGAGACGGGTCTCCTCCTTTTGCCCTATCAGGGCGACGCCGGACAATACCTTGTGGCAAGTGTCGGAGAGCTGCATCAACATCTCGATGGCATCTTGCCGATCCCGTGGTTTGCCCAGAATCCGTTGGTTGACCACCACCGCGGTATCGGCGCCCATCACCGGCAGCGGTGTGCGCTGGGAGGTGGCTTGCCGGCCAGCCCGGGCCTTCTCCAGCGCCATGCGGATGACATATTCCGCTGGCGCTTCGTGCGGGCGCGGGGTTTCATCGACGGTGACGCCGATCACAGTGTGGTGGACCCCGATCTGCATCAGGAGTTCACGCCGACGTGGTGAATGAGAGGCAAGGTAGATCGACGGCCGCATGGTTAGCCTGTATTTTCTGCTTCTGGATAAACCGGTTGTAATGCTAACGGTGCACTATTTATTTTTCTCATTCAGGCGAGGATTCTGTAACGACCTGCCTGGAGATCCTTTCGGCCTCAGCCATTAACCCTACACCAGTGTGAAAATGAAAGACAGTAAAGAATGTCCTAGGGATTATCGGGTTGCGAGCGGTGTCGCGTCTGCCGATTAAGTGCCGCCGCCCGAGCGCCCCGCCCCATGTTTCAAGCGCGATGGTAGGGATGGTTGCGTAACAGGCTCCAGGCGCGATAGAGCTGCTCCGCCAGCACCACCCGCACCAGCGGGTGGGGCAGGGTCAGCGGCGACAGGGACCAGCGGCCGTTCGCCTGCGACAGGCAGGCCTCCGCCAGACCCTCCGGACCGCCCACCAACAGGGCGATATCCGGGCCGGCCCCCATCCACTCGCCCAGTTGGTCTGAAAGCTGTTCAGTGTTCCAGCTCCTGCCCTGGACATCGAGTGCAATAATGCGACAACCTTTGGGGATCGCCTTCAGCATCCGCTCGCCCTCTTCCCGGATGGTGCGTTTCACATCGGCGCTTTTGCCCCGGTGGCCCGGTGTGATCTCGATCAAGTTTAGAGCGCACTCGGCAGGCAGGCGCTTGGCGTACTCCCGGTAGCCCTCCTGAACCCAGCGGGGCATCTTGTTGCCAACGGAGATGAGGTGAATGATCATGGGCGGGTGGGTTGTTTCCTGGCGGTGCGGTGATCCCTTGATTAGGTCGTTGTTCCCGGTTGACCGTGAATAGGAATCACCGGTTTGCTGATGGTTCGATACGGCTTCCGTGGTGCCCATCTTAACCCAAACCCCCTGCATGATTCAGTTCCATGTGTCGCCTGTCCGGCAGACTGTGACAACCCAGTCAACACTTATCCGCGAACGGTCTTTGTCACCGATGGCAATGAAAATCTTGAGGAACAGGTGCTCGATGGCCCGACGGACGGGGTCTTGCGCCGGAACAGGTCCAGGGCTGGATGCAGGGCTTATATTGAATTTCTGGGGAGCGCCATGGAATTTGTACTCCCCTTAACCCTGATGGTAACGCCGAAGTCGTGATGCACCCTTCGCTCCAGAATGATTACGTCCCTCAATCCGGATGCGGTGGAGTTTGGAAAAAAGGCCCCGGCAGACGGGGCCTTTCCCAAGTGGGATTTGACTCAGACGGCGCCTACGACAGTGGCCTCCGTTACCTCGATCAGCTTGCCGGACTTGCAGTCGTAGAGATAGCCGTAGATGGGGATCTCGGGCGGCACCAGTGGATGCTTGCGCACGCGGATGACATCTTCTACCACGCTCTTGGCATTGTCCGCGATGGTAAGCCAGTTGATGTAGCCCCCCTCCGGCGAGCCGGGGCCGGTTCCCGTGTCATGCCAGCCGTTGGCATCGACGGTGGCGGTCTCCAGGCTGCTTTTGAGCAGGCCGGTCATGATCTCGTTGGTGAAGGTCTCCATGCCGCAGTCGGTGTGGTGAATGATGAACCACTCCTGCGTGCCCAACAGTTTGTACGAGATCACCAGCGAGCGAATGGCGTCGTCGCTGGCGCGCCCGCCGGCGTTGCGGATCACGTGGGCATCGCCCTCCGCCAGTCCGGCAAATTTGGCCGGGTCCAGGCGCGCATCCATGCAGGTCAGAATGGCAAAACGCCGACCGGGCGGCATGGGAAGGCTCCCTTTGTCACCGAAATCTCCGGCGTAACGGGCGTTGGCGGAAAGCACCTCGTCTTTAACTTGGGACATTGATTTCTCCTCATCATATTGTGGTTATGTAGGCCGGCACAAGGCTGGCCCGTTTCTTGTTGCAATTAAAAGGCCAGCGAGCGACGGCAGAAAAATCAGTGACTTAGCCACTGCGTTCCGTAGGTTGCTGAAACCGGGCTTCAGTTTTATGAAGTGTTTCTTCAAAGAGCTGCTACCTTTTGGGAATATTCGCGAAAACGAGAGTGACCATGTCCGATAGCGCCGCTTTTGCCGACCTCACGCCGGAAGAGTTCCTGCAGACATTCATCAACGAAGCGCGCCGCATTGCGCCCTTTGCCAGTTGCAGCAGCCTGCAATCCTTCATCCAGCAGATCGTCTTCAAGTCCAGTGCCTGTTGGGAGGAGAAGTACCGTGAGGTAGAGCGGCTGACCGGACCACTAACCCCGGATCGGTACGCCGAGCTCATCGTGTCGCTGAAAAACAGCATCGGCGGCGAATTTAAGGTTGTATCCAGTGACCGCGGGCAGGTACAGATCCATGCCGATCGCTGTCCCTTCGGTAGCCTGGTGCATTCGGCCCCCGGACTCTGTCACATGACCTCAAGCATTTTCGGCGGGGTAGCCGCGAGAAATTTCGGTTATGCCAAGGTGGAGCTGCAGCGGCGTATCGCCCTGGGCAGCCAGAGTTGCGATATCTGTATTCACCTTGACCCGGTCAGCGCCGAGACGGTGCTTGGGGATGAGTATTTCAGCGACGGGCATCAGGTCATCGCCGAGGTACGGGCGCCGAATGAGCTGCAGCGGATTATCGAGCAGCGCCTGCATGCGCTCTGGACCCATGACTCGGGAGGACGCGAGCTGGCCCCCGTGTCGGAGCGGCCGCGCCTGGTAGCGGAGAGCCCGTCCATGCGGACCCTGCTGCGGGCGGTCGAGAAGATCGCCGACACCCGCGCCACCGTACTGCTCAGCGGCGAGACGGGCGTGGGCAAGGAGGTACTGGCCAAGTCCATCCATGGTATGTCGTCCCGGCTGCAGAAGCCCTTCGTCGCGGTGAACTGCGGCAGCCTGCCCGCGGATCTGGTGGAAAGCGAACTCTTTGGTCACGAGCAGGGGGCCTTTACCGATGCCAAGTACCAACGCCAGGGGCGCTTCGAGAGGGCCGATGGCGGGACCCTGTTTCTGGACGAAGTGGACTGTTTGTCACCCAAGGCGCAAGTGTCGTTGCTGCGGGCTTTGCAGGAGGGGCGCTTCGAGCGGGTTGGCGGACATCGGACCGTCGCCTGCGATGTAAGGGTGATCGCCGCCAGTAATCGGGATTTGGCGCGGCTGGTCGAGCAGGGTGAGTTCCGCAAGGATCTGTTCTTCAGGTTGAACGTGGTGCCGCTGCACATTCCGCCTCTCCGGGAGCGGCGCGAGGATCTCGCACCGCTGGTAACTATGTATCTGGAACGGTTTTCCGAACGCTATCAGTCACCGGTGAAGGAGGTGTCTCCCGCAGCCATGCGCACGCTGGAGGCGCACCCGTGGCCCGGAAACATCCGTGAGCTGGAGAATGTGCTGGAACGCTCCCTGTTGTTTGCCGGGGACGATGTCATTTGCCATATCCATCTGGATCTTGTGCCTCAGGCGGCGCGCGAGGTTGGCGGTGCTGTCGACCTTCGGGCGTTGAAAAAGAGCGCGGCGGATGAGGTGGAGCGTCGTATCCTGCATGAGCATCTGGAACGCAGCAGCGGTGACGTCCGCGCAGTGGCGGAGGCGCTGGGCATGACGCCCCGGGCGGTATACCAGAAACTTAATTACCATGGATTCGGTAGCGGCCGGGAAGTCAGGCCGGTACAGGAATAGCGCCCGGTCAATCCCCCAACCCGTTGACGCCAAACAGGATCGCCAGGAACCAGAGGATGCGGCGCGGTTGTATGCTGAACCAGCCGACTATCGGCAGCAGGCCAAGCAGGAAGAAGCCGCTGGAGTAGTAGTCACGCGGCAACAACAGCAACGAAATGAGCCAAATGATCAGCCAGAATATAAACAGCAGGCTGAGCAACTGTATCAGTTTTGACAAGTTTTCCCGGGATGACATAGCGGCAATCCATGCGTTGGTCGTCGGGTCCGGGGTTTGGGGACGCGTTAATCAATATTTGTGTGGTGGTCGGTCCCTGCGGCTGCCTGCTGAGGAACCTTGTTCATTATAAAGAACGGGGATCGGTTTGTGTAGCTTATTTTTTCGGGTACAGACGGAGTGCTGCCTGTAATTGATTCCGTACACGCTGGCGCAATGCGTCGGGAGCCAACACCTCGACATCGGGGCCGTATCTGAGGATATCCATAACCAGCTCATCCTCTTTCCCATAAGGAACCTTGAGTTCATAGTGGCCGCTTTCGCTGAAGTGGCCTTGCTGTTGCGGATGCCACATCTCCTTGGCGATCCAGCGAGCGCGTAGCGGCTGAAAACGCAGGTGGGCCGTCTGTTCCGCCTGGCCGGAAAAGATGCCATAGCCAGCTGAAAAATGTTGGTTTAGCTTGGCATCGGCCAACCGTTTGGCCGGCCGGGTCGTGATTCGTGCCGTCTCAATGGCGTCCAGGGCAAATGTGCGTACGCCGTTTCGTAGATGACACCAGGCATCCAAATACCAGTTGTCTCGATAGTAGGTGAGGCGTTGCGCGGAGAGGGTTCTTTCGGTAGTGGTGTCGCTGGCCCGCTGATAGTAGCTGATCTGTAGACGTTTCCCTTGTGCCAGTGCTGTGCTGATGATCTGAAAATGCTCGCCCGCCGGGCGTGAAGCGGCACGCAGGATGCGAATCCGTTGCGACAGGGCTTCGCCGCCCATGTGCTGGGCCTTCAGGAGCAACGCAATGCGGTTCTTCAGCGGTGCCAGTTGTTGTTCCAGCAGTCCGGGCTGAACGTTCTCCAGCAGTTGCTGAACACTCAACAGGGCATGCAGTTCGCTGCTGTTGAACCAGACGCCGGGCAATTCGTACATCCCTTCCTCATCCGGATCGTAATAGTACCCGTTCAGTTCCCGGCTATATTTGATCGGCGCATTGAGATAGAGCCGCATCGCTTCGATGATGCGTTTGGCGGTGGCGCGTGAACACTCCAATTCCTGTTCAATGCGTTGGCGTGATACCGGGTAGCGTGCGGCACTCAGCAGTTTATGCAGATCAAAGATGCGATCAAAGCGGTCCATCGGGCTGGGTCTTGGGGGGTAGGGTTGAGGTCGGTACCGGCGTGTCAGTGCTGATGCGTTTTCTGGACACTGTCTGCCGGGCTGTCCATATCCCACAGCCGCTCCAATTGGTAGAAATCTCTGACCTTGGTTTGCATGATGTGGACCACGATTCCGTTGAGGTCAACCAGCACCCACTCGCCCTCTTTCAATCCTTCGATGCCAAGCGGGTTTTCGCCGGCATCTTTGGCCTTAAAGGCGATGGTCTCTGCGATGGAGGTGACGTGTCGGTTGGAGGTGCCGCTGGCAATGACCATCAGGTCGGTGATGCTGGTCTTGCCTCTGACATCCAGCACTTTAACATCCAGTGCTTTCATGTCGTCGAGTGTGTTTACGATGAGGTCGCGAAGTTTGTCTGTCTGCATATCTCTCTACGCTATGGTTGAAAATAACTACTGCTAATCAATTTTATATTAAAACGGCCAGGGTCACCGGTTTTAGTTCGATTCATAGAGCCGCCGTTGCCGGATCAGCTCGAGAACAGTCTCTGGCAGCAGGTAACGGGGGGACCGGCCTTGTTGCAGCATCTGGCGGATCCGGGTGGCGGAAATCTCGAGCTGGGTAACCGGCAGCGGCAGGATCAGGCCGGACGCCTGTTGGCGGAGTTGTTGCGGATTATGGGTGATGCGTTCGTGGTAGCGGGTCGGTTCCGATTCGCCGGGGCGCTGCATCACGACTAAGTGGGCGAGGTCCAGTATGGTGTCCGGTTGATGCCAAGTGTGGAAGCTGTTAAAGGCATCGCTGCCCAGCAACAGGCAGAGCGTGCGAAGGGGCTGCTCTTGCCGGAGTGATTGTAGGGTATCCAGGGTGTAGGATTTTCCATGCCGCTCCAACTCCCGGGTGTCGATATGAAACAGCGGATTGTCGTCGACGGCGGCATGCAATAGCGCCAGCCGGTCTGCCGGTGAAAGGGCCGGTGCGTTGCGATGCGGCGGATCCCGCAACGGGATGAGTCGGATCTCTTCCAGTTCCAGGGCCTGCTGCACGTCCAATGCGGTGCGTAGATGTCCGTAGTGAACGGGGTCGAAGGTGCCGCCGAGTATGCCAATCATGGTGTGTTTGTTGGCTTCCCCACGGCGGGAAGCCAGCCGTTAGCTGCGAATCTGTCCATCGCCCAGCACGATGAATTTGACCGAGGTGAGTCCCTCCAGTCCCACCGGACCACGGGCGTGGAATTTGTCGGTAGAGATGCCGATTTCCGCCCCCAGGCCGTACTCGAAACCATCGGCAAAGCGGGTGGAGGCGTTGACCATGACCGAGCTGGAATCCACTTCGGTGAGGAAACGGCGGGCCCGGGTATAGTTTTCGGTGATGATAGACTCGGTGTGTCCGGAGCTGTGGGCATTGATATGCTCGATCGCTTCGTCCAAGCCTTTGACAACACGGATCGACAGGATCGGCCCCAGATATTCGGTGTCCCAGTCGGCATCGCTGGCCGGATTACACTCTTCCAGGATCTCTTGGCAACGTTCACAGCCGCGCAGCTCCACCTCATGTTCGGTAAAGGCGGCCGCCAGCATCGGCAGGATATCCTCGGCGATGGCGTCGGCCACCAACAGGGTCTCCATCGTGTTGCAGGTGCCGTAGCGTTGGGTCTTGGCGTTAACCGCGATATCGAAAGCCTTGCCGCTATCAGCCTGGTCGTCGATATAGACATGGCAGATGCCGTCCAGATGTTTGATCACCGGTACCCGGGCATCGTTGGCGATTCGCTCTATCAGGCTCTTGCCGCCGCGTGGGATGATCACGTCAATCGCTTCGGGCATCGTGATCATGGCACCGACCGCGGCCCGGTCGGTGGTGGCGACTACCTGCACGGCGTCACCTGGCAGGCCGGCGCGTTGCAGCCCGCGCTGGATGCTGGCGGCGATCGCCTGGTTGGAGTGGAAAGCCTCGGAGCCGCCGCGCAACACGGTAGCATTACCCGACTTCAGGCACAGGGCGGCGGCGTCTGCTGTCACATTGGGCCGCGACTCGTAGATAATGCCCACCACACCCAGGGGTACCCGCATGCGTCCCACCTGGATGCCGCTGGGGCGGTAGTTCATGTCAAAGATTTCGCCGATCGGATCCGACAGGGCGATGATCTGCTGGATACCCTCGATCATGCTGTCGATACGTGCCGGAGTCAGTTCCAGTCGGTCCAGCAGGGCGCTGTCCAGTCCCTTGGCGGCTCCGGCTTCCATGTCTCGCCGGTTTTCTGCCATGAGGGTTTCGCGGTGTGCTTCAATATCATCGGCAATCGCCTGCAAGGCGGCATTTTTACTGCCGGTAGAGGCGGCGGCGAGGCGCCGTGACGCCGCCCTGGCGCGTTGGCCAAGATCGGTCATGTAGGCGGCGATGTCTATGATTTCGCTGGACATACGGTTCACAATGGTCGGTGTGTGATGGAAACTAGCTGCAGTCTAACAAATTGCACGAGGGTTGGGTGAGCATTTATGTCGCCGGTTATCCGTCCAGCAGCGGAGCCCCAGCCATGCCGGTACAGAGACGTTGCAGCAGCAACCAGGGGTCTTGCCGTTCCTGCCCTTTGATGGCGCGGTCGGTGAGACTGCAGAGTTGCATCAATTGGCGCCACTGGCGGAGATTCAATCTTTGCAATCCCTGGCTCACCAGCGGCTTGCGTTTATCCCAAACTTCGCGAGCGCCGGCGACAACCTGTTGCGGCGAGCGGCCCTGTGCCACCTGTTGGGCGAGGGAGCAGAGGGTGCGTGTTTCCCGCGCCAGTGCCCACAGCACCACCGGCGCGGCGGTGCCTTCCGCTTTCAAACCGTTGAGCATGCGAACGGTACGGCCGACCCGGCCTTCCAGGGCGGCATCCACCAACCCGTAGACATCGTAGCGCGCGCTGTCCGCCACGGACTCCTGCAGGTTTTCCAGCGTAATAACGCCACTGCCGTGCAGCAGTTTAAGTTTGTCGACCTCCTGTGCGGCCGCCAGCAGGTTACCTTCGATGCGCTCGGCTAGCATGGCCACCACTTCGGGGCCGGGGGTGAGACCGGCCTGGCGCAGGCGCTGCTCAATCCAGAGGTGTAGGCGTTGGCCTTCGATCGGCCAAATCTGGATGAATACCCCGCGGGTCTCCAGTGCCTTGAGCCACTTGCTGCTGGCCTGGCCCTTGTCGAGCTTGGGCAGGGTGATCAGTAGCAGGGTGTCTTCAGGGGGGCGCTCGGCATATTCTGCCAGCGCCTTGCCGCCGTCCCGCCCCGGCTTGCCGGAGGGGATACGTAGGTCGATGATCCGTTTTTCGGCAAACAGCGACAGGCTGTTGGCTTCGGCGGTCAACTCATTCCAATCATATTTACTGCCCGCTTCCAGTACATCCCGACCGCTGAATCCCTGGGCCCGGGCGCTGGCGCGGATCGCATCGGCGGTTTCATTCATCTGCAGCGGCTCGTCGCCACTGATCACATAGATCGGTGCCATCCCATTCCGTTGGATGTGGGTTAGTACTTCGTGGGAACGGACTCGCATGGTTTGGCCGGTTACAGCTGTGCCTGCAGGCGACGCATGATCTGGGATGCCAGGTCACGCTGCAGATCGTTGCGCAAGGTACCCTCTTCCTGTTGCTTTCCCAGTACCTGGGTTTCACTGTTCAGGTAAGTGGTGATGGCGCTGACCGACTGTTCCTTGACCAGTTCACGCTTATCGGTGCCTCTCAGGGAGAACTTCGCCCCCTCGTGCAGTTCGTACTCGGCTACATTGCCGTTTCCGTCCACCGATATGACTCGCCGGTCACTGGCGCGGTTGCTGATGGTCAGGATACTGCTGGCCCCTTTGGCATCCTTGGCTACGGGTATATCGCTGAAACTGAGCATTTGAGATAGCTCTCTTCGCAGCAGGTCATATTCACCCAGGCCCTGGATATACACTGGTCCGATATGACTCGGGAGATCCACGCTGCCGCGCAGCTTGAACCCACAGCCCTGCAGCAGGGATAGCGTCCATACGAGTAGCGCTAGGCTGAGAAGTTTTTTGCCGATCATGTTGTTCTCCTGATTCTGCAGACGCGGTCTGCTCTCCTCAATCTTATTTGGCAACGATATTAACCAGTTTATTGGGTACTACGATGATTTTTCGAATCGGAGCATCCCCAATAAACTTGCGTGCGTTGGGGTCGGCCAGGGCCTGCTGTTCGATCGCGGACTGTTCTGCGCCAGCAGGGACTTCGATCTTGGCGCGCACTTTACCGTTCACCTGTACCACATATTGAATGCTGTCCTGGATTAGTGCGCTCTCGTCTGCCTGTGGCCAGGGCGAACTGAGTATCTCTTCGCCAAATTCCAGTTCGCGCCACAGATGATGCGCCATATGGGGCGCAATCGGGCCGAGCAGGCGTAGCACGATGCTGATCCCTTCGCGCAACAGGCGGTCGTCAGCCGGTTCCTCGCCCAGTTTGTACAGGGTGTTGGTGATCTTCATGGCGGCCGACACGACGGTGTTGAACTGCTGCCGGTCGTAGTCAAAACAGGCTTGCTTCAGCGCGGCATGGATTTCACGTCGGGCAGCCTTCTGGTCGTCATTCAGTCCGCTCAGGTCGTCGCCGGCCCCCGTAATTCGCGCCTGCTGATTGTAGGCCAGCGCCCAGAGCCGACGTAGGAAGCGGTTGGCCCCCTCGACGCCTTCGTCGGACCACTCCAGCGACTGGTCCGGCGGTGAAGTGAACATGGTGTAGAGACGTACGGTATCGGCGCCGAAACGGTCAACCAGGGATTGGGGGTCGACACCGTTGTTTTTCGACTTTGACATCTTTTCAATGCCACCGATCTTGACCGGTTGTTCATCTGCCGCCAGTTTGGCGTTGATTACCCGGCCCTTGTCGTCTGTCTCGGTGATCACGTCCGCCGGATTAAACCAGCTTTTTCCGCCATCCTGTTCTTCCCGATAGTAGGTCTCGGCCACCACCATGCCTTGGGTCAGCAGCTTGGTAAAGGGTTCACTGTTGTCGATCAGTCCCACGTCCCGCATCAGTTTGTTGTAGAAGCGGGCGTACAGCAGATGCAGAATGGCGTGTTCGATGCCGCCGATATAGTGGTCCACCGGCAGCCAGTAGCGTGCCCGTTCGTCCAGCATGCGGTCATCGGCGTCCGGGCAGGCATAGCGGGCGAAGTACCAGGACGACTCCATAAAGGTGTCAAAGGTGTCGGTTTCGCGTTCGGCTGCACCGCCGCACTCCGGGCAACTTGTCTGGTACCACTCGGGCATCTTTTTGATCGGCGAACCGCCGGTGGCGTCGAACTCGATATCTTCCGGCAGCACCACCGGCAGTTGCTCTTTGGGGACCGGCACGATGCCGCATTTGTCACAATGGATCATCGGGATCGGTGCGCCCCAGTAGCGCTGGCGAGAAACGCCCCAGTCCCGTAGCCTGTACTGTACCTGTTTCTCGCCCAGTTCCTTTGTATTCAGATCGGCGGCGATGGCATCCACCGCGGCACTGTAATCCAGGCCATCATACTTGCCGGAGTTGACGCAGACGCCGCGCTCCTTGTCGGCATACCACTCCTGCCAGGCGTCGATGGAGAAGGTTTCGCCTTCCACCTGGATCACCGGGCGGATCTCCAGGCCGTAGGTCTGGGCGAAATGGAAGTCGCGTTCGTCATGGGCCGGAACCGCCATGACCGCGCCTTCGCCATAGCCCCACAGCACATAGTTGCCGACCCATACCGGGATCGCTTCGCCGGTGAGGGGGTGGGTGACCGAAATGCCGGTCGGTACGCCTTTTTTCTCCATCGTCGCGAGATCGGCTTCGGCCACGCCGCCCTGGCGGCACGCCTCGATGAAGGCGGCTAATTCCGGGTTGTTGCGGGCCGCGTGTTGGGCCAGCGGATGCTCCGCAGCCACGGCACAGAAGGTGATACCCATGATGGTGTCTACCCGGGTGGTGTAGACCCACAACAGCTCGTCCTGGTCATCCAGGTTGTAGGGGAAGGCAAAGCGTACGCCGTAGCTCTTGCCGATCCAGTTGCGCTGCATGGTACGCACCTGTTCCGGCCAATCCTCCATCTGCTCGAGCTCTTCCAGCAGTTCGTCCGCGTAATCGGTGATCTTGACAAACCATTGGGGGATTTCGCGTCGTTCCACCAGGGCTCCCGAGCGCCAGCCGCGACCGTCGATAACCTGCTCATTGGCCAGTACGGTTTGGTCCACCGGGTCCCAGTTGACGATCGAGTTCTTGCGGTAAACCAGCCCCTTCTTGTACAGCTCGGTAAATAGCCACTGTTCCCACTTGTAGTAGTCCGGTTTGCAGGTGGCCAGCTCGCGGCTCCAGTCGTAGCCGAAGCCCAACTGCTGCAACTGGTTCTTCATATAGTCGATATTGGCATAGGTCCATTTGGCCGGTGCCATCTTGTTTTTGATGGCGGCCCCTTCCGCCGGCAGACCGAAGGCATCCCAGCCCATCGGTTGCAGTACATTTTTCCCCAGCATGCGCTGATAACGGGTGATCACATCGCCGATGGTATAGTTGCGCACGTGCCCCATATGCAGCTTGCCGCTGGGATAGGGGAACATGGAGAGACAGTAGTACTTCTCTTTGGACGGATCTTCGGTGACTTGGAAGCTGCGATTTTCTGTCCAGTGCTGCTGGGCTTCAGCCTCGATGGATGCCGGGGTATAAGTCTCTTTCATTGTCAGGGTGGGGTTGCCAATTAATTTCAGGTTGAAACTAGCAAGGATACCTTACGGCAGGGTAGACATGAAGGTATATCGTTGACTCCCGCCTCCTGAAGAGGCCCCTTTTTATGGAAAAGGACAATTAAAGGTGAATAAACCGCGTCTGCCGCCTTGTGTTCTGTGGAACTTGGTGTACAAAGTAATTAAAGGGATTTGTACAGGGACGAGCGCATAATGCGAAGTACAGGGATGTGCGAGAGCCTGTTCGATTTTACCAATTGCAGTTAGGGATGCGTGATGACCAATAAAGACGAGAAAGATCCTGTTGAACGCATGGTGGATGCCTATGAACGCATGCTGGAGTATGTGGATGATGTCATCGGCAAGGCGGAGAAGAATACACTGCCCACCCTGAAGAAAAGTCTTGAGACGGCCCGTGAAAAGGCGGTTGAGCTGAACGAACTGACCCGTGAGGAGGCGGAGAAAATTGCTGCCTACGTTGAGCGCGACATGAAGGATGCGGCCCATTTTCTGGTCGAGACCGGTGAAGAGTTCAGAGAGTGGTTCCGCTTCGACGTCAAACTGATTGAGGGGCGTCTGATGGAGATGTTTGCGACGGTTGCTGACCGGACCCGGCTGGAACTGGAGCGCTTCGCCAATCAGGCGCGGCAGGCGGCGGTGTATCGTACCGGTGAGATCACCGGCCCCGGCACCCTGGTCTGTGAGGAGTGTGGCAAGGCGTTGCATTTCCACAAGGCGGGGCATATTCCACCCTGTTCCCAGTGTCGGGGTACCACCTACCGGCGCGAATCAGAGGGCGCAAGTTGATTTGTTGTCGAGTGTCAGGTTGGCGGGGCGTCGACCTCGAGAGGCTAGCCATGCCAGGGCAGGTACGTTGATGTAGCATTAAAAAACCCGCCTGCGTCGGCGGGTTTTTTGGTGTCGTGGCAGGTTGCGCGGCAGCGGCGTCAAGGAGCCGGATTATTTAATTTTGGCTTCCTTGTACATTACATGCTTACGGATTTTAGGATCAAACTTCTTGATCTCCATTTTACCAGGCATGTTGCGCTTGTTTTTGGTGGTGGTATAGAAGTGCCCAGTGCCGGCACTGGATACGAGTCTTATTTTATCACGCATGGTCTTGTCTCCTTAGACCTTTTCGCCACGGGCACGTATGTCGGTCAGGACCGCATCGATACCCTTTTTGTCAATGATGCGCATGCCGCTTGCGGAGACGCGCAGACGAACCCAACGATTCTCGCTCTCAACCCAGAAACGGTGCTGATGCAGATTAGGCAAGAAGCGACGACGGGTCTTGTTGTGGGCGTGGGAAACATTGTTCCCTGTCACAGGACGCTTGCCCGTAACCTGACACACTCTGGACATGGTTAAATCCTCGAAAAACCTGTTTTTGCGACCCTGATTTTCAGGGTGCTGTGAAATCTGTGTATACCCCCGTTGGGGTGAAGAGGCGGATTTATAGCAAAAAGGTTTTTCGGTTACAAGTTTTTCTTTGCGAGTTTTTTTACCTGGGAGGATTCTGAGCCATCTTGGGTGATCTTGGAATGCTGTTAATTCAACGTGTTATGTACTGTATTTACCCGATTTCACCCAATTCGGCCATCGAGGTGATTTGATCGCCACCGACAATGATGTGGTCCAGCAGCCGGATATCTATCAACGCCAACGCGGACTGGAGTCGATGGGTGATGGTTTTGTCGGCCTGGCTCGGCTCCGCCACCCCGGAAGGGTGGTTGTGTGCCAGGATCAGGGCGGCCGCGTTGTGGCTGAGGGCACGGCGAATCACCTCCCGGGGATGTACGCTGGCACCGTCGATAGTACCCCGGAACAGCTCCTCATACTCGATCACCCGGTGGCGGTTATCCAGAAACAGGCAGGCAAATACTTCATAGGGGTAGTTGCGCAGACGGGATTGCAGGTAATTACGTGCCTGCTGAGGGCTGGTCAGTACGTCGACCCGGTCGAGTGATTCGCGCAGGTGGCGACGGCTCATCTCCAACACGGCCTGAAGTTGGGCGAATTTGGCATTTCCCAATCCGTGGCTGCGACAAAAGTTCTCCTGATCGGCGGCCAACAGGTTACCCAGTCCCTTGTGCTGGTCGAGTAGTTCCCTGGCCAGGTCTACCGCACTCTTGCCGCGCACCCCGGTACGCAGGAAGATGGCCAGCAGTTCCGCATCGGTCAGGGCGCCTGGACCCCTTTGTAGCAGTTTTTCTCGCGGCCGCTCATCGGCTGGCCAGTCGGTAATTGCCATACGCACCTCCCTGTCGTAGTAGGCAATAAAATCATATCAACATTGCAATGCGGGTTCCAGATGCTCCTTCATTCAGTTAATCTTGACGCTCTAAATACCCACATAAACCAGGTTGAGACCGACACCCTTTATGAATGGACTGGCTGGAAAGCGAATTTTACTTGGGATTACCGGCGGTATCGCCGCCTATAAGGCGATAGAGTTGGTGCGTCTGCTCGGTAAATCGGGTGCCGAAGTACAGGTCGTATTGACCGGTGCGGCCAGTCAGTTCGTGACGCCCATGACTCTGCAAGCCGTATCCGGGCGTCCCGTGCGCCAGGATCAGTTTGACCCGGCCCACGAGGCGGCTATGGGGCATATCGAATTGGCGCGCTGGGCTGATATGGTGCTGGTGGTGCCGGCTAGCGCCGGGTTTATGGCGCGGCTGGCGAGCGGTTTCGCCGATAATCTGCTTGCCACGCTCTGCCTGGCCACTGCGGCGCCGATCGCATTGGCGCCGGCCATGAATCAACAGATGTGGCAAAACGCGGCGACGCAGGACAATGTCATGCGTCTGCAGCAGCGTGGTATCGTCCTCTGGGGTCCGGCATCCGGCGATCAAGCCTGTGGTGAAACCGGGCCAGGCCGTATGCTTGAGCCGGAAGCCTTGCTGTATCGAGTGCAGTCACACTTCTCACCAGGGGCGCTGGACGGTGTTCGGGTTTTACTCACGGCGGGTCCGACCCGCGAACCGCTTGACCCGGTCCGATTTATCGGCAATCGGAGCTCCGGTAAGATGGGATTTTCCCTGGCCACGGCCTTTGTGGCGGCGGGTGCCCGGGTGGAGTTGGTCGCCGGACCGGTGGCGCTGGCCACGCCAGCCGGCGTGGATCGTATCGACGTAGAGACCGCCTGTGAAATGGAGCAGGCGGTGATGGACCGGGTCGGCGGTTGTGATATTTTTGTCGGCTGTGCCGCTGTGGCGGATTACCGTCCCGAGCGCATCGCCAATCAAAAAATTAAAAAACATAACGATGAGATGGAAATCCGGCTGGTCCGTAACCCCGATATACTGGCAAGGGTGGCGGCGCGTCCCGCCGCACCGTTCACGGTCGGTTTTGCGGCCGAGACCCAGGATCCCGAGGGATACGCCGAAAAGAAGCGTATCGCGAAGCGAATCGATATGATTGCGGCCAACTTGGTCGGCGCGCCGGAGGGCGGTTTCGAGCGGGATGAAAACGCCTTGACTCTGCTCTGGGAAGGGGGGCGCGAGCAGTTGCCCATGTCCGACAAAAGGCAGTTGGCAGAGCGGTTGGTCGCGGTGGTCGCAGAGCGTTATCTGGCTGCCCGCCATCCCTCACGATAATCGTAGCTAATTGATAATAATTTATGAAAACAGATATACAACTTAAAATTCTTGATGCGCGTCTGGGGAATGCTTTCCCGTTGCCAGCTTATGCCACCGAGGGATCGGCCGGTATGGATCTACGTGCGATGCTGGAACAACCGCTGGAGATTGCGCCGGGAGAGACACACCTGATTCCCACCGGTATGGCTATCCATGTAGAGGATCCCAAGCTGGCAGCGGTGATCTTGCCTCGTTCAGGGTTGGGCCATAAGCACGGCATTGTGCTGGGCAACCTGGTGGGACTGATCGATTCAGATTATCAGGGACAGTTGTTCGTCTCTTGCTGGAACCGGGGTAGTGAACCTTTTCTGATCGAGGTGGGTGAGCGAATCGCGCAGCTGGTGATTATTCCGGTAGTCAGGGCCGAGTTTGAGATCGTGGAAGAGTTTCAGCAGTCCGATCGGGGCAGTGGTGGTTTTGGCCACTCAGGGAGACACTGATCGCATTCAGGCCGTTTGGAATTGCTTACTGGTGTATCGATGATGTAGTACGGTCGAGCAGTAGTAGACGAATCTGGGGTAGTGCAGTGGTATATACCTGTGGTGGGGGAAGTCAGGGATGTGTTTATGCTAAAACGAAAAAAAAATAGCCCGAAAGGGAGTGACGTTCCAGATAAAAAAACCACGGTGGTAGCCGGTGTGGGCAGTGCCAGCCGCTATTTTAACGTGGCTCTATTATTGTCGTTGGTAATCATTGCGGCCGCCGCCGTTGCCATCCTGTACTTTCAGGTGCAGCGGGATCGAGAGCTCGGTCTGGTGCAGATGCAGCAGGTTGGCGGCGCGCTTGCCGGCCGGATTGCGGAGCGTGAAAAGATCCGCCGTGGCCTGTTGCTCGGTTTGGCAAAAGATGCGGCTGTCCGGGGGGCGTTGCAGAGTGAGGATGTCGCGCAGATAGGTAGTCAGGAGCAGCGTCTACAGCAACTCATGCCCGATGCTTTGCGGGTGCGACTGTTACCGAAAGGCTGGGATCAGCTGGAACCGGATGCCAAACCACCATTCAGCTATGCGTCGCTGGATATCTTGCGTAATGCCGAACGGAGTGGCCAGGCCACACCCGCAGAGGTCCACCTGTTCGGCAAGGCTCAGCAGCACGTTGCCCTGGCAGTCCCTGTAGTAGCGGCTGATGGCGGTCCCGTTGTCGGGGTGTTGCACGTGGCCTATCCTTTCGCTGCTTTAAGGCAGACCCTGGATGGTATGGAGGGCTTGTCTGGCCGAGTTGAACTCCAACAAGTGGTGAAAGGGGCTCCGGTGGTGCTGGCGGCTGTTGGGCCGTCTTCGGCTGAGATGTCTGGAACCCTGGCCATTGCGGGTACTATTTGGCGTGTCGGCTATGTTGCACCTGCCGTGGCATGGGGAGATGGGGCGCAGATTATGCCGTTGGCTGTTCTGTTGGTCGCTGCCTTGTTGATTGCTGTCGTACTGGCGTTCCAGGCGCGGCATTTCAAGCAGGCCTTGCACAGCGATCTGGAATCGATGTTTGGTCTGGTCGAGGCGCTGAAGAGTGGCACGGTGGGACGGATCAACCCTCCCAAGCTGGAAGAGTTTGGTCATGTATTTGGCCTGATTAGGCAAGTCTGGCACCAGGCCAGTAGAAAACCGGCGGCGGAGGAGCCGGCGGTGAGTAAACCTCCGGCCGATTTGGGCATGCCGGAGCTGGAGGTTTTGGACAGTTTGGAGGAGTTGGATACCGGTTCCTATGATGGATCGCTGGATTCGCTGCCGGATTCTATTTTCCGCGCCTATGACATCCGCGGCGTGGTGGGTGAAACCCTGACCGAGCAGATTGTCTATGAACTGGGGCGCGCTATCGGCAGTGAAGCCTACGAGAAGGGCGAGCAGACGATCATTATCGCCCGCGATGGCCGGCACTCCGGCACCGCGTTGAGCAATGCCTTGAGCGAAGGTTTGATGGCCAGCGGGCGGGATGTGTTGGATATCGGCATGGTGCCGACGCCGGTCCTCTATTTTGCCACCCACTTTCTTGGCAGCAAGAGTGGCGTGATGATTACCGGGAGCCATAACCCTCCCGAATATAACGGATTGAAAATTGTCATCAATGGCGCCTCCCTCTCCGGTGACGCCATCACCGGACTCAAGCGTCGCATCGAGCGCCAGGATTTTCTGACGGGAAAGGGAGCGCTGCATAGCCAGGATCTGCTCCCCGACTACATTGAGCGCGTAGTGGGGGATGTGCAGTTGAGTCGTCCGTTGAAGCTGGTGATTGACTGCGGCAATGGGGTGGCCGGCGTGGTGGCGCCTGCTCTGTTTCAGGCACTGGGCTGTGAAGTGACGACGCTCTATTGTTCGGTGGATGGCGATTTCCCCAATCATCACCCGGACCCCGGTAAGCCCGAGAACCTGACAGACCTGATTATGGCGGTGCGCGAACGCAAGGCGGATCTGGGTGTCGCCTTTGATGGTGACGGTGACCGCCTGGGTGTGGTTGACGGTAATGGAAAAATTATCTGGCCGGATCGTCTGCTGATGTTGTTGGCGCGGGATGTGCTCAGTCGCCAGCCGGGCGGCGATGTGATTTACGATGTGAAATCGAGCCGCCACCTGGCCGATGAAATTCTCTCCTGTGGCGGGCGTCCGATCATGTGGAAGACCGGACACTCCCTGATCAAGGCCAAGATGCGGGAAACCGGTGCGCTGCTGGCGGGAGAGATGAGTGGCCACATCTTTATCCAGGAGCGCTGGTACGGATTTGACGATGGGTTATACTCCTGCGCCAGATTGCTGGAGCTGCTCTCCATTGAACCGATGTCGGTTACCCAGGTGTTCGACAGTCTTCCCGAGAGCGTTTCGACCCCGGAACTGAATCTTACCTTCGACAAGGAAGGGGCTAATTTCGCCTTGATGGAGAAGTTGTCCGAGCAGGTGGATTTTGCCGATGCCAAGGTGCTGTACATCGATGGGTTGCGAGTTGAATTCGAGGATGGCTGGGGATTGGTCAGACCCTCCAATACCACGCCGTCGGTGGTTTTCCGCTTCGAGGCGGACAGCGAGGCGGCATTACGGCGTATCCAGCAAGCGTTCCAGCAGTGGTTGTTGCGCGTTGATCCCGGATTGGAACTCCCCTTTTAACCTGGGTTAAGCTTTCTGTCGGCGGTGCGTTATGCCCAAGTGGTATCCGTCGGCAGTCATTGATACGCCGGTTGGGTCGGCATTTTTGATTGAATTGAGAGACGGAATGTAGCATGAGTTTAACCCCTGAATCGGCAAGCAATGTTGCACACGTATTGACCGAAGCGCTGCCTTATATCCAGCGGTTTCGCGGCAAGACCGTGGTGATCAAGTACGGCGGTAATGCCATGACTGAGCCCGACCTCAAGGATGGTTTTGCCCGGGATGTGGTATTGATGAAGTTGGTCGGTATCAATCCGGTGGTGGTGCATGGTGGCGGGCCGCAGATCGGCAATTTGTTGGGTCGGTTAGGCAAGGAGAGTGAATTCGTACAGGGTATGCGCGTCACCGATAGTGAAACCATGGATGTGGTGGAGATGGTGCTGGGCGGCCAAGTCAATAAAGAGATTGTCAATCTGCTGAATCAGCACGGCGGTTCCGCCGTGGGTTTGACCGGCAAAGACGGTGGGCTGATCCACGCCCGCAAATTGATACTTAAACGGACTTCCCCTGAGCTGCAGGCACCGGAGATTATCGACGTGGGGCATGTGGGCGAGGTGGCGAGCATCAACAAGGCCGTGGTGGATATGCTGGTCGGCGGTAATTTTATCCCGGTAATCGCACCCATCGGTGTGGGTGAAGATGGCCACTCCTACAACATCAATGCCGATCTGGTGGCCGGCAAAATGGCGGAAGTGCTGCAGGCGGAAAAGCTGATCCTGCTGACCAATACCCAGGGTTTGCTCGACAAGGAAGGGAACCTGCTAACCGGTCTCACGGCCGGTCGCGTGGATGAGCTGATCGGAGACGGCACCATTTACGGCGGTATGCTGCCGAAAATCCGTTGCGCCCTGGATGCGGTCAATGCCGGGGTGAACTCCTCGGTTATTGTCGATGGCCGGGTTAAGCACGCGGTACTGCTGGAACTGTTCACTGACCAGGGTATCGGCACCCTGATCAAGCGTCGCTGAGACGGCGCGTATGAACCAGAAAGTGTCCCGCAAACAGCAGATCCTGGAATCACTGGCAGCGGAATTGGAGCGTAGCCCGGGCGAACGTATTACCACGGCGGTGTTGGCCCGTTCGGTGGGTGTCTCCGAGGCGGCTCTGTATCGGCACTTCGCCAGCAAGGCGAAGATGTTTGAGGGGCTGATCGGCTTTGCCGAAGAGTCGGTGTTTGCCCGTATCAATCAGATCCTTGAGGGCGAGAAGGAGACGCGCAGCCGTTGTGCCCGCTTACTCTATCTGTTATTGGCGTTCTCCGAGCGCAATCCCGGGATCACCCGGGTATTGCTGGGTGATGCGCTGGTCGGTGAGACCGAGCGGTTACACCAGCGGGTGGAGCAGTTTTTTGCCCGCTTGGAAACCCAGTTACGGCAGGTTTTACGCGAGTCGCGGATGCGGGACGATAGCGTCTGCGTGGATGCCGAAAGTGGTGCGGCCCTGATGTTGTCACTGATTGAGGGGCGCATGCATCAGTTTCTGCGTACCCGCTTCCGCGAGTCACCGGTGAACGGCTGGGAGGCTCAGTGGGCGATATTGGAACGAGCTCTGTTTCGTATAGAGGGATAAGGTCGTCGGTTTGTCAGCGGATCGACTCCGTCAGGTAGTTGCGAAAACCGGTGCGGATTTTTTCCACCTCGTCGGTTTTACAGAGATCGATGCCGCGGGGGGAGGATTTGCACTGCAGGTCCATGAACAGTTCGGCGCCGGGTTTGTCCTTGAAACGGATGCGTGAGGCGGTGAGACTGATGTCCTCATCTTTCAGCGGCGCGGCCGACATAATGATGCTGTCGCTAAGCATCTGCAGTCGGGTGGTGGCGTATTTCCTGACGTACTCCTCCACCTTGCTCCAGGCTATGTCACAGGCTTGATCATCCTGACAGACGACCACGGTGTCCAGCAGTGAGGCCGTCTTCTCCTGATCGAGCGGTGAGCCGGTGTTCTCTTCACGCAGGTTTTTCAGATTGCGAAAACGAGCCAAGTCCTTAGCCGAGCTGTTGCGGATGGCCTCTTTCTCTTGCTCTTTCTGGATGATAGTGGTGTAGCTGTCACGCAACTGTGCGCGTGTATTTTCAATGTCCTTGAGCAGATTCTCCGACAGTCGTTGCCCCTGTCGTTCCATGGAGGCCGCATTCTGTTGCATCTCCGCCAGATGGCCCTTCATGCGGCGGATGTTGCCGCGGATGACGTGGATGTTGGAGTCGATTGCCGCCAGCTTGCCGTTGCGCGCCATAAGCAGATCGTCTTCCGTACGGAATGTCCGTAACAGCACCTGATCTTTTGCGCGCTGTATCTCGATCAATCGCTGTTGCTCCGCCCGCAGTTTTTCAAGCTCCTTCTCCTTGGCGATCTCCTCTTCGGTTTTGGCAGCCTGGATCTTCTCCACTTCGCGTCCGCTTCCACTCAGCTCGGTGCGGGCGTTTCGGACCTGCTCAGCGGGTACCTTGTCGGAGAGGTGGACGTTGCCTTCTTCGTCAACCCAGCGATAGATCTTACCCGCCTCGACCTGGCTGGCGAGGAGTAGGCCGGTGGCCACGATTAGGTTAGATAGTCGCTTTGCTCTGATCATATTGCCTGGGGTTCTGCTATGGGATTGTCGTTTCTGGTTTCCGTGCACTATCAGATAGATTAAGTGTTATGTAAAGTCAATCCGGTCACACGCCATACTGGTCGCGGTAACTCTGGATCTGCTGCAGAGAATCGGCGGCGTCCGGTTTCCCGGCCAGATATTCCACCAGGTTCTCCAGTCGTACGATTGCCGCCACCGGCATCCGGTAGTCATTTTCGACCTCCTGGATGGCGGACCGTTCCCCGGTCCCACGCTCCTGACGGTCCAGGGCGATCACCACCCCGGCCGGTGTTGCTCCTTGGGCGTGGATGATATCCATGGATTCGCGGATGGCGGTGCCGGCGGTGATGACGTCGTCAATAATCATGATACGACCTTGCAATGGATGGCCGACAATGCTGCCTCCCTCTCCATGGTCCTTGGCCTCTTTCCTATTGAAGGCGTAGGGGATGTCGATGCCGTGATGGTCGTAGAGCGCGGCGGCCGTCACGGCTGCCAGGGGAATGCCTTTGTAGGCCGGGCCGTAAAGGACGTCGAAAGCGATGCCGGAATCGACGATCGCCTGGGCGTAAAATTTGCCCAGTCGTGCCAGGCTCGCGCCGCTGTTGAATAAGCCGGCATTAAAGAAGTAGGGGCTGATGCGGCCGGATTTCAAGGTGAACTGGCCGAAGCGTAGCACCCCAACGTTCAGGGCAAAGTCGAGAAAGTCGCGTTGATAGTCTTGCATGATTACTCCCGGAATGGTCGTGCGAATTTTCCGTGCAGCGGCTGCAATATGCAAGGGCTCTTTCCGATATCCGCCTCCGGCTGGGTTATACTTTGCGCTTTGCCGGGAACGGCAGTGGGCCGGACTCGGTCGCCGACAGGGTTGTAGCGATAGTGAATCTCTCCGTAGTGGATATGCTGAAAGTCCTGACCAGTGGCCGTCTGCTGGTGCATGTGCTGTTCGGTTTTGTCTGTGGTTTGCCGCTACTGCTTACCGGTTCTCTGTTGCAGGCTTGGATGAACGATGCGGGGGTAGATTTGTCCACTATCGGACTGTTTGCTTTCGTTGGGTTGCCCTACACCCTTAAGTTTCTCTGGGCGCCGCTGTTTGACCGCTATACGCCTTCATCGCTGGGAAGAAGGCGCGGCTGGTTGTTGCTGATCCAGTTGGTGCTGATCCTTTCGCTGGTGCTGCTGGCCTTTTCCCGGCCTGCGACCAGCCCGCTCTCATTGGCGCTGGCGGCCCTTCTGGTGGCGTTCTTTTCCGCCAGCCAAGATATTGTGGTGGATGCCTATCGGCGGGAGAGCTTGTTGGATGAGGAACAGGGGCTGGGGGCTTCTTTTTATGTCAATGGTTATCGGTTGGGGATGTTGCTCGCCTCCGGTGGCGGACTGATCATGGCGGATTACATCAGTTTTCGCCTGGTCTACCTGATCATGGCCGGGGTCATGTTGGTGGGGTTGGCAACCACGTTGCTTTCTCCCGAGCCGGATGAGCCTCAGGGCCAGCCACGGACCCTTCGCGAAGCGGTGATTGAACCGTTTATCGAATATTTTAGTCGTCGTGATGCCTTGCTGATTCTACTGTTTATCCTGCTTTACAAGATCGGCGATACGATGGCGCAGCACATGACCACACCGTTTTATCTGGATATCGGTTTCAGCAAGAGCGAAATCGGCACGGTGGTCAAGCTGTTTGGGTTCTCCGCAACGATGCTGGGTGGGTTGCTGGGTGGTGTGCTGATCCTGCGCCTGGGCATCTTTCGCGCCCTTTGGAGCTTCGGTATCTTGCAGGGTGTGTCGACCGCTGGATTTGCACTGCTCGCCTTGTGGGGCCATAACCTGAGTGGCCTGGCCGCCGTGATCGCCTTCGAAAACCTGAGTGGGGGAATGGGTACCGCCGCCTATATCGCCTTTATGGCCAGCCTGACCAACCAGCGGTTTACCGCCACCCAGTATGCGCTGCTGACCAGTTTTATGGGTATACCTCGAGTGATGGCGGCGGCACCGACCGGGTTTATGGTTGAATCGATGGGTTGGTTCAGCTTTTTCCTGTTCTGCGCTTTGATAGCATTGCCGGGGTTGATGTTGCTGGCCTGGTTGCAGCGGCGTGAGACGGTGCTGGCATGAAGATTAACGTGAGAGTATCCGACTCCGCGACAGGTTTCCGGGACGCTTTGATCAAAGGTGACGCCCGATGTGCCTGATCGTCGGTGCTGTGGCTTGGGAGCACCCCGAATGGTGTGATCAGTTCTATCCCGATGACCTGCCGCCAGAGTGGCGGCTGACTTACTATGCCAACGAATTTCCACAATTGCTGCTGCCGGCGGCTGTCTGGATGGCTGGGCGTACCGAACAGTTTTGCGATTGGCGTGATGATGTCCCGGATGGTTTTCGCTTCGTGTTGGATGTCACCGGACTGGATATGGATGATGGACGAGCGTTGACGCCGTTACAGCGGGGCGTCTCTGCGTTGGGTGAGCGGTTGGCCGGCGTTGTCTCCTGGTCGGCAGTTTCGTCGCGAGCGGAAGATGCGTTGCGGGTCTTGCTGGGAGAGGCGCGGTTTCTGGCCGCACGGACCGGTCTGACGTCGATGGATCCGGAGGTTCAATTGGCGCGTGATGGCGAGGTGTGGTGTTTGCTTGTGCCCAGCTCTGTGGGGCGTGATCTGAAGCGTCTGCGTTGGGTTTTGGGTGCGCTCATTCAACAATCTACCCCGTTGTCCTGTATCCGGCTGTTTGTCACGGGAGAGCCGCCGGAGGTTCAGGTGATGCGAGAGACGGGGGTTCTCTGGCAACTGCTAGCCGGGTTAGAGCGATAGGGAAACCGATCAGGCTTGACGCTGTCGATTCCAAAAGGTGAGAATGCCCCCTTTGCCTGTATTGGCGGGCAAAAAGTGTCAAGGAGTGGGCAGTTGGAGCGTGGTTCAGATATGGTGGATTCGAGTGACAAGCCGGTACCGCTAGTCAGTATCCGGGGACTGCGGTTTTCCCGCGGTAATCGGGTCATATTCGATGGCGTGGATATCGATATTCCGCGCGGAAAAGTCACCGCTATCATGGGTCCCAGTGGCACGGGAAAGACCACGCTGCTGAAATTGATCGGCGGACAGTTGCGACCGTCTGCCGGGACCATCCATGTGGATGGTCAGGACATTCATCGGCTGGGAAACAGGGATCTCTATCGGTTGCGTATGCGCATGGGTATGCTGTTCCAGAGTGGAGCGCTGCTGACTGATATCAATGTGTTCGACAATGTTGCCTACCCGTTGCGGGAGCACACCAATCTTTCTCCTTCCATGATTCGCAAGCTGGTGTTGCTGAAGCTGGAGGCAGTCGGTCTGCGCGGTGCGCGCGACCTGATGCCAAGTGAGTTGTCTGGGGGTATGGCGCGTCGGGTGGCTTTAGCCCGAGCCATGGTGCTGGATCCGATGATGATTATGTATGACGAGCCTTTTACCGGTCAGGACCCGATATCCATGGGGGTGTTGGTAGAGCTGATTCGCGCTCTCAACGACGCCAGCCGGCTGAGTAGTATTATTGTCTCCCACGATGTGCAGGAGACCGCGGCGATTGCCGACCTTATATATGTTATCTCCAACGGCAAAGTGATCGAGTCGGGAAGACCTGAGGCGATGATCAATTCCGAATCCGCCTGGACACGACAGTTCATGCAGGGACTGGCAGATGGACCTGTGCCGTTCCATTATCCGGCGGCGGAGCTGGAGCAGGACCTGTTGGAGGCGACATGCTAAACAGTTTGGCGCAGTTGGGAAGAGTGGGCATTGGCGTGTTGGAACGGCTCGGTCGCGGGCATCTGCTGCTGTTGGGGATTTTGCGCGGCGTGTCAGATCTGTTGCCCAGGCCCGGTCTGTTGGTGAAACAGATCTATTCCGTCGGGGTGCTGTCTATATTGATCATTAGCGTCTCCGGCCTGTTCGTCGGCATGGTGTTGGGCCTGCAGGGTTACTACATTCTTTCCCAGTTCGGTGCTGAACAAACCCTGGGTGTGATGGTGGCGGCTTCCCTGGTCCGTGAGCTGGGTCCGGTGGTGGCCGCGCTGCTGTTTTCCGGTCGTGCCGGTTCCGCCTTGACCGCTGAGATTGGGCTCATGAAGGCCACCGAACAGCTTTCGGGACTGGAGATGATGGCGGTGGATCCGATAAGGCGCGTGCTGACGCCGCGCTTTTTCGCCGGTTTTATCTCCCTGCCACTACTGGCTGCCCTATTCAGTGCGCTGGGCGTGTTGGGCGGGTATTTTGTCGGTGTCGGTCTGCTGGGTGTGGATGACGGCGCATTCTGGGCGCAGATGCAGGCCAAGATCGACCTGCATGAAGATGTCTTTAATGGCGCCATCAAGAGCGTGGTGTTCGGTTTTGTTTGCACCTGGATCTCCCTATTCCAGGGGTTTGACGCGATCCCGACCTCCGAGGGGGTAAGTCGGGCGACCACCCGAACGGTGGTTCACTCTTCGCTGGCGGTATTGGGACTGGATTTCATTTTAACGGCACTGATGTTCGGGGATTGATTGATGATACATAACAGGACGATTGAGATTCTTGTCGGTGCCTTTATGGCGGCTGGCCTGGTCGCATTCTTCTTTCTCGCCATGCAGGTGAGCAACCTGAGCGCCTCGAACAACGGCGACGGGTATGAAGTGACCGCACGGTTTGACAATATTGGCAGCCTGAAGGTGCGTTCCCCGGTAACCATGGCGGGTGTGAGGATCGGTCGGGTCAGCGAGATAGGCTTCGATAGACAAACCTATGAAGCGGTGGTCACGCTACGTATCGAAACTCAATATAATGTGATCCCCGAAGACAGTTTCGCCAAGATTTTTACAGCCGGGCTGTTGGGCGAGCAGTACATCGGTCTGGATCCGGGCGGTAGTGAGAAGTATCTGCAAAACGGATCGGAGATCTCCCTGACCCAGTCTGCCCTGGTGCTGGAAGAGATCATCGGTCAGTTTCTGTTTAGTAAGGCAGAAGAGGGTGGCAAGAGTGAATAAACAATTTTTCGCTGGTCTGTGGTTGGTACTGCTGTCGCTGTTGGCGACACCGGCCATCTCGGCGGTGGTTCCGGAGGAAGTAGTACGGCAAACATCCGATCAGATGTTGGCGGAGCTGATGACGCGCAAACAGGAGTTACAGGCGTCACCGGGTAAAATCTATGATCTGGTGGAACATATCGTATTGCCCCGGTTTGATTTTCAGCGCATGTCCCAACTGGTGCTGGGTAAGTACTGGCGGCGTGCCAAAGAGGCGGAGAAAGAGGCTTTTGTAAAGGCATTTCGGCAATTGTTGGTGCGTACTTACGCTACGGCACTGCTCAACTACTCGGGCGAAGAGATTGTCTATCTCCCCTCCCGGGAAGACGGAGGCGGCAGTGAGGCAACGGTGAATACTGCGGTTCAGGCGACCGGGGCGCTGCCAATTCCGATCGATTACCGGCTGTACCTCAATGGAGAGGAGTGGAAGGTATTCGATGTCTCCATTGATGGCATCAGTCTGGTGTCCAATTACCGCACCTCATTTGCCTCCCAGATCAGGCGCTACAAGCTGTCCGGGCTGATAGAAAAGCTTGAGCAGCGCAATGAGCAGAGAAACTGAATGACTGCTCCGCAAGCGGTTATTGATGACCGGGGTGTCATGCGACTGTCGGGTGATCTGGTGTTTGCCCATGTAACGACGTTGCTTGGTAAGATTGAAAAGCTGCTCGAGAGTAACAAAGGTTCGGAGTTGGTTATCGATATGTCCCAGGTGGGCGATGTGGACAGTTCCGGTTTGGCCCTATTGCTTGAGGTGATGGAGCATGCCCAGCGCCGAGAGGTGAAGTTGCGGATCCGTTCGCTGTCCGAGGCGTTACTCGGCATCGCCCGGCTGAGCAATGTCGATGCGCTGCTGCCGCTGGAGGGCTGATAGAGCGTTGATCGTTATGCCGGCGTTCTACCCCCTCTGTCTTCCGGTTTGCCGCTTTTTCTCATAGAATACCCGGTTCCTTTGGTTTTCTCTTCTTTCTCGGCGGTGCTACTGGTACCCGGAAAATGGTTCTTTATAGATGGATAAACTGATTATCTCCGGCGGCGCGCCCCTCTCCGGCGATGTGCGTATTGCCGGCGCCAAGAATGCCGCACTGCCTATTCTTGCCGCTACTCTGTTGGCTGACGGGCCGGTTACTATCGGCAACGTGCCCCACCTGCACGATATCACCACCACCATGGAACTGCTTGGTTACATGGGGGTGCAACTGGTGGTGGATGAGCGTCTCTGTATCGAGACCGATACCAGCAGTATCCGGGATTTTCATGCCCCCTATGAACTGGTTAAGACCATGCGTGCCTCGATTCTGGTGCTGGGTCCGTTGCTGGCCCGGTTCGGGCGGGCGGATGTTTCCCTGCCGGGTGGTTGCGCTATCGGCTCCCGTCCAGTGAATCTGCATATCGAGGGATTGCGCGCCATGGGCGCCAAGATCGAGGTGGAAAACGGCTATATCCGCGCCTCCGCCAAGAAATTGAAAGGCGCCCGATTGGTTATGGATGTGGTAACTGTAACCGGTACCGAAAATCTGATGATGGCGGCGGCCCTGGCGGACGGGGAGACGGTAATCGAGAACGCCGCACGTGAGCCGGAGGTGGTGGATCTGGCCAACTGTCTCAATAAAATGGGGGCTAAGATCAGCGGTGCCGGAAGCGATACTATCGTGATAGAAGGGGTTGACCGCCTAGTGGGCACTCACTATGACGTATTGCCCGACCGTATTGAAACCGGTACTTATCTGGTGGCGGCCGCTATCACCGGCGGCAAGATCCGGGTACGGGATACCCAGCCAGCATTGGTCGAGGCCATTACCCATAAGCTGCGTGAAGCGGGCGCTGAGATTGAACAGGGTGAGGATTGGATTACATTGGATATGCAGGGCAGGCGACCGCGCGCGGTGGATATTCATACCGCGCCCTATCCGGCTTTTCCCACCGATATGCAGGCCCAGTTCACGGCCTTGAATTCGGTAGCGGAAGGGGTTGGGACCATTACCGAGACGGTATTTGAAAATCGCTTCATGCATGTGCAAGAGATGCAGCGTATGGGTGCCCACATCAAGTTGGAAGGCAATACAGCCATTATCTCCGGAGTTGAGCGACTCACCGGTGCGCCGGTGATGGCGACCGACCTGCGCGCCTCCGCCAGTCTGGTGCTGGCCGGCTTGGTGGCGGACGGTGAGACTGTGGTTGACCGGATCTATCACATTGATCGGGGTTACGAGAATATCGAGGAGAAGCTGGCGGGGTTAGGTGCCCAGATCCGCCGCGTGCCCAAATAATCGTTAGGTTTTGGGCCACTGACCGGAATGAGTAGATGAAATTTGATGCCCCGATAACTATTGCCCTCTCCAAGGGACGAATTTTCGAGCAGACACTGCCTCTGCTGGCCCATGCCGGCATTGTGCCGACGGATGATCCGGAAACCAGCCGCAAGCTGATCATGGATACCAATCACGCGAACGTAAAATTGGTCATTATCCGCGCCACCGACGTGCCTACTTACGTACAGTGGGGAGCTGCCGATCTGGGGGTGGCCGGAAAAGATGTGTTGCTGGAACATGGCGGAGAAGGGCTGTACGAGCCGCTGGACTTGCAGATCGCCCGCTGTCGGTTGATGGTGGCTGGGGTGGCGGATGCCAGCCTGGAGGGTAATCGCCTGCGTATCGCCACCAAGTATGTGGAGTCCGCCCGGCGCTATTTTGCCGCCCGCGGACAGCAGGTGGAGATTATCAAGCTGTATGGCTCCATGGAGTTGGCGCCGTTGGTGGGCCTGTCTGATCTGATCGTGGATCTGGTAGAGAGCGGCAATACCCTGAAAGCCAACGGTTTGGTGCCGCTGGAGCATATTGCCGATATCAGTTCGCGCTTGGTGGTGAACAAGGCTTCCTGGAAAATGAAACACGCAACCGTCATGCAGTTGTTGGATGCCCTGCAAGAGGCCATCGCCAAAGCGGCTTGAGCCGTGACCCATTTATCTGTTTTATACCTTGAGTCTGGGATTGATCATGTCCGAAATACGCCAACTCTCCACATCCGATAGTGATTTTCAACAACAGCTCGATCAGTTGCTGGCCTGGGAGTCGGTCTCTGATGGGGTGGTAAATCGTACCGTCAACGAGATAATCGCCAATATCCGTCAACGTGGGGATGCGGCGTTGCTGGAGTACACCAATCGATTTGATGGCTGGAATGCCGCCACAGCCGCCGATCTGGAAGTGCCGCTGGCACGTCTGGAACAGGCCTGGAACGGACTCCCCGAGGCGCAGCAGTCCGCTCTCCAGCATGCTGCCGAGCGGGTTCGTATCTATCACGAAAGACAAAAAGGTGAATCCTGGAGCTACCATGAAGCGGATGGCACCTTGCTGGGTCAGAAGGTGACGCCGCTGGAGCGGGTGGGACTCTATGTGCCCGGCGGTAAGGCGGCTTACCCCTCTTCGGTGTTGATGAATGCGCTACCGGCCAAGGTGGCCGGCGTGCAAGAGCTGATCATGGTAGTGCCCACGCCGGGCGGGGAACTGAATGAACTGGTATTGGCTGCGGCGCATATCTGCGGTGTGGATCGGGTCTTTGCTATCGGCGGAGCCCAGGCCGTCGCCGCGTTGGCCTACGGAACCGATTTGGTACCACCGGTGGATAAGGTGGTGGGGCCGGGCAATATCTATGTGGCGACGGCCAAGCGGGCGGTATTTGGCCAGGTTGGCATTGATATGGTGGCGGGCCCATCGGAAATCCTGGTGGTATGTGACGGCCAGACCGATCCCGACTGGGTGGCGATGGATCTATTTTCCCAGGCTGAACACGACGAAGACGCTCAGTCCATTCTGATTGCGCCGGACGCGGAGTTTGTCGCCCGGGTAAAGCAGAGTATCGACCGCCTGTTGCCGACCATGGAGCGTGAGCCGATTATTGCGACGGCGCTGAAAGAGCGTGGGGCGCTGATTGTCTGTCAGGATATGGATGAAGCATGCCGGGTCGCCAACTATATTGCGCCGGAGCATTTGGAGCTGTCGGTGGAAGATCCCTTGACGCTGGTGGAACAGATTCAAAATGCCGGGGCGATTTTTATGGGTCGTTATACCTCCGAGCCGCTCGGTGATTACTGTGCCGGACCGAATCATGTCTTGCCCACTTCCCGAACGGCGCGTTTTTCTTCGCCACTCGGTGTGTACGATTTCCAGAAACGCTCCAGCCTGATCATGGTATCGGAGAGTGGTGCCGACACGCTCGGTCGCACCGCTTCCATATTGGCCCGCGGTGAAGGTCTGACCGCCCATGCCCGTTCTGCCGAATACCGACTCAAATAGCGTAGGGACCTGCCCCTACGAATTACCGAGCTCGGTAGTGTGAGGTGATGAGATGGGCACGTCTTGAGTGCCTGCGCGGTGTTTCCGGTTATTGGCTGGCTTCCATCCGTGGGCGCTCGCTCACTTCAACCTGGATATCAAAAGGTTTCCGGTCACGCCAGCCCTCGACCCGTACATGGTTTCCCGGCGGCACGGCGGCAATCAGGTTGAGGATGTCATGAGAGCTGGTCAACGGCTGGTCGTTGATGCGGGTGATGACATCACCCGGTGCGAGGCCCGCCTTGTCAGCCGGACCGCCCTCCAGTACGCCCGAGATCAGCACGCCGCTTCCGGCTTCCAACCCAAAAGATTCGGCCAGCTCCGGCGTAATATCCTGACCGGCAATGCCGAGCCAGCCGCGAACCACGCGCCCCTGTTTAAGGATCTGCTCCATGACCCCCTTCGCCAACGCAACAGGGATGGCAAAACCGATACCCTGTGAGCCGCCACTCTTGGAGAAGATGGCGGTATTGATGCCCACTAGCTGACCGTGGGCGTTGATCAAGGCGCCGCCGGAATTGCCTGGATTGATGGCAGCGTCGGTTTGGATGAAGTTTTCAAAAGTATTGATGCCCAGCTGATCACGACCGGTGGCACTGACGATGCCCATGGTGACGGTCTGGCCCACGCCGAACGGGTTGCCGATGGCCAATACCACGTCGCCCACTTGCAGTCCCTGGGAGTCGCCAACGGTGATGGTGGGCAAGTCGCTGGCGTCGGTTTTCAACACCGCCAGGTCGGTATCCGGATCGACACCAGTCACCTGGGCCTTTAGGGTACGGCCGTTGGAGAGCACGACGCGGATTTCATCGGCTTCTTCCACCACATGGTTGTTGGTCAAAATATAACCGTCCCGACTGATGATCACGCCGGAGCCGAGACTGGTCTGGAGCTTTTTCCTTGGTCGGGATTGGAATTGATTGCCGAAGAAGCGTCGAAAAAAGGGGTCATCGAACAGCGTATTACCCCGTTGTACCGTCACCTTGGCGGTATAGATATTCACCACCGCGGGGGCGGCCAACTGCACGGCACTGGCGTAAGAGGCCGGTCCCTGACTTGGCAGTGGGTTTGCTGCTGGTGCCAGGCTGGGGGGTGGAGCGGGCGCCAGCGAAGGCGCAGGCGGTGGTGTGGTGAATAGGGTGACGGCCAGGTAGGCGGCAGCCATGCCGGCGAAGGCGGACGTGGCAATATAGGTGAAGGCTCTTTTCATCGTTTAGTCAGGTTACACTAGGCTGGTCAATTACGGGATAGCCTATTATGTCCCATCACAGGAGGGGAGGCGAGGCGCCAATATGGTCGATCTTTTTGAATTGGAGCAGTATTGCAATGCCCTGTTAGGGACGGCGGATTTTGACGATTACTGCCCGAATGGATTGCAGTTGGATGCGGGAAAGCGAGAGATCCGCACAGTGGTGAGCGGTGTCACCGCCAGTCAGGCCCTGATTGAAGCGGCCGTGCAGGCCGAGGCCGATCTGTTGCTGGTGCATCACGGCTACTTTTGGCGTGGTGAAGCGGCACCGTTGACCGGTGTAAGAGGTCGCCGAATACGCACGCTGATCACCGGCGGTATCAATCTGCTGGCCTATCATCTGCCGCTGGATGCCCATCCGGAGCTGGGTAACAATCGCACCCTGGGTGACCTGCTGGGGATTAAGCAGAGCCGCCCGCTGACCCAGAGATTGGTTTGGCAGGGGGCGTTGGATCGAGAGACACCGGCGGATCTGGCGCAGCGTATTGCTGCCGCGTTGGGACGAGAGCCTCTATTGATCGCGGCGGGCGATCGGCCGATCTGTCGCGTTGGCTGGTGTACCGGCGCGGCGCAGGGTGCCATTGTCGAGGCTGCCGCCGCAGGGCTCGATGCCTTTATCAGCGGAGAGATCTCGGAATCGACCACCCATCTGGCCCGCGAGCTGGGCATCCACTATTTCGCCGCCGGTCATCACGCCACGGAACGGCTGGGTGTGCAGGCTCTGGGGTGTCACCTGGCAGAAAAATTCGATCTGAATCACCAGTTTATCGATGATGACAACCCGGTTTGATCGGGCTGCGTAGGGCCTGCATCCCGCCTGTTTACCGGCCTTGCCGCGCAGGCCATTCTTGACCTAGGGCGGCGCATGTTAGAGAATGCGCCGTCTATTTTGGGGTAAATATCAGCATATACTGATTTTCCTGCGCCAATTCTGTTAAGATTCGGCCGGGATTATTAGCGTCCGGCCTACTCCGGGAGTCTTAAACTAATGAGTGTGGATCTAAAAAAGCGGCGGTTTCTTACTGCTGCAACCAGTGTGGTCGGTGCCGTGGGCGCCGTCTTTGTCGCAGTACCTTTTCTGAAGTCTTGGAATCCAAGTGAAAAGGCGAAGGCCGCAGGTGCACCGGTTGAAGCCGACATCAGCAAGCTTGAGCCTGGCCAGATGATGCGCGTCAAGTGGCGTGGCAAACCGGTCTGGGTGGTCCATCGCACGGAGAAGAACCTGAAAGATATGGAGGACCTGACCGACGCGCTGTTGGATCCGGAATCCACCAGCCCGCAGCAGCCGGCATACTGTCAAAACCCTTTCCGTTCACGTAAACCGAAGTACTTGGTGGCCGTGGGTATCTGCACCCATCTGGGTTGCTCGCCCACCTATCGCCCAGAGGTGGCACCCCATGACCTGGGTGAGGATTGGGTCGGCGGTTTCTTCTGCCCCTGTCACGGTTCACGTTTCGATTTGGCAGGACGCGTATTCAGCGGCGTACCTGCTCCCAAGAACCTGGAAATTCCCCCTTATCAGTTCCTGACGGATACCCAGATATTGGTGGGTGATGATGGAGGAGCGGCCTGATGAGCTTAATGACCTGGATTGATGAGCGCTTCCCGGCCACCAAGGTGTGGAATGAGCACCTGGCGGAGTATTACGCGCCGAAAAACTTTAACTTCTGGTACTTCTTCGGTTCGCTGGCCATGTTGGTGCTGGTGAATCAGATCCTGACCGGCGTCTGGCTGGCCATGAGCTACAAACCGGATGCCGCACTGGCCTTTGGGTCGGTCGAATACATCATGCGTGATGTGGACTGGGGTTGGCTGATCCGCTACATGCACTCCACTGGTGCCTCGGCCTTCTTCATCGTCATCTACCTGCATATGTTCCGCGGATTGATCTACGGCTCTTACCGGGCGCCGCGTGAGCTGTTGTGGATCATCGGCATGGTGCTTTATGTCCTGATGATGGCCACCGCCTTCATGGGCTACCTGCTGCCCTGGGGTCAGATGTCTTACTGGGGCGCGCAGGTGATTATCAACCTGTTCTCCGCGGTGCCGGTGATCGGACCGGATCTGGGCGTCTGGATCCGCGGTGACTATGTCATCTCTGATGCGACGCTAAACCGCTTCTTCGCACTGCACTTCCTGCTGCCGTTCCTGTTGGCCGCCGTGGTGTTCGTACATATCGTGGCACTGCATAAAGTGGGTTCCAACAACCCGGACGGTATTGAGATCAAGAAGAACAAGGACGAAAACGGTATTCCGAAAGATGGTATTCCCTTCCATCCCTACTACTCGGTGAAGGATATCGCCGGTGTGGCCGGGTTCCTGTTCCTGTTTGCCGCGGCGATCTTCTTCGCTCCGGAGATGGGCGGCTATTTCCTTGAGCACCCCAACTTCGATCCGGCCAACCCGTTGAAGACGCCGTTGCATATCGCACCGGTTTGGTACTTCACGCCGTTCTACGCCATCCTGCGCGCGGTACCGTCCATGGCCGGTTCCGCTTTCCCGGGTGTGGTGGCGATGGGCGCCGCCATTGTAGTGATGTTCTTCCTGCCTTGGCTGGATCGTAGCCCGGTCAAGTCGGTTCGCTACAAAGGGATGATCGTGAAGGTTGCTATCGCCATCTTCGTCGTGGTGTTCATCCTGCTGGGCTGGCTGGGTACGCAGCCGGCCACCCCTGTCCTGACCTGGTTGGCGCGTGTCTGCACGCTGCTCTACTTTGCCTTCTTCCTGTTGATGCCGTTCTACAGCAAGATGGATAAGACCAAGCCTGTTCCTGAGAGGGTGACCAAATGAAAAAGCTGATTGTTGCACTTTTATTAGCTGTGGCACCCCTGCTGTCTCTGGCATCAGAGGGTGTTCATCTGGATGATGCAGATATCGATGTCTCTGATCAGGCATCTCTGCAACGTGGTGCCAAGTACTTCGTCAACTACTGTCTGAGTTGTCATTCGGCCAAGTTCCAGCGCTACAACCGTTTGGCCCGTGACCTGGGGCTGACCGAGGATGAGGTGAAGGCAAACCTGATGTTCACCACCGACAAGATCGGTGACACGATGAATATCGCCATGAGCCCGGCCAACGCCGAGGCTTGGTTCGGTACGGCGCCGCCTGATCTGAGCCTGATCGCCCGCGCCCGCGGCGTGGACTATATCTACACTTACCTGCGTAGCTTCTATGTGGATCCCGCGCGTCCGTTCGGCGTGAACAACGTGGTATTCAAGGATGTGGGCATGCCTAATGTGCTGTGGGAACTGCAGGGCATCCAGCAGGCTGTATATGAGGAAGTGGATGGCCAGAAGGTGATCGAGAAGCTGGAACCGGTAGAAGGGGCCGCCGGCAAGGGCAAGATGAGCCCGGAAGAGTTCGATGGCGCGATGCGTGATTTGACTGCCTTCCTCAGTTATGTGGCCGAACCGATTCAGCTGGAGCGTAAACGTCTGGGTACCTGGGTACTGCTGTTCCTGGCGGTGTTCTTCGTATTGGCTTACCTGTTGAAGAAAGAGTACTGGAAAGACATCCACTGATTGTCTGTGTATCCGGTAACACGGGGGCGTACAGTTTATTGTATACTGTACGCCCCCGTTGCTTTAGGGCGACGGAAATTTTTTGTTGAAGGGAGTCTGTTGGGCTTGATCGATGGTCGTGGTAGATCAGTGTTAAGTCCGATAGACCCCCCGTCCCTGATATTATCCTGGAGTGGTTTGTATGGCCGTTGTTGCGAACAAGAGATCTGTGATGACCATGTACTCGGATCCGACCAGCCCCTACAGTCATCGTGTGCGTCTGGTGTTGGCTGAAAAGAATATTACCGTCGAGATCAAGGACGTTGATCCGCTGAATATCTCCGAAGACATCATGGATCTGAATCCCTACGGCACGCTGCCGACCTTGGTAGATCGGGATCTGACGTTGTTCGAATCGCGCATCATCATGGAGTATTTGGATGAGCGTTTTCCTCATCCTCCGCTGCTGCCTGTGGATCCGGTCTCCCGTGCCAGTTCGCGGCTCTATATGCACCGCGTGAGTAAAGACTGGTACACGCAGATGGAAGAGATTCTGGGCGGTGGTAAAGGTGCCATCAAGGCACGCAAAGAGTTGCGCGAGAGTCTCATCGCCGCGGCTCCCATCTTTACCCATAAACCCTATTTCATGAGCGATGATTTCTCCCTGGTGGATTGCTCCATTGCACCGCTGCTTTGGCGTCTGCCGCTGCTCGGTATCGAGCTGCCGCCCCAAGGTAAGCCGGTGCTGGATTACGCTGCCCGCCTGTTCGAACGTGAATCGTTCCAGGAGAGTCTCTCCGAGGCCGAACGGGAGATGCGGGACTGATCACTCCCTGGCCGTTATGCTGACTTCCAATCGTCCCTATCTGATTCGCGCGCTGTATGAGTGGCTGGTGGATAACAACCTCACGCCTCATCTGCTGGTGGATGCGGAAAAAAAGGACGTGATTGTGCCGCAGCAGTTTGTCGAGGAGGGGCGGATCGTACTCAATGTAACGCCGACCGCCGTGCGCGGCTTGCTGCTCGGCAACGACTTCATTACCTTCAATGCCCGCTTCGGCGGTACTCCGATGGATGTAGTGGTGCCGCCGGATGCGGTACTGGGCATCTATGCCCGGGAGAACGGCCGCGGCATGTTGTTCCCGGAAGAGGTGTTATCCGATGACGATGATACGCCGCCGGATGACGATCCCAAGCCGCCCCGTGACCGGCCCACCCTGAAGGTGGTCAAATAAGCGGTCATTACAGGTCAGGCGGTTTCGGTCGAAACGGCACCACCTTGTCATCCTGGCTGGGCAGTCCCAGGCTAAACTCCTCCAACTGAATGCCTACCAGTATCACGTGGCCATCGCGCCGTCCGACGCCCTCCTCGCTATAATCGAACTGGAACAGGCGTCGGATACGGATTCCACGCTGGGTCCAGCGCAGGCTGATGCGTCGCAGTGCCACCGTTTGATCGAGGAACTGCAGATTGCGCTGTTCGCAGGCGGCCTGGCAGATGCCGGTGGCGATTTCGCGCGCGCGGGCACTATCCAGCCAAAACCAGATCAGCAAGCCAAGTAGCAGCAGAGGGACAAGTGTAGACATAGTGGATATGGTACAGAATAAATGGGCCGGTGAAGAGTTCAGTCAAGAGGTGTAGTGATGAGTCGGATCACGATCACGCAAGGGGACATTACCCAGCTTAAGGTGGATGCCATTGTCAACGCGGCCAATCCCAGCCTGCTGGGCGGTGGTGGGGTGGATGGGGCCATCCATCGGGCGGCCGGTCCCGAGTTGTTGGCCTATTGTCGCACATTGGGCGGTTGCCCCACCGGCGAGGCGCGAATCACGCCGGGCTTTAAGCTGCCGGCCGACTGGGTGATCCATACCGTCGGACCGATCTGGCGCGGTGGCGATGCGGATGAGGCGGAACAGTTGCGCGCCTGTTATCGCAACAGCCTGGCGTTGGCGCGGGAGAAAGGGTTAACACGGGTGGCTTTCCCGGCTATCAGCACCGGCGTATACGGTTATCCGAAACGTCAGGCAGCGGCGATTGCCCTGGAAGAGATGGGTGCGGCCGAGGGATTCGAAGAGCTGATTGCGTGCTGTTTCAGTGCAGCCGATGCCGAACTCTATCGTTCGCTGTCGAACGGGAACGGTTAACCGGTCGGCTCTCCCATCATCAATCTGATCATAGGTAGTGATTGAACATGACTTGGTTGGACGAATTCTCCCTGCCCCTGATACTGCTCGCCTGTCTGTTGCTCGGGCTGGCTCCCTTCACGCCGGAACCCCACGTCTGGCAGAAACTGAAGATGTTGGTTGACGGTACGCTGGTACGCCCGCTGGATATATTCGATCTGCTGTTGCACGGGGCACCCTTCGTGGTGCTGCTGTTGAAGCTGCGGCGCATGCGCGACATTGGCTAGTCCTAGTATTGACCGAAAATTCCAGTCGTACCCCGTCTGGAGGAGCTGCTCTATGTTGACGGGTAATGGATCATGGCTAATCAGAGGGGGAGGACAATCGTTCCAGGCGAAGTCGCTGACGCGGGTCAAACAGACGGCGGGAACCGATCCATACCGCCACGATGGCGCCGAGTCCGGTGCCCACGGCAATCAGCAGCAGGATCATGATCTGATATTTGGCGGCCTCCAAAGGCGCGCTGCCGGAGAGGATCTGACCGGTCATCATGCCCGGCAGGCTGACCACGCCGGCCGCCGCCATCGCATTGATGATCGGAATCAGGCCTGAGCGCAAGGCGTTGCGTCGGATCTCCCCAATGGCTTGGTCCCAGCGCTCGCCGAGCATCAGCCTGGCCTCGATGACGCCGCGCTGTTGCCACGCCTCACGGGTCAGGTTGTCCAGCGCAATCGCCATGCCGGACATGGTGTTGCCCAACAGCATACCCAGTAACGGAATCAGGTACTGCGGGGTGTACCAGGGATCGACCCGGACCACCCAATGCAGCGCCAGCAGGGTGATGCTGAAGGATGAGACAAACATCGAGAGGGTGCCGATGCCGATACCCCAGAGGCCGCGAAAGCGGCGTTGCTGCCGGGCCATTACTTCATATCCGGCCACCGTCAACATAAACAGGGCCAGAAGCAGAATGGGCAGGGGGGCGCTCTGGCCGAACAGCGTTTTCAGTACCAGGCCGAGCAGCAGCAGTTGCAAAATACTGCGCAGGGCGGCGATCAGCAGTTGCCGTTCAACTCCCAGTCGCAAGCGCCAGGACAGCACCGCTAGCAGTACCACCAGCAGAGCCGGGATCGCGAGGTCGAGGGCGCTGAGGTGGATCAGTTCCATTAAACGGACTCCGCCTCGATACGCTGTCCGCGAATCGTCAGGTGGCGGGTGCCGACCCGATGGCGCTGCTGCGGATCGTGGCTGACCCAGAGCACGGCGGCTCCTTGTTGGGTGGCATAGTGCGCCACCACCTGCTCTACCCGGGCACTGTTTTCCGGATCCAGATTGGCGGTGGGCTCATCGAGCAGCAGTACCGCCGGTTGCCGGTCCAGCAGGCGGGCCAGGGCCAGACGTTGGCGTTCACCGCTGGAGAGGCGGCTGGGCGACCACTGCAGGCAATCAGCAGACAGCCCCAGTTGTTCCAGCAGCGAGGATGTCGGTGCAGTGAAATGCGCCGCCACCCGGTCATACCACCAGTGACTCTCTGCCGGCAGCAGTCCCACCTGGCGACGCCAGTCGGGTGGCGGGGTGGCGTCGATCGGTTGGTGATCGAGCAGGATATCCCCCGTGTGGGGATCCAGGTCGGCGATGGCGCGCAGCAACCGGGTTTTGCCACTGCCGGAACTACCGGTCAGGGTGATGCACTCGCCGGCGTCAATCGTCAGGTCGATAGGCTCCAGACCGGCCCCCTGAAACTGTTTCAGCATCAGGCGCGCCATTCGGTTCAGTCCTGGCGCCGGATAAAGATCAGATCCCACACCCCATGTCCCAGCCGGTGACCGCGCTGCTCGAATTTGGTCAAGGGGCGGTAGTCGGGTCGGGGCGTGTAGCAGCCTTTACCGGCGCTGTTTTCAAACGCCGCTTCGGCGGCGGAAAGGATCTCCATCATCTGCAAGGCGTAATCCTCCCAGTCGGTGGCAGCATGAAAAAAGCCGCCCGGGCGGATCACCCGTCCAAGCTCATTGACGAAAGCCGGATTGAGGATACGCCGCTTGTGGTGCCGCTTTTTGTGCCAGGGATCGGGGAAGAACAGGAATAACCCCTGCAGAGAGCCCGACGGAATCGCGTTTTTCAGCACCTCAATCGCGTCATGGCGCAGGATGCGCACATTGCGTAGTGACTGCTTTTCGATCTCAAGCAGCAGGTGGCCCACCCCCGGGCCGTGGACTTCAATGCCGAGATAGTTATGCTCGGGATTGGCCTCGGCCATACTGGCGAGCGAGGCCCCGTTGCCAAAACCAATCTCCAGAAACACGGGGTTATCGTTACCGAACAACGTCGGGAAATCGATAGGCTGGCCGTCGTATTCCAACCCAAAGTGTGGCCAAAGGGTATCGAATGCCCGCTGCTGGCCAACAGTGAGACGTCCCTGGCGCAGCACAAAACTACGGATCGGGCGATGCGGTTTTTCCTGTTCTGACATAATGCTTGGGTTATTTGTTAAAGAGTCGCGATGGTTGGGGCTTGGTTGACCAGCGCCATAACGGTATAAAGATAATTTCCGCGGGATTCTACACGAAACCGAATCGTCTCGTGATTTGATTCAATGTGAAGAATAATAACAGCATTTAGGGGGTACTTTGCATCAGTGGACTGAGGATCTGATATCGGTTGATCTGGCCGGGACCCTGGATGGCCTGTTTTTGCAGCGGATGAAACGGACCCCGGAGCGGACGGCTTATCGCAGCTATGAGCGCAAAACCGGTCAGTGGTGCGACTACAGTTGGCGCGAGATGGGGGAGCGGATAGCCGGCTGGCGGGCCATCCTCGCCGAGACGGGGTTGCGTCCCGGCGATCGGGTGGCGCTATCCCTGCGCAATTCGCCGGAATGGGTGGCCTTCGATCAAGCCAGTCTGGGTATGGGGCTGGTGGTGGTGCCGCTCTATACCGATGACCGGCCGGATAACATTGCCTACATCTTGCAGGATGCGGCGATCAAGCTGTTGCTGGTGCAGGATGGCAATCGCTGGCGCCGCCTGGCGCCGGCGATCCCGGTAGAGAGCCCCCTGCAACACGTCCTGATCCAGGATGCCTCCGATGAGGATCACGCCCTGATGGCGGCTGATGGACGGCTTCGGCGCGTGGAGGATCTGCTGCCGACCCACGTGGAGCTACCGAAACCCCGTCAGGGTGATCCCCACGCGCTGGCTTCCATCGTCTATACCTCGGGTACCACAGGGCGTCCCAAAGGGGTGATGCTAAGCCATCACAACATGCTCTCTATCGCCCATGCCTCGATTACCGTTATCGATTGTTATCAGGAGGATCAATTCCTCTCCTTTCTGCCGCTCTCCCATACCTTGGAGCGGACTGCCGGTTACTACCTGCCGATCATGACCGGCTCGACCGTCGCCTATTCCCGTTCAATCGGTCAGTTGGCCGAGGATCTGACGCGGGTTCAGCCGACCATCCTGATTGCGGTACCGCGTATATTTGAACGGGTGTATGGGCGTATCACCGATCAGATGCGTCGCCAAGCGTTCTTGTCCCGGTGGCTGTTTCGTTCGGCGGTGCGGATCGGTTGGCGCCGTTTTGAACGTACCCAGCGCCGCAGTGGCTGGCATCCGTCGTTACTGTTCTGGCCCTTGCTGGATCGATTGGTTGCGACGAAGGTCACGGGGCGGCTGGGTGGACGACTGCGCATTGCCGTCAGTGGCGGTGCGCCGCTATCGCCGGAGATTGCCCAGCTGTTTATCGGACTGGGGATTCCCCTGTTGCAGGGTTATGGTTTGACCGAGACCAGCCCGGTCGTCAGCGTTAACCCGGTGGAAGATAATGACCCGGCCAGCGTCGGCGTACCGCTACGCGGTGTTGAGGTCCGTACCGGTGAGGATGATGAACTGCTGGTTCGCGGGCCAGGTGTTATGCTCGGCTACTGGAATAACCATGCCGCTACGGCCAAGATGATCGATGCGGACGGGTGGTTGCATACCGGCGATCAAGCCCGGATCGAAAACCGCCACATCTACATCACCGGGCGTATCAAGGATATTCTGGTTCTCTCCAATGGGGAGAAGGTTCCCCCGGGGGATATGGAACTGGCGATTGCCCTCGATCCGTTGATCTCCCAGGTGTTGGTGTTGGGGGAAGGTCAGCCTTACCTCACCGCATTGGTGGTGCTGGAGGCGGAGCATTGGCCGGCGTTGGCGCAGGATTGCGGTCTTGATCCGATGGCACGGGAGGGCCTGCAGCATCCCCGGGTGGTTGCTGCGGTAACGCAGCGTATCAAGGCTTCACTAAATCAGTTTCCCGGTTATGCCAAGGTGCGGCGGGTGATGCTGCAACTGGAGCCGTGGACCGTGGATAATGGGTTGCTCACGCCCACGCTTAAAGTGAAACGTGCCCAGGTGCTGACACGTTTCCGCAAGGAGATAGAAGCTATGTACCGGGATGGCCCGGCCCCGGGTAAGCGGTGAGTATAGCGAAGGATGCGCGACAGGTGCTTGCACCCGACCCCTGGCAGCGCATAGAATCTGCTGCGCGTAGCGGGTGTAGTTCAATGGTAGAACGGCAGCTTCCCAAGCTGCATACGAGGGTTCGATTCCCTTCACCCGCTCCAACTTCCTTCCCCGTTTCTCGATTGTAATCCCGCTATGAAGCGACTCTACGAGTGCCAGGACCGACTGCAGGCTCAAATGCTGCGCGATGCGCTCGCCTCGCATCACATCCATACCGTCATTCTTGGTGATTACCTGAGTGGTGCCGCCGGTGAATTGTCGGCCATTCAGTTTCCGACGCTCTGGGTGGTTGAGGATGACGATTTTACACTCGCCCGCCAACTGGTCGCGCGCTATCTGACAGAACTCGAGGTGGAGCGCGCCGATTGGCGCTGCCCCCATTGTGGTGAGCAGATCGATGCACCGTTCGATATCTGCTGGAATTGCTCGACGCCCCGTCCTGAAGGTTAAAAACTGTTTCAGTTGGCACTTTTTGCCCGGCTGTGCGGTGGCACTGGGGTGGATTATGGTTCATGCTTAGTAGGACTTTGAGCCCTGCGATCGATCACGGGTCGGGACTCGGTCGGAGATAAGAACTCGACGTATAACACGGAGCTTGTGATGGGTAAGTTATTTAAGATACTGGGCGGTCTGGTATTGGTGGTTCTGCTGCTGGTCGTGGCAGCGGTCATCATCCTGCCGATGGTGGTTGATCCGAATGATTACAAAGATGAGATTGTCAGCCAAGTCAAAGCGCAGACGGGACGGGATCTGAAAATAGCGGGTGACCTCAAGCTCTCGGTCTTTCCGTGGCTGGGAGTTGAGATCGGCGGTCTCGAGCTGAGCAACGCCAAGGGTTTTGGGGACAAGCCGTTTGCCGTGGTCAAGAGTGCGGCGGTCCGGGTCAAGCTGATGCCGCTGCTGAGCCGTCAGTTGGAAGTGGATACGGTGGGTCTGGACGGGCTGGCGCTGAACCTGGCCAAAGCAAAAAGCGGCGCCACCAACTGGGATGACTTGGTCAAGGGAGGCGCTCCGGATGAAGGTGATCAACCACAGGCGGGCGAAGGTGAAGGGCTGAAAGGTTTTGTGATCGGTGGCGTGGATATCAGCGATGCCCGGATCAGCTGGGACGATCAACAGGCCGGTCAGCAGTTTAAGGTGGAGCAGTTCTTCCTCAAAAGCGGCGCCATTCGTCCGGGCAGCCCGGTTGCTTTGGAGCTGGGTGCGCAACTGCAAAGTAAAGAGCCGGAACTGAGCGCGCAAGTCAAACTGGATGCCAGCGTTGCACTCGATCAATCCGCCGGGATGCTCAATATTACGGGATTGAATCTACAACTGGACGCCACCAGTCCATTACTGAAAAAAGGGACCGCCAGCGCCAGTTTGGCAGCCGACGTCGTGCTGGCTCTGGATGGGCAGTCACTCTCGGTGAATAACTTAAAATTGAACGCCGATGCCCTACAACTGAGCGGAAACCTTAAGGGGAGCAACCTGGCCGCCAAGCCGGCATTCAGCGGCAAGCTGACGCTAGCCGAACTGAACCTGCGCGAATGGCTGGTCGGACAGGGCATTGCCTTGCCGGAGATGGCTGATCCACAGGTGCTGACCCGGTTCTCCGCCGATATGCAGTTGGCGGCTCAGGATAATGCCACACAGATAAAGCCGCTGGCCATCCTGCTGGACGATACCCGGATTAACGGCGGCGCCAGCCTCAAGGGGAGCGCTATCGGCTTTGATCTGGACGTGGACAGTATCAATCTGGACCGCTACCTGCCGCCGGTGAAAGAGGAGGCCGAGGCGCCGGCCAAGGAGAACGGCGGCGCTACTTCCCAGGCAAGTGGAAGTGGTGATGAACCCCTGCTGCCGATAGAGCAACTGCGGTCGCTCAATCTCAACGGTACGTTGAAGATTGGTCAAATGATCATCAAGAAACTGACCGCCAAACAGATTGTGGTCACGGTCAAGGCGCGTCAGGGAAAGATCAATCTGGAGCAGAAAATAGGAGCTTTCTACCAGGGCAGTCTGAATGGTCTGGTCAACTTGAATGTGGCCGGTAAGACACCGCTGCTACGGATAGAGAAGCAAGCCAAGGATATTCAGGCCGGCCCGATGCTGAAAGATTTGATCGCCAAGGACAAGTTTGATGGCAAAGGTAATTTTCAGGCGAAACTCCAAACCAGCGGCAATAGCATTAACGCCTTCAAACGCGGACTGAATGGCGATCTCAATTTCCGATTTGAGAATGGCTCGGTAAAGGGGGTCAATCTGGCGCAGATGCTGCGTGAGGGGAAGGCCAAGCTGAAAGGTGAAACGGTGCCGGAGAGCAGTGCCCCAGCCCAGACGGATTTTTCTGAGCTGAGTGGCAGCGCGGTGATTAAACAAGGCGTGCTGAATAACCAGGACTTGCTGGCTAAATCCCCTTTTCTTCGTGTCACCGGTGCCGGTACGGTCAATTTGGTGAATGAGACGCTGGACTATTTGGTCAAACCGGTGATCGTCAGCACCGCCGCCGGGCAGGGCGGCGAGGGGCTGGATGAGCTGAAAGGCATACCGGTGCCGGTGAAGTTGACCGGTCCCTATGCCTCGCCAAAGTACGCCATCGATTGGGCGCAAGTGGTGACCGGCACGCAAAAGGCCAAGCTCGAAGAGAAGAAGGCCGAGGTTAAGCAGCAGCTTGATGAAAAGAAGGAAGAGGCCAAGCAAAAGTTGGAAAACAAGCTGAAAGATAAGCTAAAAGGGTTTTTTAACTGATTTTTAATGCAGATGTGTGACGTTTAACGCTGAATTCATTTGAGAACAGGGCAACGATCCCATATTATGTCGCGAGGGATACTGCTGGGTCAGCGCCTGGCGGGAACTGCGTGGTAAAAAACAAGACAATACTTTAGGAGATGACGATGACCAAGAGCACCCTTACGAAGCTAGCCGCCATGGCGCTTACTCTGGGTTTGGTGACGGGCTGTGCCAGCACCGATCAAATAAAACAAATGCAGGCCGATATTGCTAATCTGAAAGACAGCACCAGTGCTGCCATGTCAGCTGCCAAAGACGCTAAGCTGACCGCGGATACCGCAGACCGCAAGGCATCTGCTGCAATGAATGCGGCGAATGCCGCACAAGCTGCTGCTGATGAGTGTGCAGAGAAGTGTGACCGCGTTGCACAGAAAGCGATGATGAAATAATCCAGCGGCTTGTTGGAATAAAAAAAGGCCCGGTGTCTTAAAGACTACCGGGCTTTTTTTGTCCAGGGATGTGCGGGATTGGCTTTGGAAGGGGATGGATTTATGCCGCAGAAGCGGCGTTGGGTTCACCGAGTGGATGCCGGACGATTTTCAGCGTTTCTCGGAATCGGAAAGCACCAGTCCTGAAGCGGGTGTCGTTGTGGCGGGTTGCCGCAATAACGGTGCGGTCGTTACCGGTACCGGTATGCCTCGTTGGCCCATGGCCGCCTGCTTCATGGCGTCCCAGTCCGGCTTTTGATCGCTCTCACCCAGTGCCTGGATGATCGCCCGGACCATGGGAGTAAAATTGATCCCCTTCTCGGCACGTTGCTCACTCAACGGTGGGTGGGCTTCCACATAGAGCCTTCCATCTTGCCAGCCGGCTTTGTAGGGTTCGTTGATGATCCGCACCGGCGTATGGGTCGAGACCTGATCAAACAGGGTGGCGATATCCTCGGGATAGAGCCGAATGCAGCCGTGACTGACCCGCATGCCAACCCCGTAGGGTTTATTGGTCCCATGTATCAGGTAGCCTTGCAGACTCAGGTAGATGGCGTGGTTGCCGAGCGGGTTGTCCGGCCCCGCTTTGATTACCTTCGGTAGCGGCTCCCCCTTGGCCGCATACTCCTGGCGAATCGATTCCGGGGGATACCAAGAGGGTTGGGTCCTTTTGCCGGTGATGCGGGCGATCCCTGTCGGGGTACTCCAGCCCTCGCGGCCGATGCCCAAGGGGTAGGTCACCACCCGGTTTTCTCCCGGCGGATAGTAATAGAGGCGCAATTCGGCCAGATTGATCACGATACCTTCGCGCGGTCCCGGCGGCAGGATAAAGCGCGTCGGCAGGGTAATGGATGTCCCTTCGCCGGGCAACCAGGGGTCTACCTGAGGATTGCTTTCGGACATTTCCGTATAGCCAAGCCCATTCGCCCGGGCAATATCGGAAAAGGTATCTTCATAGCGGGTCTGCATCTGGCGGAGTTCGCCGACGATATCGTTCCCTGCCTTTGGCAGCGGAAAACTGAGTGCATGGCCCTGACTGGGCAGCGCAACAATCAGGGCACAGACAAATCCGTATAGAATGGATTTCACGGTCGTTTATCGGGTTGTTAACAGTGCGCGTATTGTGACATAAAGCGTCACGGCCGTCTGCGAAGCCGTAGACAGGTACCGGCCGATCGTCAAGGGGAGATCATGCAGCGGGACCCAAAATCGTTTTCAAAACAGGTGGTGACCTGGTACCAACGCCATGGCCGCAAAGATTTGCCGTGGCAGCAAGCCCCCACTCCCTACCGGGTCTGGGTCTCAGAAATCATGTTGCAGCAGACTCAGGTCTCCACGGTTATTCCCTATTACGAACGTTTTATGCAGCGTTTCCCCGCGTTGAGCCGGCTGGCCGAGGCACCGCTGGATGAGGTGCTGCACCACTGGTCCGGATTGGGTTATTACGCGCGGGCGCGCAACCTGCACCGTGCGGCCCAGGTAATTCAATTTGAGCAAGGGGGCCGTTTTCCCAGTACATTGGAATCACTCATGCTTCTTCCGGGGGTTGGCCGCTCAACAGCCGGTGCCATTTTGTCCTTGGCGTTGGAGCAACCATTCCCGATTCTGGACGGCAACGTAAAGCGGGTCCTGGCGCGCTGTTTTGCCGTGTCCGGCTGGCCCGGCAAGCGCGAGGTGCAGAACCAACTCTGGGCGTTGTCCGAGCGGCTTACCCCTGTTCAACAAACACGTGACTATAACCAGGCCATGATGGATCTGGGGGCAACGGTCTGCCGACGATCAAAGCCGCTGTGCGACGGCTGCCCGCTGATCAAGCAGTGTCGTGCTCGGGCTGAGGAGGCGGTTGCCGATTACCCCGCATCCAAACCACGCGCTAAATTACCCAGCCGGAAAGTGGTGATGCTGTTGGTCCATGACGGCCAGAAGCGGGTATTGCTGGAAAATCGGCCGCAAGAGGGGCTGTGGGGTGGTCTCTGGGGGTTGCCGGAATATGAAGATCGGCAGGCGGCCGAGGCAGGCTTATCCGGTTGGTTTGGCGATGCGTATCAGACAATGGAGTGGTGGCCGGAGCGACGCCATAGCTTCAGTCACTTTCACCTGCTGATTACCCCACTGGCGGTCAAAATAGCGTCGCCGCAAGAATGGGTCATGGATGGGAGCAGTAGAGTTTGGTATAACACTGATACACCAGATCGACTGGGCTTGGCTGCACCGGTATCGCGTCTGATTAAAGAACTAAAACAGCGTTTAGAGGAGAGGGCGATGAGCCGTATGGTGGACTGCGTAAAATTGCAAAAGATGGCTGAAGGCTTGGATCGGCCACCCTACCCGGGAGAACTGGGTCAGCGGGTGTTTGATCATATCTCCAAAGAGGCGTGGCAGTTGTGGCTTCAGCAGCAGACCATCCTGATCAACGAGAACCGCCTCTCTTTGGCTGACCCCAAGTCGCGCGTGTTCCTGGAAGAGCAGATGGAGAAGTTCCTGTTCGAAGGCGGCGGCACCCAGGTCAATTTTACCCCCTGACCTTACCGACCCATGCGGGAGCGCTCTGGCGGACCCGCACGGCAACAGATGGGTTTACCGGCGAATGCGCCCGCAGTGAGCGGTCCAGCCACAATTCCCACTTGACTCGGACGGCGTGTATCGGTTTAATACGCCCTCGCCAAGGCTAGGTAGCTCAGTTGGTAGAGCAGCGGATTGAAAATCCGCGTGTCGGCAGTTCGATTCTGTCCCTGGCCACCAACCATAAAATGTCGTTCTCAGCCATCCATGGCCCTCACGGCATAAGTCCTTCCACGGACAAAAACGGCCCGCATTTTTGCGGGCCGTTTTGTTTTTAAGTGTCCAGTCGATCCAGTGGGCTGCTAACCCCGTGACCGCCCTTGCCGAGAACATGCGTATAAATCATCGTTGTCGTTACATCGGAATGGCCGAGCAATTCCTGAACGGTTCGGATGTCAGAACCAGACTCCAGCAGATGGGTGGCGAACGAGTGGCGCAGGGTATGGCTGGTTACGCGCTTGGTTATGCCCGATTTACGGGCGCTGTCACGCACGGCGCGTTGTATCACACTAGGATGGATATGGTGCCTGCGCCGGGTGCCGGAGCGCGGGTCCTTGCCGATACGGCTGGCCGGGAACAGGTACTGCCAGCGCAACTCCCTGGCAGCGTTTGGGTACTTGCGGGCCAATGCGTCCGGCATGAACACGCCGCCAAAGCCGGCTTGCAGGTCACCTTCATGCTTCAGGCCGACCCAGGCGATCTGTTTTTTCAGTGGCTCGATCAGGGAGGTGGGCATGGGGACCACGCGGTCCTTTTTCCCCTTGGCTTCGTGAACGGTGATTTTCCTGTAATCAAAATCCAGGTCGAGCACCCGCAAGCGTGCGCACTCCATTACCCGCATTCCGGTACCGTACATCAGTCGGGTCATCAATCCGGTCTGTCCCTGCAAGGGCTGCAAAATCCCCGCAACTTCTGTTCTGCTCAGGACGGTGGGAACCCGTTGATGCGGCTTTGGTCGCTTGAAGTGGCCAATATCACCCAGCGGTCGTTCCAGCGTGCGTGCAAAGAAGAACACCAGCGCATTGAGGGCCTGGGCCTGGGTGGCGCCGGTAACCTTGCGCTTCACCGCCAAATGTTCTAAAAAGGAAGCCACTTCAGGTTCTGCGCAAGCGGATGGACCCCGGTCATTATGAAATCGAAGGAAGCGATTGATCCACCCAAGGTAGCTCTTCTCCGTGTTGATCGAGAGGTCGGCAATCCGGACCGCGGCGACAAAACGGGTGTAATCGGCCGGAAACCGCTGGCCAAGAAGATTGCCGGGCCGCTCTGCCCCCGCGGATTTCGATTCATAGGCGCGGGCCACGGTGGGATGCGTGTTGTCCAGCGGTTGGCACGCATCCGACCAGTAGGTCCAGTCAAATTCAGCCGCCCAATCCGCTCCAAGCATGTGGCGAAAGAGCAGACGCAGCGCATCCACCTTTTGCCGATATTGCCAAAGCGGAAGCGTGGCGTTATTGCTCAGCCGCGTCAGCCAGAGCGTTACGGATTCAGGTCGATGCTCTCGCAACTTGATATGCGGGTGATCGTCAATAAACCGCTGAACGTGCTTTCGGTACCAGGGCTGGCTGCGGTCCGGTATGCCGAAGCGTTTAAGTACAGAAACGTAATTGTGCCAAAACTTTCCAACGAGGGCGTTATTGGTGCCATCCTCACTAAAATCAGACATTGCGACTCCTTGCTCTATGTCCGTCGAATAGAGAACATATATAGAACATTATCTCGCAATATTCAACTAACCGAGCGTGCCTGCTGCAATACTCACTTATGTCAGCAAGGAAGACGCATAATCAGCTTACATGGACCCACCTCTGTATTGTAAAGGACTTTTTATGACGGAAAACAGGTCACGACTGCACACTTACATACGG
>NZ_JBNKFS010000018.1:0-89590 GCF_050289425.1 Sedimenticola sp. | reverse complement strand
GGCCACCTTGCTGATACCGCGACGGCTCATATCCTCATAGATCTTCTGCGCCGCCATACGGTCGGTATGGGGGGTCTTGAAGGTCCATTTCTGCACCGGATCGATGATCTTGACCGAACCGGCCAGGGAGATGAAGGGGATCCCCGCCTTGTCCACCAGCGGCATCACCGAGAGGGTGGAACCGGAGGTGGAGCCGCCGACGATGACATCGACCTTATCCTTCTGGATCAGCCGCTTGGCGAAGTTGACCGCCTCTTTGGCCTTGCCGCCGGTATCATAATGCACCAGCTCCACCTGACGGCCGTCGATACCGCCCTTGGCATTGATGTTCTCGATGTACATCTGCAGGGTCTTCAGCTCCGGATCACCCAGAAACGAGGCCGGACCGGTCACCGCCAGGAAGGTACCCACCTTGATCGGTTCCGCCGCCACAGCTTGACCCAATGTGCCCAGCGTCATTACGGTGCCTAGGGCCAGGGCGAGTATGCTTTTTTTAATGTTCATATTGAATGATCGCTCCTCAATGCTCTGTTTGTAAGTTGTTGTGTATCGTGCGATTGAAGGGTGCTGTGATGCAGTACACCGCCAATGCAGAACACTACTATACATTTTAATTATTACCTCGCGAAACCTATGGTAAATATCCCCTGCGTTGCCCAGAAAATGAAAAATAATTCATATTTAACTAGGCTGGATGTGTTAGTTAGTGCCCTTTTATCGCATGTGCCGGGTACTGACAGGGCAGAAAAGGCTAACTGACTCGGGATAAAAACCCTTGAATTGCCGTTGTTTAAGGATTCGAGTGGTGAGCATAACGGCTAGGGTGGTCTGGGGTCAACAGGTTGGGAGAAAAATGGAGTGATTTATTTTGCGACTGGAATGCTATATAACTGAATGTAATTAAAGTAAAAAATACCGTTTCAAATGTAAGTAAATAGTTTTTTTCTGGTTTTTTTGCAAGGTAATGATGAACTATTTTACCTAAGGTGGGCAGGGTAAATCGTCGGACATGAATAATACTTCATGCCAGACGATTGGAATTACGCGATAAGGTGGGCCTTCAGTTTACCCATGGCCGCTTTTTCAATCTGGCGAATGCGCTCGGCGGAAACGCCGTATTTGTCCGCCAGCTCATGTAGCGTCATCTTCTTTTCCGCCAGCCAGCGGGCTTCAAGGATCTCTTTGCTGCGATTATCCAGTCCTTCCAGGGCCAGATAGAGCTGGTTCTTGTCATTCTCTTCGGTATCGGCGCTCTCCAGTTGACGGGAGGGCTCCATCCGCATATCGGCCAGATAGGCGGCCGGCGCGGGGGCTTGATCATCATCGTTGTGATCAACGCCGTCAAATGCCAGATCATGGTTGTTCAGACGGCTCTCCATCTCCAGCACGGTTTCAGGTTTGACCCCCAGGTCTTTGGCGACACCTTCCACCTCTTCCTGGGAGAACCATCCCAGGCGTTTCTTCGAGCTGCGCAGGTTAAAGAACAACTTACGTTGGGCCTTGGTCGTAGCCACTTTGACGATGCGCCAGTTACGCAATACATATTCGTGGATTTCCGCTTTGATCCAGTGGACAGCAAAAGAGACCAGGCGTACACCGTGGTCGGGATCAAAGCGACGTACCGCTTTCATCAGGCCGACTGTGCCTTCCTGAATCAGGTCGGGCAGGGCCAAGCCGTAACCGGCATAGCCCCTGGCAATGCGGATGACAAAGCGAAGGTGGGACATCACCAAGGCGCGCGCCGCCTCCAGATCGCCCTCTTCCTGCAGTCTGACTGCCAAGCTACGCTCCTCTTCGGCGCTCAGCATCGGCAGCTGATAGGCAGCGCTGATGTAGGCATCGATACTGCCGGTGGGCAGTGTGTTTGCGATAGCGAGTTCTTTGCTCATCTGAAATACCCTAGTTGTTTAGTCTGGTATTATATTAGCACTCTTGAATATGGAGTGCTACTACATATTAGCACTCGCGGGGTATGAGTGCTAATAGCTGAAATGGTTCCTCAATATAACGAAAAATTTGTAATCCGGTCGTTCCTGGCGGGAGCGGCGGTGAGGTGAAGAGGATTAGCTTGGTTCTATCTCGTTGAGGTGCCGACCTACAGCGATCCAGGAACCGGCCAGCCCGAGTAGCGTACTACCACCAAGCAGAATCAGCAGGGTACCGAAGTTAATGCCACTTAACTGAAAGCCGCTTTGGTAGAGGCCGGCCAGCTGTTCGACCGGATTATCCAGCAGTAACAGAGAGATGGAGACCATCAGCCAAGCGGAAATTCCGCCAAACAGACCATACCAGGCTCCGTTGTAGAGGAAGGGGCGGCGGATGAAGGCGTTGGTGCCGCCGATCAGCTTGGTGATCTCGATTTCGGCGTGCCGGTTCTGAATCTCCAGCCGAATGGTATTGCCGACAATCAATAGGACCGACATGCCGAGTAACGAGGCCAGGATAATGATGCCGCGTTGGGCGATTTCGGTGATGGCATGAAAGCGTTTTACCCACTGCAGGTCGAGCTGGGCAAACTCCACCTCGCGGTGCTTCTTGAGCCGGGTGAGCAGCGCCTCGGCTTGGGCCGGCTCGGTGTGTTGCGAGTTTGGTTCCACGATTAGCAGTGAAGGGAGGGGGTTTTCTTTCAACGTCTCGACAACACCGGAAAAGCCACTGAGTTGGCGGAACTCGTCCAACGCCTCGGCTTTGCTGACCCACTTAACCTGGTCGATGGCCGGGTCGTTTTGCAATTGGGCGGCCAGTTTTCGGGCTTGCTCGTCACTGGCTTTCTGGGTCAAAAACAGTGAAATGCTGGCCGCTCCATCCCAGTTTCCGCTGAGCGCCTCCACGTTGCCCAGCAGCAGATAGAGGCCGGACGGCAGCGCCAGGGCGATGCCGATCACCAGGGTGGTCATCAGGGTGGAGAGGGGTGTTCGGATCAAGCGGCCGAGGCTGGCCAAGGCGACTTGCAGGTGGCGCATCAACCAGATATCGGCCCGCAACGAACTCCGTGGGCTGATACGTGCGGAGCGTTTTTTACGTGACCGGCGCATCAGCTAGCGACCTCGCTGGCGCTGTCCCGGGCCAAGCGGCTCTTCTCCAACACCAGGATCCTTCGATTCATGCGCGAGATGAGATTGAGATCGTGGGTGGCGATCAGCAGTGTGACGCCCACATCGTTGAACTGTTCAAACAGGCTCATGATCTCGCGGGAGAGTGTGGGGTCCAGGTTGCCGGTCGGTTCGTCCGCCAGCACTACCGGCGGTTTACTGACCACGGCACGGGCGATGCCCACCCGCTGTTGTTCGCCGCCGGAGAGGGTGATCGGGAGATTCTTCTCTTTGGTGAGCAAACCCACCTTGTCCAGTGCGGCGCGCACCCGCCGTCCAATCTCGATATGGCCCAGACCGGCCACCACCAACGGCATGGCTACATTGTCGAATACCGTGCGATCGTAGAGCAGGCGATGATCCTGGAAGATCATCCCAACTTCGCGGCGGTGATAGGGGATCTGGCTGCGTCCCAGTCGCGTCAGGTTGCGTCCGGCCACCCGCACCTGTCCTCGGGTGCTGCGTTCCAGCAGTCCGATCAGCTTCAGCAGGGTGCTCTTGCCGGCGCCCGAGTGGCCGGTGAGAAAGACCATCTCGCCCGGGTCGATATGAAAGCTGACGTTACTCAGGCCCTCGTGTCCACCGGGGTAGCGCTTAGTGACGTTGTCGAAGTGAATCATCGGCGGCGATGGGTTGGGGTTATTCCGCAAACAGGGCGTTGACGAACTCAACCCCGTCGAAGTGTCTGAGATCCTCGATCGCCTCGCCCACCCCGATAAAGCGTATCGGCAGCCCGAGCTTTTCGGCAATGGCGAAGACAATCCCCCCTTTGGCCGTGCCATCCAGCTTGGTGAGGGTAATGCCGGTCAATCCCACTGTCTGATTAAACTGGGTCGCCTGATTCAACGCGTTCTGGCCGGTGGTGGCGTCCACCACCAACATCACTTCATGGGGTGCCTCGGGATCGATCTTCTTCATCACCCGGGCGATCTTCGCCAACTCCTCCATCAGATTGCCTTTGGTGTGGAGGCGCCCAGCGGTATCGGCAATCAGTACATCGACGCCGCGCGAGGTGGCCGATTGCAGGGCGTCGAAGATGACCGAGGCGGAGTCGGCGCCGGTGTGTTGCGCCACCACCGGAATATTGTTGCGTTCCCCCCAGGTCTGGAGCTGCTCCACCGCCGCGGCGCGGAAGGTGTCGCCGGCGGCCAGCATCACGCTCTGTCCCTCATCCTGCAGGCGCTTGGCCAGTTTGCCGATGGTGGTGGTCTTGCCGGCCCCGTTGATGCCCACCATCAGGATCACCTGGGGCTTGCCGGGTTGCGCCGCACGCACCGGTTGGTCGCATCGGTTGAGAATCTGCTGCAGTTGTTCTTTGAGCACGGTCGTCAGGCGTTCCGGGTCAGACAACTCCTTGCGTTTTACCCGACCGGCCAGTTCATTGATGATGCGGGTGGTGGCATCCACCCCCACATCAGCCATCAGTAACAGAGTCTCCAGCTCTTCCAGCAGATCGGCATCGATGCTCTTGCGACCCAGTACCAAATTGGCCAAGCCGTCGGTGAAATTACTGCGGGTCTTGGTCAGGCGGTTTTTGAGTCGGGTAAAGAGCCCTTCCTTAACTTCGGGTTCTGTCGGAACGGCCGATTCAACGGGTGTAGGTTGGGGTGGTTTCTTCTTTCCAAATCCGAACATGCTGGTTTATCCGGTATGCCATTGAACTGATGACAATACGTCTTGTCTCTTTAAAGGAAATCCGGCCCTGGACTTTATACGGCGCAGTGAAAATAATCTGCAGGCCGGTTTTAAGTGTTAAAGTCGGATCGTAACATTTTGCGGGGAATCAACCTATCCCTGTTGTCTCCTCAGATAACCATAGGGTGTCACGGAACACATTATGAGACTACTCGTCAGCGCAGCGTTACTGCTGCTTTCCAGTCCGGTATTGGCCAATACGGTACTGATGGATAATCAGGTGCACGAAACCGTACTCGATAACGGTATGAAGGTGATTGTAAAAGAGGACCACCGGGCGCCGATCATGGTCTCTCAAGTCTGGTACAAGGTGGGGGCTTCCTATGAGCCGGATGGTATTACCGGTATCTCCCATGCCCTTGAACACATGATGTTCAAGGGGACGCCCTCCCATCCACCGGGCGAATTCTCCCGCATTATTGCCGCCAATGGCGGTACCGAAAATGCGTTTACCGGCCGCGATTACACCGCCTATTTCCAGACCATGTCGAGCGATCGGCTGGGTATCGCCTTTGAGTTGGAGGCGGATCGGATGCGTCATCTGTCACTCCCGGCCGAAGAGTTCGCCAAGGAGATTGAGGTGGTGAAGGAGGAGCGTCGACTGCGCACCGAGGATAAACCGACTGGCCAGTTGTACGAACAGTTCGCGGCGGTCGCCTACCGGAGTCTGCCTTATGCCAATCCGGTGATTGGCTGGATGAACGACCTGGATCATCTGCAGGTGGAAGACCTGGCGGACTGGTACCGTCTCTGGTATGCCCCGAATAACGCCACCCTGGTGGTGGTCGGTGATGTGGATCCGAAAGCGGTTTTTGACCTGGCAAAAAAATATTTCGGTCCGCTGAAGCAGGAGCGGATCCCGACACTTAAACCACTGCGGGAACCGCCGCAGAAGGGTGAAACGCGCTCGGTGGTGAAGATACCGGCTAATGAACCTTATCTGGTGATGGGCTATAAAACGCCGGCGATGACCACGGCGCAGCGCGCTTGGGAACCCTATGCGCTGGAGATGCTGGCGGCGATCCTGGATGGTGGCAATAGCGCCCGGTTTAGCAAAAACCTGGTGCGTGGCAGTGAAGTGGCTGTATCGGCCGGTGCCGAGTACAACGCCTACACCCGCCTACCGGGCATGTTGACGTTGGACGGTACCCCGGCCAGGGGGCACAGCATCACCGACTTGGAAAAGGCGTTGCGGGAGGAGATAACCCGCCTGCGCAGCGAACCGGTACCGGAAGAGGAGTTGGAGCGGGTGCGCACGCAGGTGATCGCAGCCAAAGTATTTGAGCTGGATTCGGTCTTCTATCAGGCGATGCAGATCGGCATGCTGGAAACCATCGGCCTCGATTGGCGTGTGATGGATCGCTATGTAGAGGCGCTTAAGCAAGTGACGCCGGAGCAGGTGCGTGAAGTGGCGCAGCGTTACCTGACGGATGAAAATCTGACGGTTACCCGGTTGGATCCGTTGCCGATAGAGAGCGGCAAATCGGTTCGCGGTTCGGCAGGGGGACGTCATGGGGGTTAAATTGATGAGTTTTAGACTGCTGGTACTGTGGCTGTTACTGTTTTCGGGACATCTTTGGGCGGGGCCGGCCATCCAGAGTTGGACCACTGAAAAGGGTGCTCGGGTGCTGTTTGTGCCGGCACCGGAGTTACCCATGGTGGATGTACGGGTGGTATTCGACGGCGGAAGTGCGCGCGGTGCGATTCCCGGCGTCGCTTCCCTGACCAGTGCGCTGCTGGAAGAGGGCGCCGGCGAGTGGAATGCCGATGAGATTGCCGAACGGTTGGATAGCGTTGGCGCCAATATGTCGGTCAGTTCTCAGCGTGATATGGCGTGGCTGTCGGTGCGTACCCTGACCGAAAAAAAGGCGCTGACCGTCACCATGGATACCGTTGCCCAGGTGCTGGGCGCACCGCGCTTCGATGCGGCCGATTTTGAACGCAATCGCAAGGCGATGCTGGTGTCGCTGAACCATGATGAGCAGTCACCCGGCACGGTGGCGCAGAAGACCTTCATGCACACCCTGTTCGGGGAGCACCCCTATGCGGCCGAGGTGGAAGGTACCGAGGCATCCTTGGCGCGTATCACCCGTGAGGATGTGATTGCACATTATAAAAAGTACTATGTAGCGAAGAATGCGGTCATTGCCATTGTTGGTGCGGTGGAACGGGCCGAAGCGGAGCGACTGGCGGAATTGGTAACCAGCGGCATGCAAGCGGGCGAGCGTGCCCCCGCGTTGCCGCCGGTTTCCGATCTGCAGGCAGCCCGTACCTTGAATCTGCAATTTCCCTCGAGTCAGTCCCATATCCTGATGGGGCAACCCGGTATGCATCGGGGTGATCCGGACTATTTCATTCTTTATGTGGGTAACCATATCCTTGGCGGTAGCGGGTTGGTCTCCCAGTTGAGTGAAGAGGTGAGGGAAAAGCGTGGACTCTCTTACAGCGTTTACAGTTATTTTTCACCGATGCGCCGCAACGGCCCGTTCCTGATCGGGGCCCAGACTCAGAACGCCAAGGCCGGGGAAGCGCTGCAGGTTATCAAACAGACGTTGGCACGCTTTATTGAACAGGGACCGAGCGAGGATGAGCTGAAGGCGGCCAAACAGAACATTACCGGTGGCTTCCCGCTACGCATCGCCAGTAACAGCAAGATACTGGAGTATATCGCCATGCTGGGATTCTATGATCTGCCGCTGGATTATCTCGACACATTTGTCGACAAGGTGAATAGCGTTACCCGCGAGCAGATTCGCGAGGCATTCCAGCGTCGCATCAAACCGGATCAGTTATTGACGGTGGTGGTGGGTAACGAGCAGAAGCCTGCACAGGTCAATTGAGCCAATGGCGAAACGGCGGCGCTCCGGACCCGGATCGGGCCACAGTAACCAGATCCGAATCATCGGTGGCGTCCATCGTGGGCGCCGGTTACCGTTTCCCGATAGTCCAGGACTAAGGCCTACCGCCGATCGCACTCGTGAAACCCTGTTCAACTGGCTGCAACCGCTGTTACCTGGGGCGCGCTGTCTGGATCCCTTTGCCGGCAGTGGCGCACTGGGTTTTGAAGCGGCGTCCCGCGGTGCCGGGCAAGTCACCCTGCTGGAGCAGAATAGGCAGGTTGCCGAGCAGTTGGAGGCAAACCGGGCACTGTTGGCATTGTCACAGGTGGATGTTCATCAAGCCAACGCCGTCGACTGGCTGGAGCGATCGGCAGAGCCCTTCGATATTGTCTTTCTGGATCCGCCGTTTGCCGATCAGCTGCTCGGCGACTGCTGCGAGAAACTAGAACGGAACGGCTGGCTGGCGGATGACCCGCGTATCTACCTGGAGTGGGATCTGCACGGACCGGCTCCCTCAATCCCCGGGAACTGGGTCCTGCTGAAGGAGAAGAGGGCCGGTCAGGTGGCCTTTGCGCTCTATACCCGTTGATTCCTGTACCTACCCTTTTTTCCGCATGCCTCGGAAAATCGGGCAACCATGGGAACGTGGCCCTACGCCGTATCGGAAATAACCACCACCGTCCTGTAGGGGTAGGCCCCTGTGCCTACCTGGGTTTCAGATACGCCGGAAACAGCGGGCAACCACAGGGGGTTGCCCCTACACCATATTTATGGTGCTCCGCCGGATAAGCCCATCCCTGGGCAAATCCGCTCCCGGCCATCCCTGGCCTCCGCTGGATAAACCCATCCCTGGGTAAAAAATCCGGGGAAAATGAGATTTCTCATTTGACATTGTCTCATTCGATACTATTATCTCGCACCCTGGGGAATAAAATGGGCTCGATTCGCCTCAAGGGGCGGGGTCGGGTTCTTCGCGGTAAGGTGCAGCGTTGAAATCAGGCGGATTCTGCATCCATTACCACATTACTTGTAACGTTATCGATTGCCGTCGGGTTCCATCGTGAGTCGGGCAACGAAATACGCAGGACATCTGTTATGGCCATTGCAATCTACCCAGGTACATTCGATCCCATTACCAATGGTCACACCGATCTTATTCACCGGGCCGCGAAACTGTTTGACAAAGTGATCGTTGCCGTGGCGGCGAGCAGCGGCAAGCGTCCCCGTTTCTCGTTGCAGGAAAGGGTGGATCTGGCCAATCGGGTATTGGCGGGTGTGGAGCGGGTGGAGATCATCGAATTCGATAGTCTGCTGGTTGATTTCACCCGGCGATGCAAGGCCGATGTGATCCTGCGTGGTTTGCGTGCGGTATCCGATTTTGAGTATGAATTTCAGTTGGCGGGGATGAACCGGCGACTGGCGCCGGAGGTGGAAACCATGTTTCTCACACCGGCTGAGCAGTTTGCCTATATTTCCTCAAGCTTGGTAAAGGAAATTGCAGCCCTGGGGGGAAATGTGTCAGAGTTTGTCCACCCCCTCGTGGTCGAGGCGCTGAACGGCAAGCAGCCGGTTTAATCGAGAAGATTTGAGGTGAAGGACCTCTTTCAGGAGTTTGTATTATGGCATTAATGATTACTGATGAGTGCATCAACTGCGATGTGTGCGAGCCGGAGTGCCCGAACGGGGCCATCTCTCAGGGCGATGAGATCTATGAGATCAACCCTGAACTCTGTACCGAGTGTGTTGGGCACTACGATGAACCCCAATGTGTAGAGGTCTGTCCGGTTGACTGTATCCCCAAGGATCCGGATCACGAGGAGACGGAAGAGGAGTTGATGGAGAAATACGAACGCATCACCGCCTAACGGATGCGATCACTCCACTGCTGTAACCGATATCCCGCCCCATGGCGGGATATCTGTTTTCACTAGGCTATTCAGCCCTGTCAGGCCACCGGTAGATGGGGTCGGAACATAAAGAATACCGCCCCCATCAGACACAGTGCCGCCCACAGGAAATCGAGCCGTAACGGCTCCTTCATATAGAAGACGGCAAAGGGGACGAAAACCGACAGGGTGATCACCTCTTGCAGTATCTTCAATTGGCCCAGGTTGACCGTTGTGTAGCCGATACGGTTGGCCGGTACCTGCAGCAGGTATTCAAACAGAGCAATACCCCAGCTTACCAAAGCGGCAATCAGCCAGGGCTTCTGGCTCAAGTCTCGCAGATGGGCGTACCAGGCGAAGGTCATAAACAGATTACTGACCAGCAGCAACCCGATAGTGATGCTAAGAGGCGGCAGGTTGAGCGCCATGGATGACTTTGCCTCCGTGACAAAGCGGGGTGGTGGATTTGGCGCGATCATACAACAGAAATGTGATCTGTCTGTAACGAAATCGATGCCGCACCGAGTGCGGTTATTGCTGCCGGTTTCAGCCGGTCAAAAACTGCTCCCGCAACTGCTCGAGTGAGACCTTGGCGGACTCGTTCCGCTCTGTTGGATAGATAGGGTTAGCCCGGAAAATGACGCCGGTTGTCATCCGGTCGCCCTGCTGCATACGTTGCGCGGCCAATAGCGGATCGGCGGTAGCCCCCTCCACCTGCTCATGCACCACCTGTTTCCACTGTTTCTGTTCCGGATGGTACGTGACACAGGGACTCAGCACATGGACAAATGCGAAGCCGGGATATTGGATCGCCTCGGTAATCAGGTCGGTCAATCCGCTGGGGTCGCCGGAAAATCCCCGTGCAATGAATCCGGCACCGGAGGCCAGGGCGATAGCGGCCGGATTGAAGCTGGGCAGGCCGGTCCCGTGTGGAGTCAATTTGCTCTCCGTCCAGTCTGGCGGGGTGGTGGGAGACGCTTGCCCCTTGGTCATGCCGTACACTTCGTTATCCATCACGATATAGGTCAGGTCGAGGTTGCGGCGGCAGGCGTGCATGAAGTGATTGCCGCCGATGGAGAAGCCGTCCCCATCGCCGCCGGTTACCAGCACGGTCAGTTCCGGCCGGGCCGCCTTTAGTCCGGTGGCAATCGGCAGGGCGCGCCCGTGGATACCGTGGAAACCGTAGACATGGGTGTAAGCGGGCAACCGTGATGAGCAGCCGATACCGGATACAATCGCCACTTGCTCACGCGGCAGGGCCAGATGAGCCAGCGATTTGGTGATGGCGCTGAGTACGGCAAAGTGGCCGCAACCCGCGCACCAGATCGGTTTGACGTCCGATTTGTACTCTTTGGGTTTAAGCGGAGGTTGGGGAGCTGTGCCGTGCATCTTACAATCCTTGCATTATGCGGTTGACGATCGCTTGGGGACGTATCGGTAATGGGCCGGCTTGGGCAAACGAACCAGTACTGTGCGGCAGTACCTTGCGTGCATTCAGATAGTCATAGAATTGGCCGCTATGATTTTGCTCGACGACCAGCAACTGATGGGCATTCGCGATGGCCGCCTTAAATGCCGCCGTCGGCAGGGGCGACAGCAGGCGCACCGCGACGGTGCGTGTCGGGTGCCCGTCCCGGGTTAGGCGGGCCGCCGCCTCTTGCGTGGCGGCGCTGGCCGAGCCCCAGGTGATGAGGCAGATCTCCCCCTCGCCGGTGATGTCGGCCCAGTCGTCTCCGTAATCGAAGGTGGTGAGTTTGTCGCGCCTTTTATCCAACTGCCGTTGATGTTCGGTGGCGGTCGATGAAGGGGTACCGGCCGGGTCGTGCTCCAATCCGTCCGCCGTATACATACAGTCGGCATCACCCGGAACAGCCATCGGTGACACGCCGTCATCGGTAACGGCGTAGCGGTGATAATGTGTGGCATCTGTTGCCCGTTTCCGCTTCCCTTCGAGCGGCGTCGAGCGGGGAGGATCGATCACGGCGCGGGACTGACCCTGCGACTGGTCGGTCAGCACGATCGCTACCGCTTGCAGCGTTTCGGCCAGTTTCACCGCCCACTCGGTGGTGAAGACGTTATCCCGTATGGAGAGCGCGCCCAGTACCAGATGGGGCGCGTCGCCATGCAAGCCGTAGAGTGCCAGATTGAGATCCGACTGCTCCGATTTGGTGGGGATGCCGGTAGAGGGGCCACCGCGCATGACGTTGCTGACCACGATCGGCGTTTCGCTGGCCACGGCCAGACCCAAACCTTCCATCATCAGGCTGAGGCCGGGACCGGAGGTGGCGGTCAGCGCCGGTACGCCGCCGAAGGAGGCGCCGATGATCATATTGACCGATGCCAGTTCATCTTCCGCCTGCACCAGCTCCCCGCCTAGGCGCTCCAGATTGGGCGCCAGCCACTCCAGCAACTCACTGGCCGGTGTGATGGGATAAGCCGCCACAAAGCGAACGCCGCCCTGCAGGGCACCCAAGCCACTGGCTTCGTTGCCGCTGATGTTCCAGCGCGTTGTGGGCATTTTCGGGACGCTGAGTGGTTCCAGTAAGGGTTGCGCCGGCGCCTGCCGGTAGCCTTGTTCAATACACTGCAGGCTGGCGTTGACGATGTGTTCGCCTTTCCGTTTCAGTGTATCCCGGGTGGCTGCCGCTACCGTTTCCCGGGGCAGTCCCATCAGTTGTGCCAGCAAGCCGAGGCCGACCATATTGGCGCGGCCGTTTTCGAGCTCTTTGGCCTGCTGTTCCAGGGGGCTGGTCAGTTGCCGGTTCGGCGAGAGATTAAAGGCAGGCGGAATGTCGCCCTTGTCGCGATCACACAGGATAATCGTTTCGGCGCTGAGCGGTATCTCATCGGCGAAACGGTCGACGTTGAGCCAATCCAGTACCAGCAGGATATCGAACTGATCATCCAGGTTATCCACCGGCCGGTCGGCAACCCGTAACATGATGGCGGATTCGCCACCGCGGATCTGCGGCCCCGATGATCGTGCCATCAGTGCGTAGAGTCCAAACCGGGCGATGCTTTCCAGCAGTATCTTTCCGGTCGTCACCACACCGCTCCCCCCGGAGCCGATAATGGCCACCGAGAGGCTGCGAGTCGTTGTAAGGTCGGTTTTCCTGTCCACCGTTTTCTCCCTGGCTGGTGCCCGCCCCTGTTCGTCAGTCGACGGTCCAGGGTGATTTTGCTGCTACCTATACTCGCATTTCCCGGTTTATAAGTGAATGATAATAGTCATCCTCCGGCGAGAAATAGCCAGTGCGTTATGGTGGCTGGAAAACGGAGCCGGCCGTATAGATTCATCGTTCTGTCATTCCCGTTCTGTATACCTGTTGTCAATTCGGGTTTTATCAGCGAAGGAGAGACGGAAACGATGGCGAAAAAATCTCATGCAAGACGTATAGCCAACCAACAACGCCAGACAGAATCGAAAAGAAACAGAGAATCGCGCAACCGCTCGACAAAACGACGCCAGTCCCAAGACGCCAATATCGTCGAACTGAACGCCCCCTATCACCACCTGGAAACCGCCTACTCTCCCCAACGTGCCAGACAGCCCCTCAAGGCCCGCACCGAATCTCAACGGCAGTATATCGAAGCCATTCACCGACACTGTCTCACCTTCGGCATCGGGCCGGCCGGCACCGGCAAGAGTTATTGTGCCGGGGCGCTGGCGGCTGAAGCGATGCAGTCGGGTCGTATCGAACGTATTGTCCTGACCCGGCCCGCCGTCGAAGCGGGGGAGAGTCTGGGCTTTCTGCCGGGTGATGTGGATGATAAATTTTCCGTCTATATCGATGCCTTCCGAGATATATTGGTGGAGCGGCTCGGATCGGGAGCGGTGGAATATGCTTTACGTCATGGCCGTATCGTGGCGGCTCCGCTGGCCTTCATGCGCGGCAAGACCTTTGGTCGCAATACCTTTGTCGTGCTGGATGAGGCGCAAAATACCACGCCGCTGCAGATGAAGATGTTTCTCACCCGGATCGGCGAAGGCTGCAAAGTGGTGATTAACGGCGATGTAGCGCAGAGCGATATCCCGGGTCGCAACGGGCTGGCTGACGCCATTGTACGAGTGCGTGATCTCCCCGATGTGTATGTACACGCCTTTGAACGTAGCGATATCGTGCGTAGCGGCCTGGTGCGGGCGCTGATCGATCGCTACGAAATAGCCGACGATTGTTAAGGTCGCGCGCTGTCGGGCCGCCGGGCACGATAGCGCCATTTTTGCTCCGCCCGACGCTCATTTCGGTAGCTGATCCACCAGTTCCATCAGTGTTTCGCTGGCAGGTCTTGCCACTTTTAATGCAAGCAGATCATCTGCCCGGGTCTTGCCTTGGTTGATGGCGACCACCGGTTTGCCTTGGCGTACCGCTTCCCGGACGAACTGGAAAGCGGAGAACACCATCAGGGAGGTGCCGGCCACCAGCAACGCATCCGCTTGGCGCAAGGCGACGTATACGGCGTCGATACGGTGGCGTGGCACCTGTTCACCATAGAACACTACATCCGGTTTCAGTACGCCGCCGCAGATGGGGCAGCCGGGTATCTGTATCTGGGTGAAATCGGTCTCCAGGTCGGCATCCCCATCAGGTGCGATGGCGGCGGTGTACGCCTCGATACCGGGATTGAGTGATGCCAGTTTCTGCTGCATCCAGTGCCGCGATTCCGGTTCGCCACAGCTTTGGCAGCGCAGTTGTTGCAAGCGGCCGTGCAGGTCGATCACCCGACGGCTGCCGGCCTTCTGGTGCAGGCCGTCCACATTTTGGGTGACTAGCTGGTGGATTCTGCCGCGCGATTCCAGGATGGCCAGTGCCTGGTGCGCGGCGTTCGGTTTTGCCCGACTGAACGGTATCCAGCCCAGATAGCTACGGGCCCAGTAACGTTGCCGAGTATGCTCACTGCCCATGAACTCTTGATAAAGAATTGGCTTACGGCGTTTCCACAGGCCGTTGTTATCCCGATAGTCGGGGATGCCTGAATCGGTGCTGCAGCCGGCCCCGGTTAACACGAATAGCTGCGGGTGCTGCGCCATGAATCGGTGAAGTGTTTGCATAGGAGAACGGTCTGCTCAGGGCTCGTAAGATAGTGTATCGTAATGGCGCTGGTTGTGGGACAACCGCTGATCGGCCTGGATTATTGGTCGGTTATCGCATCTAGATTGAGTGACGATATGAGCAAAATTGCCATTCTGATTGTGGTCGTGCTGATTATTGCGGCGGGGATCTATAGCGAGCTACAACGCGGAAATAACCTGACACACACCGCCAAGCGGTTGGGGCTGGATTTCAGTTCGGGCCTGCAGCCGGTAACAGCGGAACTGCGCGCATTGGATTTCGACCTGCTGCGTCAAGGTAACGAAAACCTGGCGAACCGGATGTGGGGGCGTCGGGATGGCTATTCGATAGAGATTTTCGACTACAGTTTTGATGCGACCGCTGCCGGCGAAGGTTTCGGCGCCCATCCTGTGGCCGATGATCAGGTGAATATCGAGCGTCGTAATCAAACCGTAGTGCGTCTGCAATCGACGGCCACTTTCCCTGATTTTGATCTGAGTCCGGTCTCGGGGCCGATGCGCCAGGTCGCCAGTCGGTTCGCATTTACGCCGCAGGTATTGGAAGCGAACCGGGCGTTCGGTCAAACCTACCGGCTATTGGCGCGAGATGCCGAACGCTGTCGCAAACTGTTCAGCCCGGAAGTCCAGGCATTTCTGATTAGCCATCCCGGATTGGTGGTGGAGGGGCGTGGTTCCCAATTGTTGTTCTATCGTTTTGGGCGACGCCTCAAGGCCAAGGAGATTCCGTCCTTTGTTGCGGAGGTACAGGCGCTGATCGGGCTGTTGGAAGCGGCGATGGAGGCGGCTTGACCGGTTTGAACGCCGCCAGCCTCTTGGGTCAGAGTTTATCGAAAAAATCTGTGACGCGACAAACAGCCACAGCGTGCTGACGACGGTGCTGCATCATAATTGCTTGGCGTTTACCCATTGTCCCAGTCGGTGACCGATCTCGTTATCCCGTTTTTGTTTTTTGAGCCGCCATGTTTTCGGTTGGCGGTTTCCGGTAGAATGCGCGGCTGAAAGCCACTAATCCTCGTTAACCACGACAAGGAACGTAACGGAGTATCCGCAATCGATGCGCGCGTTTTTTTACTTTATTCTGCTGATGCTGGTATCGCTGTTTCTCAGTGGCTTGGTTAACTACCCGCTCTATGGCTTGCTCCAGGACAGCTTGAGCAAGGGACCGCACAAGTTAATCACCACAACGGCAAAACTGATCGCCATTCCCGGGTTTATCCTGATTATCCGGCACTTCGCCATCGATAATAAAGTTGGGCTGGGATATGGTCTGCCGAAAATGGAATTTCTGCGCGAATTGCTGAAAGGTTGGTTTAGCGGTCTGGCGATCCTGTTGCTGTTGAGTGCCGCCCTGATCCTGTTTGGGGTGCGTACGCTGAACTGGCCCGCCGAAGGGTGGCAGCCGATACTGCTGCGTACGGTGCTGGTGGCGCTGATCGGTGGTCTGCTGATCGGGTTTATCGAAGAGACGTTCTTTCGTGGCGGACTGTTCGGCGCGATTCGCAGGCAGCACGGTTTTGTTTCCGCTATGCTGCTTTCCAGTCTGTTCTATGCCGGGTTGCATTTTATCAGTCCTATGCCGTTGACCGGTGATACGGCGGATACCTGGTATAGCGGTTTGCAGATATTGTCGGGTGCCTTTTCGGAACTTGTCGAATGGGGGACCTTTGACTCTTTTCTCGCGCTGTTTGGTCTGGGGGCCTTCTTTGCGGTCGTACGGGAGCGAACCGGGAATATCGCCTACTGCATCGGTCTTCATGCCGGCTTTGTGTTTGTGATCAAGGTCGTGCGTAAATTTACTGACCTCAATCCTGACAGCGATTTTAGCTTCATGGTAGGAAGTTATGACGGCATGATCGGCTACCTCTCCGCTGCTGGTTTGTTGATTCACACCCTCATCGTCTACCGCTACTGGCGTCGCCCCAGGCTGGCCAAGGCCGGCGGTTAGACGGCCGGCCAGTTTACAGCGGGAATCTCAGTCACGGTCCCTAATCTGGACAAAAGGCTGGAACGTATCCAGCGCTGCAGATTTCTGGTTAGTTTCCTGTCTCCCATTACTTGCATTTTTCCCTGGCTGACCGCCTTATCAAACTCCTGTTTACAGGTCCAGACCGCGGTCATCACCTGCAACGGGCTGCGGATTAGGATGTCTACCTCATAGCCGGGATCATTCAGGCATAGATCAACCTCGCCGTTTTCCGCTATCAGCCACCAGTCACGCGCCCCCTTTGGTGCATCGGGATACTCAAATTGAACAACCACGCGGTGAGCGGGAAATACCGCCGGATCGACGCTTCTTCGCATATCCCACATCAATAACCCGGCATCCAGATCATCTTCATTTAATTCTGACTGAGCCCATCGATGACCCCACGCGCCCATCAGTTCGACGATCGGTCGCAGCTCTCGTCCGGCGTTGGTTAAGGTATAGCGGATGGTGCCTCCCTCTTTCTGGCAATCAATAATACCGGCTTCGGCGAGTTGCTTGAGGCGTTTGGACAACAGTGACGGAGACATCAGCGGCACCCCCTTTTGCAGTGTGCTAAAGCGTGTGCTACCGGCGATCAACTCCCGGATAACCAGCAGGGTCCAGCGTTCACACAGCAGCTGGGTAGCCTGTGCCAACGGGCAAAACTGACCATATGCCTTCATCTTTTAACTCCATTGTTAGTTTAGACTTTTTATAAATCGCTACCTAAGCCTAGCATTTACTACAGATTCTGTACTTCTGCGTTGCCCGGCCCGGTGCTATGTTGCGGGTGTGACTATGAGTTATCTATTTTTCTGGCAAGGATCACTGCCGCAACCGGAGGTAAACAGACGATGAGCCAATCACTCTACGAAAGACTGGGTGGGAGCGAGGGGATAACCGCTATCGCCAATGATGTGGTCGATAATCATATGGTCAACTCGGCTATCTCCCAACGCTTTCAAGACTCTGATCTTGATAAGCTCAAGCATGCCGCGGCGACATTCTTTATCACCGGTACGGGCGGGCCTGAAGTGTATGAAGGAAAGGACATGCTATCCGCACACAAGGGTATGAATATTTCCGCTACAGAGTTCATGGGCGTGCTTGACGATGCGTTGTTGGCACTGGCGAAAAATAATATTGCCCAGCGTGAGCAGGAGGAGGTGCTATTCGTACTCTATAGCATGCGCCCGCATATTGTGCATGTGTAAGCACTAAGCCGTTTCAGGTGTGCGGCACCTGAAACGGCATCTTGGTTGATGTTTGCTTAGGCTGTATAAAACGACATAAAACGGCAATGCAATCGCTGTTTTCAGCCTAAGGAACCTCTGATTAATTCAGAGGTTCCGGCAGTACAGGGATGTGTCGCCATTTTCGGTGGCTGTAAGCCATTGAAAATGAAGAAAACGAAAAATCGTATTTTTTGTTTTCGAGCGCTGATAAAGCCAGGGATGGCTTTAATCAGGGCTTCCCTAAGTGAAAAGATGGGTTACTAAATGCGATCAGTCTACATTGGCCGTTCATCTCTTTGCTCTTCGATTTCGGAAGGTTGGATTGGATTGTCTAGGGCAACCTCGACCCTGTTTCTTCCGGATTCCTTGGCGGTGTAGAGTGCTGTATCGGCGCGTCGGATGAATGCCTGGTCGCTATCCGCATGATGATACTGGGCCACACCTATACTGATGCTGGAGTTGATCCGGCTATCGGTGTCGGGGGTGAACTGTTGTTGATTGAAATGAATACGCAAGCGTTCTGCTGCGGCAGACGCCTCATTTAGGTCGGTGTTTGGCATCAAGACCACAAACTCTTCACCGCCATAACGGTAGGCGGAATCGATATTGCGCAGACAGTAGCGGATGGAGTCGGCCAGACCGATCAGTACTTCATCACCCGCCAAGTGGCCATATTGATCATTGAAACGCTTGAAGTGGTCGACATCCATCAGTAGCAGAGAGAGTGGGGTGTGGTGGCGACGACTCCTCTCCGTTTCGGTGGCGAGTTGCTGGTAGAAATGGCGCGAGTTATAGAGAGCGGTTAATCCGTCGGTAATGCTGAGTTGACGGAATTGTTGTTCACTTTTACGCAAGGCGGCTTCAGCCATCTTTCTCTCGGTAATATCCTGGAGTGTTTCAATGGCGCCGGTGATGGTACCGTCAGCCTTGCGCAGAGGGGCCGCGGTAAAGTAGAGCCAGCGGCCACTTTCACCCATTTCAGGAAAAAAATCTTCGGCCTCGTAGGCGTCCTCCAACAGATTTGAGCGTTTATATTTGCCCTCGTAGTAGACCGCAACCCCTTCATCCAGCGCTTGCTCCAGAACCAAATCGGCCATCACCGGCCGCTCATTGGTGTAAAATGCCCGCCACTGTTCTGTCGTACCCAGCATCTCGGATGAGGGGTGTCCCGTTAAGGCAGCGCAGGCATCATTCCAGTGGGTGACCCGGTGGTTTTGGTCAATCACAAATGTGGCCACCGAGATACGTGCCACGATCTGCTGTAAAAGCTGTTTGCTGGATTCCAACTCTTCTTCCGCCTGTCGGCGGGCAGTGATGTCTTGTAAGGTCTCTATCGCACCGAGAACATTACCCTGCTCGTCACGTAAGGGGGCGGCGGTAAAAAACAGCCAGCGGCCATTTTCGCCCAGAGTGGTAAAAAAGTCGGTGGCCTCATAAGCATCATCAAGCAGGTCAGAGTGTTCAAATTTTCCCCGGTAGTATTCCGCTAGGTTAGTGGCGAGTCCGCCTTCTACTATCAAGTCCGCCATGACCGGTCGCTGTTCGGGATAGAAGGCCCGCCACTGTTCATTGGATCCTAACGCCTGGACACTGGTTACGCCGGTTAGTTGGCTGCAAGCGCGGTTCCAGTGGGTGACGGTATGCTGCTTGTCGATGACGAAGGTGGGAATCGAGCTCTGTTCAACAATCTGGCCCAGTAGCCGTTCGCTTTCTTTAAGCGCTTCTTCCGCGCTTTTATAGGCCTGTCGCTCACGATAGGCGTTAACGGCGTCATGAAGTACGATGGGTAACAGCTCCAGATAGGCTTCACCCCCCTCCTTGACGATGTAGTCATCGACGCCCAATTTTAACGCCTCGACAGCCAGGCGTTCGGATCCCCTGCCGGTGAGGATTACCATAGGTAGGGAGCAACCCTGATTGAGTAATTGTTGACACATCTCCAGACCGGAGATACCCGGCAGTTTGTGGTCGATGACGGCGATGTCGAAGTACTGTTTCTGCTTGCAGATCAGTTCAAGCGCCGATTCAGCCCGGACACATTCGGTTATCCGGTGTTGGCTGTTGTCCTGTTTTAGCGCTCGGGTAAATGCGAGTTGGTCGTGTGGATTATCCTCCACCAGTAGGATAGTTAATGGTTCAGATGTCTTGGTTCGAATCATATTTGTCTCCCGGGTGGGTAGCGAGATTCCAGAAGTCACTGGTGGTGCGCAGTACGGCAGAAAGCTGTTCAAAGCCTACCGGTTTACAGATGAAGGCATTCGCGCCGATTTCGTAACTCCGTATACGATCCTCTTCTGTTTTGGACGTGGTCAGCATGACCACAGGCAGATGCTTGTAATGTTCTGACTCGCGCAGATATCTCAATACTTCGAGGCCGCTCATGCGCGGCATGTTGATATCGAGCAGCAGAAGGCCGGGGCGCGGTGCGTGGGTCGGATGGGTATAGCGCCCCTGCCTGAACAGGTAATCCAGGCACTCTTCCCCGTCGTGGACGATGTGTAACGCATAGGGGATCTCTCCCTTTTTCCAAGCTCTTCGAGTGGCTACAATGTCGTGTTCGTCATCTTCAGCCATGAGTACTACAAAGGATTGCTCAGTCAACTTTTCCAACCTCAAATCGATGGCCGTCGGCGGCAACCTTTAGATAAAAGGTACTCCCCTGACCGGGTGCTGATTCAATACGAATGTCCCAACCCATATGTAGCGCAGCTTTCTTAACGATAGCTAGACCGATACCGGTACCGGCATACTCTGAACTGGTGTGCAGCCGTTGGAATACACGGAATATCTGTTGCTGATGGTGTGCGGCGATACCGATGCCATTATCGCGAAGCCAGATTTCAATCGTGCCGTTGCCGTTGGATATCCAGCCCATATTGATCTGCTTTTTCTCTGAACAGTTAAATTTGATCCCGTTGGCAATCAAATTCTGTAAGATCTGTGTCAGCAGGAACGGATCGCCGTACAGCGTAGGCCAGTCATTCTGGTGGTTGATCTCCACATTACTGTCCATGGGCAGGATTGCCAGCAGTTCATCTATCACAGCGGTGGGTTGGAACCACTGATTCCTGGTGTCACTTCGGGTAATGCGTGAGTATTCCAACAGATCGTCAACAATCTGCTCTCCCTGACGCAGCGCCTTTTTCAACCCTTGCAGGTAACCCTCCTGTTCCGCCGCCAGGGTTCCGGATAAATCTTCTGCAAGAAAGTCGGCATAGTTCCGGATGGCCCGGAGTGGCGCCTTTAAGTCATGGGAAACGACGTAGGCGTATTGGGACAACTCTTCATTGGCGGCAAGAAGTTCGTGTGTCCGGTGTGCCACCAACTCCTCAAGATGGCGATGATGGCGCTCCAAATCTGCCCGTGCCTGATTGCGTTCCGTGACGTTCTGTAACGTTTCGATGGCTCCAATGACCGAACCATCATGCCCGCGGAGCGGTGCAGCGGTAAAATACATCCAGTAGCCGGAGTCACCCATTTCGGGAAAAAAATCTTCCGCTTCGTAACCGTCGGCGATGATTCGTGATCGGCGACAGCTCTTTTCGCCGTAGTAGCGAAATATCTCCGGCTCAGACACTTGTGACAGCACCAGGTCTGCCAATACCGGGCGTGGCTGTTGGTAGAAGGCACGCCAGCACTCGCGCCGGCCGATCATCATGTTGGCGGAAAGACCGGTGGCCAATTCACAGGCATGGTTCCAGTGACTCACTCGGTGTTCGCTATCGAGGACAAAGATGGGAATGGCGCAGCCCTGTACGATGCGGGCCAACTGCTCTTCACTGGCGGCTGCCGCCTTTTGTGCTTGTACGCTGCTGGTGACATCGGTGAATGTGCTGACAAATCCTCCACCGGACAGTGGTGCGCCGCGCACTTCGATAACTTTCCCGGATGTGCGTTCATGCGTGAAACAGTGTGCCTCAAAGCGCTCAGCACGCCTGATGCGTATCTCAATCTGTTCGTTCCTGTCACCTGGTCCGTATTCCCCACATTCAGCTTGGTACTGGATGATGGATCTCAGCGGTGTACCGCTTTCTCCGTACTGTTGGGGCAGGCCCAATAGTTCCAGATAACGGCCATTGCAGTAGACCAGCTCCAGGCGGCGATCGAATAGACAAAACCCCTGATCCAGACTCTCCATCCCGTTTAAAAGCCATCGCAGGTATCTGCCTTCGACGGTGGAGGTCTGTTTCAGTGTTTTCTTCATCAGCACTACCTAATGTAACGATCGACTATCGGTATAGAATTTAAGTGTAGATGTCGAAACGTGGTTGAGATATACCACAGGCTGGTAACTGCTGAACAACATGGATTCATGACGGATCGGAAGGTGGGTGGTGACGACGGTTACCATGCAAATGCCAACGGACCTGATCTAAGGCGACGACGGAGCGGCAGGTCGGTTATCGATGGGATGCCAGCCGCATCCACTATTGAGACAGTGGTTCGGTTTTCGCCGCTTTTTTTGACGGGTTTGAACCGCCGTCAAAACTGTTGATAAACGCTTCAAGTTGGTCCGGTGGCAGCGGTTTGCTGAAATAATAGCCCTGGGCTTCGCTGCAACCCTGCATGCGTAGGTAGGCCAGCTGATCGGCTGTCTCAACACCTTCGGCGATGGTGCTCATGTCGAGGCTGTTTGCCAGATTGATAATAGCGGTAACAATGGCTTTGTCATCCGGGTCGTCATTGATATCGCGCACAAAGGATTGATCGATCTTCAGCTTGCATACCTTGAATCGCTTCAGATAACTCAGGGATGAGTAGCCCGTGCCGAAGTCATCGATAGACATCTGTATGCCTTGTGCATGGAGCCGGTCCATAATGGTGACGGCAACTTCAGGATAATCCATCGCTACCGCTTCGGTGAGTTCCAGTTCCAGGTATTCGTGCGGTAAGCCGAATTCGTCAAGGATTGTGATAACCATCTCTTCCAGGCCGGTGTGACGGAATTGGGCGGCGGAGAGGTTAACAGCCATCATCATGGGTGGTAGCCCGCGATCAAGCCAACACTTCAATTGTCTAATCGCTGTACGCAAGACCCATTCGCCGATCTTAATGATCTGTCCGCTCTCTTCGGCGATCGGTATGAATTCGCCGGGTGAAACCCAACCGTAATCCGGATGCTGCCAACGTAGCAGCGCCTCAACACCCACTATTTGGTTATGCAGCAATTTGATTTGTGGTTGGTAATGGAGCTCAAGCTGGTCCAGTTTCAGTGCTTGTCGCAGGGCGCTTGCTAAATACAGGTTACGGGCAGAATGTTGCTGCATCTCCTGGGTGAAGAAGCGAAAATCATTGCGATTTTCTTTCTTCACCCGATGCATGGCTGCATCGGCATTCCTAAGCAGTATCTCCATATCCTCGCCATCATGGGGATAGATGGCAATGCCAATAGAGGGTGTGATGATCAGTTCGGTTTGATCAATGCAGCAAGGCTTTGAAACCTCTTCGATTAAATTGGTTACTACTCTTGCCGCACCATGCTCATCTGTACCGGGCAGCAGGATGATAAATTCGTCTCCCCCCATGCGCGAAACCGTATCCTGCTCCCGAATATTTGCCCAAAGTCGGTTGCTGGTTTCGATCAGTACTTTGTCCCCGATACTGTGGCCCAGTGTGTCGTTGATATGTTTGAAGTTATCCAGATCGATAACCATCACCGTCAGTGGATCACCACTACGTTGCGCCAAGCTTAGGGCATACTGAAAACGGTCACTTAACAGACTTCTGTTTGGTAGCCCGGTGAGTTGATCAAAATACGCCAACTCATGGATGCGCTTGTCGGCATCGATTTTATCTGTAATGTCTTCTTTGATGGCCAGGAAGTGTGTGACTTGATCCCCGGATTGACGGATTGGATAGATCAGTGTCGATTCAACGTATTCAGTACCATCTTTACGCAGGTTATACAGGTTGCCACGCCACATCTCCCCGCGAGTTAATTTGTCCCACATCTCTTGATAGGTCTTCTTGGGTGTTTTCCCAGACTGTTGAAAACGTGGATTTCGGCCTATCACTTCTTCCCGGCTGAAACCGCTTACCCGCTCAAAGGTGTCGTTCACATACTCGATGTTGGCGGCAGTGTCGGTAATTATAATAGACGCCGGGCTCTGCTCAACGGCGATGGAGAGTTTATTTAGGCGTTCTGTGGTCCGTCGGTGTTCGGTGATGTCATGTATGATGGCGAGAATGCAGGGTATCCCTTTTAGCTGAATAAGCTTTGCCGACATCATGCCGATACGCATCTCGCCACTTTTCATGACGAACTCCGCTTCCATATTTTCACAAATGCCACGGGTGCGGAGCGCATTGGTCATGTGTTGGTGATCTTCCGGATGGTGCCAGACCTGGATGTTCGCGGAGGATTTTCCAACGATATCCTGTCTGTTCCAGCCGGTAATGGACTCGAAGCCGCTGTTTACATCGAGATAGGTATCGTCGTCCATACGGCTGATGTACAACGCATCCGGACTGGTCTGAAAAACCAGGCGGTAGCGTTGTTCACTTTCCTGCAGCTCGACGAGTGTCCGGTCATAGCGCTCCTTGAGCGTAAATTGTTCCAGGGCGAAACTGATGTCCTGGGCCATTTCCAGCAACAAGTCTTGAACTGCCGGGTCAAAGCCGTTTATCTCACAAGAGTAGAGCATGAAGGCGCCAATCGCCTGGCCATTTTTATAGAGCGGCAGTGAGGCGGATGCGGCCCAACCATGGTCGCGACCCCGGTTATGCCAGGGTTTGGTCCGTGGATCATTGAGATAGTCCTGGCACCAGACTGGCCGTTGTTCGCGTATCGAGACACCGGTTGGACCCTGTCCGGAGGGCTCGTCGGCTCTAAGTGTGATGGTTATATTTTTCAGATATTCGATGCCTTTCCCGAAGGATGCCGCCGGCTTAACCTGTCCATCTTTTTCATCCAGCATGCCTATCCAGGCCATTGCCATGCCGGCAAAACTGACGGCATTTTGGCAGATGATAGGAAACAGCTCCTGTTCACTGTTGCAGTGAAGTATGGACTGGTTGCAGTGGCTCAGGGCAGCATAAAATCGTGTTAACCGTTCTATCTTCAGTTTGTCTTGTTTGCGTGCTGTAATATCACGAGACAACACAATGAACCGGGCGTCGCCTTTTTTGTCTCCTGGCAGGCAGGACACGGAGAGTTCGAACCAATGTTTATTGTCGTTGATATCCAGCTCAAACTCTCGCCCCAGGGAGACGCCCTCTACTTCCGCTTCGTGGAGTGACTGTAAAACGGTTTCCGCAGCGTTTGGTGGCAGTATTTGACGCACTGTTTTACCGAGTAAATGCCCGGGTGGTGCTGCCAACAGATCACGGCAGTGGGAGTGAAAGTCAAGATAACGTCCCGACCTGTCCAACTCAAACATCAGATCGGGTAGGGCATCCAGTGTGGCGCGTAAACGATTCTGGATGGCGACCAAATGTCCAGTCCTGGTAGCTAACTTCCCTCTCAATGCCAGAGCGATTAACCCGGTTGCCAGCAACAGCGACAGGATAAACAGTAACGTCAGTTTTACCGATTGTGGAATCAGGGTTTCCGGTACGCGTTGGTCCCACTGTTTTAGCACCGCATAGTAGGGGGAGTCGGGATCTTTATGCCAAACGGACAGGTGCTCTTCAATGGCTTCAAGCAGGTCAGCATTCATTCCCTTTGCAGTGGCAAAAAACAGGCGCGCGGGTTGAAAGACGATAGGTGTTTCCAGCAGTTGAAAGTTGGCGGCGTTATAGCCGCCGTAGAAATGGTTGGCGATCACTCCATCCGCTTGACCTGATCGGGCCTGCTGAAATGCCGCATCAAATGAGTGGGTGGCGAGGATGGTGGTGTCCAGACCGAAATTTTTTGTCATGTTGATAAAATTACTTTGCTGAATACTGCCATCCAGCAAAGCTATCCGTTTGCCGTCCAGGTCTAATATCGAGTCGATCTGGACATCCTTGCGTCGGTAGATCTGTGACCAGCTGTAGAGTGCGGGCGTTGTGTGGAAGTCAAAGAGTTGGTGACGGGCTTCGGTGTAAGCCACATCCGGTAATAGATCAATGTGGCCATCAGTTAACTGTTCCAGGCAGGTTTGCCAGTGACAGGTCACATAGATAAATTTCCATCCTTCCTCCTTACCGATCAGTGCCAGTAACTGGGGAAAAATCCCCTTGGCCTCACCCTGCCCGGCAGTAAAAATCTTGGGTGGATTTTCATAGATGCCGATACGGACTTTGCGTGCTTCGGCTTTGGCCGCGAGAGGGTGGGCCGATGTCATTAACAGGCAGAGGAGCGTGGCGACAAGCTTGACGGTCTGGCCATGGAGGTCTCGTAACATCATTGTTAATTCGCTACTCCTTGTCGTGGTGATTCGTATACGAGAAATGAACCTGTCTGGCTCCCGTAAATGTCCAACTCAGTACGCCTGTGTTGGCTCCCTGCTCAATCCGGGTCATCTTCGGTGACAATGACCCTGCAAAATATACTTTTTATAGACTAGCAAAGAACCGGTGGTTTGGTAATTTTAATCATCTGACTTATTAGATGGCTATTTTTATTAAATGATTTTTTTCAATAGGTTGGCCCGAGTGGGTGATTTTTTGACGTGTTTAAATCGGTGAGGTACTCATGTGGATTGCGGGTAGGAAAATGGGAAACAAATGTCTATATGAAAGCAAAAATGACACGGTTTGGTGCTATCTGTGCTTTACTAGAGTACCTTATTAGGGTACCGCGGCTGACATGGAGAGATTTCATCTGGTTTGCCGGTCGACGACGCCTTGGGATAAACGGTGTCATGAACCGAAAGTTGGACGAATACAATCCGAAGACAGCGTGTGAACAGATCAGAAAATAGCGCCGACAATTTTCCGGTGCGTTATCAAGAGAGTGATTCCGGGCGACGTATCTTTGTCCCATTACTGTTAGTACTCTGTATTAGCTTGAGCAGCTATTTCTACATCTTCCAGTTCGCCACTGAGAATATCGACAATCAGGCTCAGTTAGAGATGAAGGATCGGGTCGAGGTGGCCCTGAACATCGAGTCAAGACGACTGGGCGATCTGCTGACCGAATACGCCTTCTGGGACGTGTCCCACCTCAACCTCATACAAAAGCCCGATGCAAAATGGGCGGATGAGAATATCGGTAGCTATATGGCGGACAACCTCTCCATGGCGTTGTCCATTGCGGTGCGCGGTGATGATAAGGAGTCCATCGCTTATCGTAATGGGAAAGAGGTGAAAGGGGTGCTGCCTAAAATTCGGCAGGCCGGTATCGACCCCCTCATCGCCCTTATTCGAAAGAATACCCGTCAACCAGATCCGCAAAACGCCTTTATAACCGTTGACGGGCAGTTGATGTTGTTGGCGGTCGATACCTTTACCCCGGAATTTGAAGATAGCCCGGCTGCCGACGGCTCCTACCTGTTAATTGCCCGATCGGTTACCCCCGATTACATCGCCTCAATTGGAGACCTGTATAAGATCCCCAATCTGCGTATTGCCAGGGGGCCGATTAGTGATGCGAACCTTTTTCACACCATCACCGACCTGAATAAAAATGCCGCGGTTACCCTGACCTGGGATGAGCGTTCTCCGGCAACAGCGATTTCTTATCAGGTGGCTATGCCTCTAACCGGTATTTTTTTGCTGATGGTGTTGATCAGCGCCTGGATTATTCGCATGGATATCTACCGTCGTCAGCAGCAAGAGAAAATACTCCGGGATCTGGCGACCCATGACCCGCTTACCGGCATATACAATCGGCGTCAATTTTTTCAATTGGCGCATCAAGAGTTGGGCAGGACCAACCGCGAGCAGAGTGCCATGAGCCTGCTGATTCTGGATATTGATCACTTTAAGCAGATAAATGATCAGTTCGGACATCTGGCCGGTGATCAGCTATTGATCAATACGGCCACCGTATTATCAGCGGGGCTCAGGGAGTTCGATATCATCGCCCGCTATGGTGGCGAAGAGTTTGTCATACTGCTGCCCAATACCAATCTAAACCAGGCGAATGAAATTGCCGAGCGCTTGAGGGAGCAGGTAGAGGAAACGGCGCTCCAGTTTGAGAACGATTCACTAAACGTGACTATCAGTATAGGTATTACCACATACCGCTTTCATGAAGAGACCCGCGAGCTGCTTGCACGTGCCGATCACGCGCTATATGCCGCCAAACATGCCGGTCGTAATCGGTGTCGTGTCGCCAGCGCCTGAACTGTATCTAGTTAGTCACGCTGCCTGAGCGAGCCACATGAGTCTGTTTCACCTCTCCCCATAGCATTTCCTCTGGGCTGTGGCGTTCTTGTTGTCCGAAGTTTGTGGGTGTTTGGTTAGGGCCGGACGGGAAGTCTGGCTGGGGCCTTCTATACTTAAATCGTAAGTAGGTGAGGCAACGATGAAACGTATGGATACCTTATTTAGGCTATGGCTCTTCATCCTGTTGACGGCACTGATTATGCCGGTTCAGGCGGTGGAAGACGAGACCGCACCGGCTGGTGCGGTATGGATACTGAAGCTGGATGGTGTGGTGGGACCCTCTACGGCCGACTATCTGGTGCGTGGCTTACGGCAGGCTACCGAGTCGAGCGCCGCGGCGGTGTTGCTGCGTATCAATACCCCAGGTGGCCTGGATAGTTCGATGCGTGAAATGATCGCTGCGGTGTTGGCTTCGCCGATACCGGTCATCTGCCACGTGGCACCCTCAGGTGCCCGGGCAGCCAGTGCCGGCACCTTCCTGCTCTACAGTTGTCATGTAGCGGCCATGGCACCGGCCACCAATCTTGGGGCGGCCACACCGGTTTCCATCGGTACGCCGCTGAGCCAGGCGCCCGGTGGTGATACGCCGACGCCCAACGACGATAGCGATCAGGCACAGGAGGGTCAGTCGGTTTCACAGGGAAAAAGTGCCATGGAGCGAAAGCTGACCAATGATGCCGTCGCCTATATCCGTGGCATCGCCGAACTGCGGGGGCGCAACGCCGACTGGGCTGAAAAGGCGGTGCGCGAGGGAGCCAGTATCAGTGCCAGCCGTGCTTTGGAGCTGGGGGTGATCGACTTGATGGCCGCCGACACGGAAGCCTTGCTGAAGGCCCTGCAAGGGCGGCGTGCACGAATCGGTGAACGGGAGATCAGTCTGGATCTGCTGGCATCCCCTCGGGTTGTTCTCAATCCAGATTGGCGGAGTGAATTTCTGGCTGTTATCACCAACCCCAATGTCGCCTATGTCTTGATGTTGGTGGGTCTCTACGGATTGATCTTTGAATTCTCCAATCCCGGTTTCGGTCTGCCGGGGATCCTCGGTGCCACCTGTCTGCTGGTGGCGCTTTACGCATTTCAGATACTGCCGGTCAGCTATGCGGGGCTGGGTTTGATGCTGCTGGGTGTGGGTTTGATCGCGGCTGAGGTGATGATGCCCAGTTTCGGTGTGTTCGGTGTCGGCGGACTTATCGCTTTTATAGTCGGGTCGATCATGTTGATGGATACCGAAATACCGGCCTATCAGATTGCCATGCCGATTATCGTCGCCTTGGCGGTCATGACTGGCGCCATACTGTTCCTGGTGCTGGGAATGGTGCTGCGGGCGCGTCGGCGGCCGCGGGTATTTGATACGGCTTCGCTGCTGAATCAACCGATGACGGTGGAACGGGTCGACGAGACACAGGTGCTGGCGCGCTTCGAGGGTGAACTGTGGTCGGTGCATTGCATGGATCCGCTGAGAGTGGGGGATCGGGTCAAGGTAAAAGCCATGCATGGCTTGACCTTGGAGGTGGATAAACTGGAGGGCTGAAATGGTGGCAATACCTTACTTTACATTAACGCTGATCCTGTTCGTTGTGCTGTTGATGATTACGATGTTTCGTGTTCTGCGTGAGTACGAACGCGGTGTCATCTTTCTGCTTGGCCGTTTCTACAAGGTGAAGGGACCCGGCCTGATTATCGTTATCCCTGTCATTCAACAGATGGTTCGTGTCGACTTGCGGACCCTGGTAATGGATGTGCCGACCCAGGATGTCATTTCACTGGACAATGTCTCGGTCAAAGTCAACGCGGTCATCTATTTTCGGGTGGTGGATCCGGAACGGGCGATCATACGCGTGGAAAACTATCTGGAGGCGACTAGCCAACTGTCTCAAACCACCTTGCGTTCGGTGCTTGGTCAGCACGAACTGGATGATATGCTGGCCGGGCGCGACAAACTGAATGCCGACATCCAACGGATTCTGGACAAACAGACCGATGCCTGGGGTATCAAGGTCGCCAATGTGGAGATCAAGCATGTCGACCTGGATGAAAGCATGATCCGGGCAATTGCCAAACAGGCGGAGGCAGAACGCTCCAGGCGCGCCAAGGTGATCCATGCCAGCGGAGAGTTGGAGGCGTCGGAAAAGTTGCTCAACGCGGCGCAGATACTGGCACGGCAACCTCAGGCCTTGCAGTTGCGTTATATGCAGACGCTGACGGAGATTGCCGGCCAAAACACCCATACGATAATTTTTCCGTTACCCATGGATATGATCAATCAGTGGGCGGGGGTAATGGGCTCGGCGCCGACCGGGAACGAGGGAGATGCCGAATAGATTCAGCTGGATAATTTCTTGTCCCCGTTAGCAGGTGTTAAAAACAGCATAATGCTTAGGGTAAGCAATCCTGTATAAGCTGATACGATTAAATTATTTACCCATCTGTCGTGCTTGGCGGTAATGTCACTCTTGGCAATGGACCCATACCGGGATAGGAATTCAAAACCATGAGTAATATTATTCGCGAGCGTGTGACGCGCGTCCACCACTGGAATGAGACACTTTTCAGTTTCAAGACCAGCCGCAGTGATGCTTTTCGATTTCATAATGGCCACTTCACCATGATCGGCATCGAGGTGGAGGGGCGACCGTTGATGCGCGCCTACAGTATCGCCAGTGCCAACTATGAGGATGAACTGGAATTTTTCAGTATCAAGGTACCTGATGGGCCGCTGACTTCACGGCTGCAAAAAATACAGGTGGGCGACGAACTGCTGCTCAGCAAGAAACCCACCGGGACGTTGATTGCCGATCACCTGTTGCCGGGAAAAAACCTCTACTTGCTGGCAACGGGTACCGGCCTGGCGCCGTTCCTTAGCATTATCAAAGATCCCGATATATATGAACGCTATGAGAAAGTGATCCTGACCCACGGTGTGCGCTATGTCTCCGAATTGGCTTATCAAAAGATGATCCAGGAGGAGTTGCCGCAAAATGAATATTTTGGCGAATTGATCGCCGATAAGCTGATTTACTATCCCACGGTGACACGGGAACCGTATCGCAACCAGGGACGCCTGACGGATTTGATGGAGAGCGGCAAACTATTTGCCGACCTCGGATTGCCGGCATTTGATACGGAAAGTGATCGCTTTATGATCTGCGGCAGTCCCTCCATGCTGAGGGATACCTGCGATATGCTCAAACGACGCGGTTTTGAGGAGTCCCGCAATGGTGTGGTGGGCAGTTATGTTATCGAGCGGGCGTTTGTAGAGTCTTAAGACGGCGTGTGTACGGAAAAGAGGATCGGCAGGCCAGTGTTGTCCTGCCGATAGGTGAGGGGGGGTGGATCGATAAGCAGAGGTCAATCCTGGTCGGTCGTACTGTGTTTCTGCGGTACGGCTTGCATGAGGGCTTCTGTGGTGACGACCTCGCAGAATTCGTCATTAAGGCTGGCAAGATGAACCGCGTGGATCGTTTCTGCCGGATACAGCTTGCCGTCAGGCCCCTTCCTGTCAAATGTCGCTGTGGCGTCGGAAACCAGCAGTGTGACAAATCCCAGGTTCCCCGCCATGCGCGTGGTGGATGACACGCAGTGGTCGGTTGTCAAACCGACCATGACCAGCTGTTCGATACCGTTATTTCCCAGGAAAGCTTCCAATCCCGTGCCAATAAATGCGCTATTTACCGACTTTTTGAAAATCGGTTCACCCTCTATCGGTTTGGCTTCGGCTTTGAATTCGCAACCGGGCAGCTCCGGGCGCAGCGGCGAATCGGGATGCACCGAACAGTGTTGTATATGTATCACTGGTCTGCGCGCCTTACGCCAGGCCTGCAACAGGCGGGCGATGTTTGCTTCGGCATCCGGATTATTGCGTTTGCCCCATTGTGGTGCGTCCAGACCTTGTTGTACGTCGATAATCAATAGCGCGGTATTTGTTGGTAGTAACGGCTCCAAACTATTCTCCTGCGTGGTACCTGTGTACTCCATACAATGCCCTGAATTGCCTTTATTGAAAAGTGTCTCGGTCGCTATCTGTTGAGGGTCCTTTTGGCTTTCTCCCGTGTATTCCGACGGAACCGGTCGAGTGTTAGGGAGAGATAGGTATCAAACGCCTGGTAAACGTCATTCTCTTTTGAGTCGCAAATCTTTTCTGCATCGTAATCGTTGGCACCGCCCAGCTCGGTCAGGTATCGCTTATTCAGTTCCCGTACGCGTTTGGCACAAATGGCGGCCTGTGCCGACTGGCTTCGCCGCTGTTGCCAAGTTGCCAGTGTCTTGCGCTTGCAATCGACCAATTGCAACGGCGTCTTGTTTTTCGGTGTGCCATTGGCCACGCCGATACAATAGCCTTTGGTGCTTTTGATCATCACGTTAGGCCATTGGTCCACCACTTCACCACCCGGGTAGTGGAATGCCCATTTCTGAAATGCTGACCCGTTACAAGGTTGCATCTTCAACTGCGAACCTACTCCCCCGCCCTGATCATAAGCGTCAAGACAGATACCTCCGTGGCCAATCAGCTCGTTTAAACCGGTCACCAACCAGCGCTGATTGAGGTTACTTTTTATATTTTCCTTGCAGTTGTAAGTTTGTACACGATCCCCTGGCTTTGCCTTACCACCCGCAATATCCATGCAGAGATGGATATTCTCTTTCGGGTTCATGCTAAAGGTGTAAGAAAGACCGGGTCGTGCTTTATCCACGGCATGGCTGGTAAGTGGTGCGATGGTCATTACGATGAGCAGTACGAGACGTGTGTTCACGGTTTCTCTCCCTGTAGTGATTCTTATTCGAATAATATTGGACCGTATAATAATTGAAGCGGGGCCTGGCTATGAGCAAGGTGTTTTTTTACTCCAATTCAGTTGCACAAGGCCATTGGGTAAATGATGTCATGCGAAAAATTCGCGGTATTTTGCAAAAATTAAACCCTATTCATCATCCTGGCCAAAATTTAGCAGTGCATCAAAATCGATGATCCGTATCGTGCCGTAGTCGATGGCTACGATATTTTTCTCTTGCAGTACGTTCAAGGCTTTATTGACACGTTGTCGGGAAATGCCGGAAAGGCAGCCGAGTTCCTCTTGCGAAAGTTTCAATTCATCACTGCTGCCTGGGTACAGTTGCGGGTTAAACATGGAGGCGAGTCCACGGGCTACTCTTGCCTCCGGCGATAATAGCCGGTCATTTTCCATGTAGCCCATAAACTGTCCAAGACGTTCATTAACTTGCCTGAGTAAAAATTGGTTAAAGGGGATGCTTTCGTCCAACAGCCAGAAGAAGGTCTCTGCGGGCATAAATGCGATAGTGGTGTGGCGTAGGGCGACTACATCATATTTGCGTATTTCACGTTTGAGTAAGGAACCTTCACCCAGCCAACTGCCTTTGGGTATACCGGTGGCCAGCGATGCATGTTTTCCGCTGGCGGAGCTGACGCTTAGTTTCACGATCCCTTCACAAACCCCGAGCCAGATATCCGCCGGGTCTCCCCGGCGGCATATCACCGCGCCTGCCACATATGATCGGCAGCGTATCGCGGCACGTACTTTCCGCATCTGTTCGGCGGATAGCTCCTGGGTCCAGGGGCTGATGTCCAATAGGTAGTCGAGTGAATCCACGTAAAAACTGTCATCCAGGTGACAGACCTCGCTGTAGCCTGCTGTTAGGATTTTTTTGTCGCAGCCATGCATTGGTGCCGGATGCAGATCATGTCGGAGTATGCAGGAATAGCCGTTGATCCTCAATACAGCGGGTGTGCGCCTATGAAGTGAGAAGAACCTGATCACATCTTTGTAGAAGCAGCTTCGTAACCGAGTTGGTTCTGCCGAATGGCTACTGCATGACTGTGAATCAGACAGAGTGCGGAGGAGAGTCTATGTTCTCAAAAATTACCAATATCGATGTGGCGATGTCACAGGTAGGTGCGGGTTCAGTCGTCATGATTAGCGAATTTGTCGGCGCCGGTGAACCCCTGTGCTGTATAGAGTGGTTGCAAAATAACGGCGTTTCAAACTTGACCCTGATTACCAACACCGCCGGTATGCCGGGCGGGTTTGGTAAGGCGAAACTGTTTGAAAACGGGCAAATAGATCGCTTGATCGGGTCGCACGTGGGAACTACGCTTGAATCCACTACGCAGTATCTAAACGACCGGCTGCTGATCAAGGAGTTTTATCCCATGGGAACCTGGGCGGAAAAAATACGTGCAGGAGGCGTGGGGCTGGGCGGGGTGTTGGTACCCGTGGGGGTTGGTATTTTGGACCAGCCCGGCTTGTTCCGGCAACTGGATGGAGCAAAGCGGAAAGTTGAACTGGATGGGCGCGATTACCTGTTGGAGGCGGCCATTACTGCCGATGTATCGATTATCAAGGGTTATCGAGCTGACCCGATGGGCAACGTCGAATTTCGCTACACCAGTACACAGAATCAAAAAGATATGGCGATGGCGGGGCGCTATACCATCGTCGAAGTAAATGAAATTGTTGAGGTGGGAGATATTCCGGCCGAACGGGTAGGTTGCCCAGGCGTGTTTGTCGACGCCGTTGTCCAGGGCAAGCCTTTACAAACGCAGCATGAACATTACAGAACACACTGGATCAAGACAGGGCGGCTAAGCACCGTATAAAACGCATGTGGAGGGGGGCATGACAACCATTCAAATCGACAAAATGTCAGCCAGAGAGCGAATAGCACGACGCTGTGCACAAGAGCTGAAAAATGGTGAAGTCGTCAATTTGGGTATTGGCATACCCACATTAACGGCCAACTATCTACCACGCGGGGTAGAGGTGATCTTTCACAGTGAAAATGGGATTTTCGGGTTTGCGGGCAAGCCCCAGACAGGCGCGGCCGACAGCGATATTACCAATGCCGGCTGTGAACCGATCACCTTGATACCGGGGTCGGCCATTATGGATTTGACCACGTCATTGGGGGCGATGCGAAACGGCTATATCGATGTCACTATCCTCGGCGGTCTGGAAGTCGACCAGCAGGGCAATCTGGCCAATTGGGCCGTGCCGCGTGAAGGAAAATGGTGGCCGGGCATCGGCGGGGCAATGGATCTCTGTTATGGCACAAAGAAAGTCATAGCGGCATTAAACCATATGGATAAACAGGGTAACTCCAAGATACGCAAGGCGTGTAATCTACCTCTCACCGGGCGTGGATGCGTGTCGGTTATCGTGACCGACAAAGCTGTATTTGATATCACGGAAACGGGCTTGATACTGCGTGAAGTGTGGCAGGGCGTAACCGTTGAAGACATTGCGAACTGGACCGATGCCGACTTTCAGGTGTCGCCGGAGCTTTGCGAGATGGATCTGAATGCCGGGGCGGAATATGCTGTGGCATCGTGACCGTTTCATCTGTGTGTGCCTTTGGTGAGTTCGGTTTATTGCCTCAGGTACAGCGGTGTTCAGTATGATCTCCTAAAGCGGTGACAGGCGATTCAAGGATGGTATATCGCTTCATCAACTGCCACGGCGCCACATCACATCGCAGTGCTCCTTATCGGCGGCTTTCAGTAGTTCGATCAGTGGCAGGGCGCGGTGAGCCAAGGGTACTACAGGCTCTTCATCGTCGTTATTCTCCACGTTATCGGTACCGGGAACGGCCATCTCAGCTTCGATGGCCGCTTCAAGGCGTGTCAAGGCACCATGAATCTCATCTGCCAGTATTGCGCTGGGTACCGTACCGCTATGACCCATCATGTGTAGCAGTCGAGTAGCAATATCGCCAAACATCGTGATATTGGCATAGGCCGGGCAGGTGAAGGTCACTAGCATGGTTGTTTTCTCTTTGGGCCGATGTGGCTCTGAATTTGATATGACGAAGTGTGCCGATGATGCCAAGGCCAGTACAGACCCGTCTGGAGAGTACGGCTTAATGTTTTTTTATCGTCCTCTTATCGATTCAGGGTCATCGTAATCGCCGGGACGTGGGTCAATGTCTGGTAGACGACGCAGTAACGTTCCGTCAGCTTCAGCAAGGAGGCGAGCTGTTCTTCGTCGGCATCACAATCCAGCTCGAAGTTCAGGCGGATCTGTTTGAATCCCACGTCGGCCTCCTTGGTCACCCCGAGGGTACCGCGAAAATCGAGATCGCCCTCTACGTATACGCTGGCATCACGGAGTTCGATACCGATAGCCGTGGCAACGGCGTTGAGGGTGACGCCTGCGCAAGCCGCCAGAGCCTCCAGCAACATATCCCCGGAGCAGGCACTGAGGCCGTCGCCCCCCGTGGCCGGATGTAACCCGGCCTCCACCATCGCCTTGCCAGTTTCAATCTTGCAGGTAATACCTTCACCAATGCGGGACTGGGCCTTAAGTGTGATAAGTGCCGACTCCGGTTGTTCCCGATACTGCTGCTTCAAGGGGGCTTGAAGCGCGCGAATCTCTTCTGCCTTCATCTCTGTTACCTGACTCCCGGTGCTCTATTCATATTTCGACATGGGTAGCGTTACAGGGGTGTCTATCCCTCCCGATCGGGGATCCTGACCGCTATCCCTCAAAAGTCAGTGTAGCCGGGATGGCAGATCCATGGGACGTCGTAGACCTTTTTGCGTCGTGGGCGTGGGACAAATTTGATTGGGGTAGGGACACGGCTGTTACGTTTTATTACGTGGCGGACATATCCCAGCAAGGTTGTTGCCATGCAGTGGGGCCTTATCGCCATCAATATGAAGGGAATATCAATTATGGCTGAACAACAGGGCTCCGGTTCAGCTTGACTTCGATATGTCCGCCGGAATAGCGCCTGTCATCCAACCAGGTATCTTCATTGCTCCAGTAAATATCCTTTTCGGGCTCCCAGATGTCCTCATGACCACCGACAAAGCGAAGGTCTTAAACTCCATCGATTCCAGTGCGACATTGCCGTTGAGAATGATCAGGTTGGCCCGCCATTCTCTGTTGGTCTGGCCCCTGCCAGCGCTGTGGTGAAACGGACATTTGTTTTCAGACATGGCGCAACCTCCTATTACTGATCGAGAAATAATCAAGGTGCTGCGGGTTGATTCAGCCTGTACACAGCGCAGTGATTACTTTATACGGCGGTTTTCATTGATCGTACAAACAAGTTAAATTTTATGTATAAATCTATTTTTACGATTAATATGCCTGGGGCATTGCAGAGATAAGAGACCCATCATTTTCCTAATGGCTTCTTGACAGGTTGTCTATTTTCCATTAGGTTCATTAAATACAATTTATCTATAAAACGAATACATTATTAATACATAATGCCAATATAGGGGTTGTCCTTGAAACGGGCTCTGTTACAGCAATGGCGCGCCCCGTTCGTCTGCTCGGCGGCCACTGCCGCCAAGCGACTGAAACAGGAGAGGATAAGTAGGCATCCATCATTTCCTTAATCGGCGAATAGCCAGCTTATCTTTTGGCATCAAAGCACCTGCTGCGCACAGAGTCTTAGGGGATTCATCCGGTTGGCTAACGACACGGCGGCAGCACTCCATACGCCTGGAGCCTACTTATCACGCGTACTGGGTTTTTTAGCCAAAATTCCTATAAAAGGAACATTATTAAGACCATTTAGTAATGAAATATTGATTATTTGGAGCCAATGCCTAGAAAAAATGGCAGATACTTGGCCGTTAAGACTGAATATAAAAAGCCGGTTATCGGGCGGATTTTAACTTCATTTTTTAATACTACGGATATCAACATGAGTCCCAAATACGTCAGCTCGATCAGAGAATCAGGCTTGACACCGCAAAACGCGGAGTACATCGATCAACTCTTCGAAGCCTTCAAACTGGACCCCAATAGCGTTCCGGTCGAATGGAAGTACTATTTCTATGGCTTTGACAATGCGCAGAAAACCAGCTTCGCGGAGGACTTCGGCCTCAATTCGGCGCAGTTCGAGCGAATCGGATCAAAGGAGATCACGGGTGCCGCCGAACGGTTGATTTCGGCCTATCGCTATCTGGGGCATCTCTATGGCAACGTGGACCCGCTATCCACCGCAACGGCGACAAAACCCGACGAGCTGAATCCGGGCTATTACGGGCTGGATGAACAAGCCCTGGAGATGGAGATCGATCATGTCAGTATCGATCCGATCAACAAGAGAAGCATCGGGGATATCGTTGAAATCCTCGACGCGGTTTATTGCGGCAGTCTCACCACCGAGTATCAGTACATCACCGATCCCGAACAGCGGCGCTGGATCGAGCAACGTCTGGAGTCGACGCATGGCGATTGGCAGGGACAACTGGATCCGGAATACAGAATCGGCATTCTCAAGGATCTGACCGCGGCAGAAGGGTTGGAGCAGTACCTGCACCGTAAATACATCGGACAGAAGCGCTTCTCCCTGGAGGGCGGGGATGCGTTGATCCCATTGCTGGACGAGGTTGTGCAGAGAGGAGGCACTCAGGGGATCTCCCATATTGTCATAGGTATGGCGCACCGGGGTCGCTTGAATGTACTGATTAACCTGATGGGGAAATCGCCACAGGAGCTGTTCGCTGAATTTGAAGGTCACTACGAGCCGGATCACTTCAGCGGTTCCGGCGATGTCAAATACCACCAGGGGTTCTACTCCAACATCCGGACGCCGAACGGACCGGTGCATGTTTCCCTTGCCTTCAATCCGTCTCACCTTGAAATTGTATCCCCGGTTGTAGAAGGCGGTGTGCGTGCGCGCCAGGATAAACTGGGTGAAGCCGGTAAGGAAAAGGTGCTGCCACTTCTTATCCACGGTGACGCCGCCTTCATCGGCCAGGGCGTCACCACCGAAACCCTGAACCTGTCGAAGACGCCCGGCTACCGGACCGGCGGAACCCTGCACGTGGTGGTCAACAACCAGATCGGCTTTACCACCAGTCTGCCGCTGGAAGCGCGCTCGACGCTGTATTGCACCGATGCGGCAAAACTTATTCAAGCCCCCGTTTTCCACGTCAACGGCGACGACCCGGATGCAGTGGTGTTCGTCACGCAGTTGGCGCTGGATTATCGGAATACCTTCAATAACGATGTCGTTATCGACCTGGTCTGTTATCGCCGGCAGGGGCACAACGAGGCGGATGAACCGATGGTCACCCAGCCCGCCATGTATCGCAAGATCCGTGAGATGGAAACCACCCGTGCGATCTACGCACGTCGCCTGATTCGACAGCAAATCATCGCTAGCGGCTATCCCGAACAGCTGAGCGATGAATACCGCAAGACGCTCGATGCAGGTCGTGTCACAGTCATGGAGTATCTTGATGGATCGCGCAGCGGATACGATTCCAATGATTGGAATCGCTTTATCGAGGCTGACCCGAAAGTCCGCGGCGAATTCCCGGTAGCCCTCTCCAAGCTGATCGAACTGGGTGAAAAGGCGACCGCAGTTCCCGAAGGGTTTACGCTACATGGGCGGGCCAACAAGGTGCTCGAGTCGCGCAGAAAAATGGTTGAGGGCGAACAGCCCCTGGATTGGGGTATGGCCGAAAACCTCGCCTTTGCCACCCTGCTGGACGAAGGCGCATCGGTACGTCTGTCGGGACAGGATTGCGGAAGGGGGACCTTCGCTCACCGTCATGCGGTGCTACATGATCAGGAAAACGACGAACATTTCATACCGCTTACCCAAATCAATGAAGCGGCGCGGTTCGAAGTCATTAACTCGATGTTGTCCGAGTTGGCGGTTTTGGCCTTTGAATATGGCTACGCCACCTCAAGCCCGAATACGTTGGTGATCTGGGAAGCGCAGTTCGGTGACTTCGCCAACTGTGCCCAGGTGGTCATTGACCAGTTCATCTCAAGCGGTTATCTGAAATGGGGCCGTTTCTGCCAGTTGACCCTGTTCCTGCCGCATGGTTTTGAAGGTCAGGGGCCGGAACATTCGTCGGCCCGTCTGGAGCGCTTTCTTCAGCTCTGTGCGGAGCTGAATATGCGGGTCTGGAATCCGACCACCCCGGCACAACTGTTTCATCTGCTCCGGGACCAGTACCATCGTGATTTTCGCCGTCCGTTGGTCGTTATGACGCCGAAAAGCCTGTTGCGCCATCCAATGGCGGTATCCTCGTTACAGGAACTGAGTGAAGGACGGTTGAAGCTGATCATCGAAGAGGTCGATGATATCGTCGACCACAATGTTCGTCGGGTTGTGTTATGTAGCGGCAAGGTCTATTTCGAACTCCTCAAGGCGAGACGTGTTAAAAATATTGATGACATCGCCATATTACGCGTCGAGCAGTTGTATCCATTTCCCCGGCGCACCCTGAAAGCACTACTCGAAAGCTACGTATCCATGTCAGAGCTGGTCTGGTGTCAGGAAGAGCCGCGTAACCAGGGTGCCTGGTATCAAATTCAGCATCATCTGCGGGTTAGTAAGCCCCGCCAGGTCGCGCTCGGTTATGCCGGTCGTGCACCCTCGGCCTCGCCGGCCTGCGGTAATGGACGGTTGCATCAGATTCAGCAGCAAGACCTGATCGAACACGCCCTATCGGAACAACCCGTGGATGACCCAGGGGAGCGCCTGGAAGACCGGGATATTCATTAAGTAGCAGTGTGAACGCTTTATTCGGTAAACTTGATATGCCGTAAAAGTCCGGTACAGCCATCATTTTTTATTGATCACTTGTCAATTGAATGATTCCAATCCTATTTTTTTATATGGCGCCATAGAAGGGAATTCAGCATGAGCAGACTTCTATTTGTACCCGCAGAACTTCTAATGAGCCGCCTAAACTATGTGGCCAAGTTTTCGCTAATCAGTATCCTGTTTCTGCTACCGATAGGCTTCTTAAGTTCGTTTGTAGTCAAAGAGCTCAATTCATCCCTTGCGGAAACCAGAGCCATTCGCGAAGGACTCCAGGCTTTAAATCAGTTCTACGATGTCTACTTGTCCATATCGGAATACCGTGACCTGAACACTGCACAAAAGATTAGCGGCTCCAAAAAGATGGATGACATCATGGAGTTGCAAGTATCGAAAGTACGCGATGCACTTCAAAAACAGAGTACCTTCAATCTAACGAGTGAGCGTTACAAAACCTGGTCTGAAGACGTATCAGCATTAGCGCAAGCCTGGGAGGGTCTGGTAAAAGAAAATTTCACCTCCCGTGTGCTTAACGAACAACTTCAAAATGATAGTAAAGGTGTTAATCAGGCGCTTTCACTACTCCGCTCTTTAGCTAGAAATAGCGGTCTGGCGCGAAACGAAAATGCGGCCATTTCGCTGACAGCAGATATTTTGGTTCATGAATATGCAGATTTAGCTAATGCCTTGGCAAACTTGCGCATGGTCGGTGTGATGGTAGGGGCCGATGGCTATACGTCATTCACCAATAAGGCACTTCTAGAGGATGGCATACAAACCCTGAAGCGTTCGCAACGGACATTTAGAGAATCAGCGACGAGCCTCTCTGACAGTGGGTTGGCAACGGGTAGACTCAATCAAGCTATCGATGACTCACTGGGGAATGTTGAGGCCTTTGTCAGCTATGTAGAAAATATCACTAAATCTCAAGGTACGCGTTTATCTGTTGCCCAGTTTCAGAAGGAGTCTGATGTATTCATAAAGGGTGCGCTCGCTATGCGTACACCAGCGGTCGAGCAGATTGAAGGGATTCTCGATGAACAGGCCGATACTCAATCTACCAAGCGTTTGGCGATCATCGCGTCACTCATTGCTTTGATTCTTTTGATCTTGTATCTGTACGCCGGATTCTACCGCTCCATCAAGCGCACGATAAGTTCGTTCGTTTCTGCTGTCAGTGAAGTTGCCAAGGGCAATATGACGGCGAAACTGGAATCCACATCCAAGGATGAGATGGGCACCCTTTGTGTTGAGTACAATACAATGGTTGATAAAATGCACCATTTGATTGCATCAACTTCGATGCACTCCGGCAAGGTGGCAACACAGGCCGAGGGGCTGCACAGGATTGTGGAAAGTAGCCAGAAAGAAATACTGGAGCAACAACAAGAGATCAACCGTGTCACACAAGCAATGAATGAGATGGGGCAGATCGTTGACTCGGTTTCACGTCAAATCCACTCTGCCACCCAATCCGCTGACGACGCCAGCCGCGACACGACTGCGGGTCGTGATCAGGTTGACTGCACCTTGGAGCAGATCACCCATTTGGCTAGCAATATCCAGAACTCAGTAGAGCTAACCGGTCGCATGAGGGCTGACAGCGACAACATCAGTCAAGTGCTGGATGTGATTAAAGGGATCGCTGAGCAAACTAACTTATTGGCACTAAATGCAGCTATTGAAGCGGCTCGGGCTGGTGATCAGGGGCGAGGTTTTGCCGTTGTCGCGGACGAGGTACGGACGCTGGCCGCCAGGACACAGGATAGCACCGAAGAGATTGCGGCGATGATCTCCAGTCTGCAAGAGGGGGTGCAACAAGCCGTGGATGCCATGGAAAGTAGTCAGGGTTTGGCAAGTAAAACTGTTGAGCAATCTGAGGGAGTTGGTGCAATGCTTGAGCGGATAGCCGCTTCAGTCGCCAATATTGCCGAGCTGAATCGCAGTATTGCAGAGGCATCCACTCAACAAAGCAGCGTAGCACGGAAGATCGAAGAGGAGATGGGCGCCATCAACCAGCGTAGTGAAACAACCGCCACCAATGGAAATGAGACTAAGCAGTCGGCCCAGCAGTTAGCGCAGGTGGCAGAAACGCTCAATCAGTTGATCCAGAGCTTCAGGCTATAGCGGCCGGTGGTTACGGCACTAGGCTAGGAAATTAAAAACATATAACCAAAAATGTGCCCTTCCTACCTGGCTGACCCACTATTGATTAAGTGACCGTTTACCGATGATCCGCAACCGCTCGGTGCTGTAGGCCGGGTTCGCTCATACCCAGGCGGCGGAATAGGAGTGACACAATGAAGATGCCGCCGGCGCCAGTGAGTCATTCGAGTCCTTGATAAAGAGATTAACCGTATCGATAGATGGCAGGCTCGGATTATTGACCAGCAGGCGGAATGGACAGAACGAAAACGGCTTCTTTACATGTTGATTTGGCGGCCATCTATCTGATGGTGGAGTTCGTACGAATGCCACAATTGCGATAAATAGAGCTACACCAATTGTGATACCAATTATAATTTGATAGATTTCCACGATACCTTGGTGATCTTTTTTTTATTCAGTTAGCAGTGTTATTCAGCGACACGGGTCGCCTATCGATAATTATAATGACCTGTTTATTATTCATATATCAAGGGTCGGAGTAATTGATTATTAGCTGATTGCCGATATCCCTTCGACTTTCGGTCTCCCCCTCTCCCAAATGAACTCATCCGACGATTAGCACCCTACTTGATTTGTTTCTTGAACCGCTCACTACCTAAACCCCAACCTTTGTTGGTGGCATCCCTGATCTCTTCCAGCGTACATTCCGCTATCCGGCCCCGAAACAAGGCACGATAAGCGGCCTGCCGTATTCACAAGGTCGCTGACACATCAGTTTGAGGCGCATTTAAACCTGATTTACTGAAAGTGCAAAGGTAAATTAGGGTGCCTTTAATGACTAAATCCAGGCATTTGGTGGGTATAAGGCCGCTATTCAGGGCATTTCAAACCGCGAAATATTAACAGAGCCCTAAATGCGACGTGGAGCGCCCGAAAATCGGCATCTATCGGCAGTCAGTTGAGTTCGATCATAGGTCTTATGAGCCTCTTGGAAGAGGTGTTGCATAGCCTTGTTGCTTGCAGGTGGTGTGCCGTTGTTCCATTCCCTTAGGGGTTCTTGAATCCGACTTCGGAGATAATCTTATGCGCGGTAGATTAAGTGCATTGGTCGTAGTGATATTCCTATTCTTGGGGTCGTTGAGTATTGCGGTGGCGGAAGAGTCGATCCGATTAACTTCTGGAGACTGGCCACCCTATACTTCGGAATTACTCAAACGAAACGGGATTGCCTCATATATTGTTAAGCAGGCCTTTGCACTACAGGGCGTGAATGTTGAGTTCGGATTCTTTGCCTGGCGGCGTGCACTGACCCTGGCCAGGGCGGGTTGGTGGCATGGTTCATCAGTCTGGAGTTGGTCGAAAGAGCGGGACGAAAACTTTTACTACAGCGAACCTGTACTCGAACCCAAGGACTACTTCTTTTATCTTAAATCGAGAGACTTTGATTGGGACTCATTTGATGACTTGGGAAATGAAACAATAGGCATCAGTGAGGGTTACTATTACGGCATACCTTTTGAAGAGGCTAAGAAGGCGGGAAAATTCAAAACGGAGGTGGGATCTTCGGATACGGTCAATCTGAAAAAACTACTGGATGGTAGGATCTCGCTGTTTGTGTGTGATCTGAATGTGGGATTGGCGGTGCTTTCTCGAGATCTTTTGCCGGCGGAACGGAAACGCATCACCTACCATCCGAAACACACCTCGCTTATGGCATACCATCTGGTGTTGTCAAAAAAAATTCCGGAAAATAAGGCGTTGATGGAAAAGTTCAATAATGGCTTGGCCGAGTTGAAACAGAGTGGAGCCTATGATCAGGCGTTCGAAGATTATCGAGGTGGGAAATATTAGGTACTCAGTGACGGCCGTAGAGCATATGCCATGGCGAGTCGGAAATGAGTTGATACATCCATGGCAAAAATTTTTAAGATGATTTATCCACATGCTGGACCGATTTGTTCATCGCCTTAAAGAATTTCGGTGGTATGGGTATTGGTTCGCCATTACTTTTCCAGTGATTGCTCTCCGCATAGGAGTCGATGACATTGATGCGCTTCAAGTCAAGCGGGTGGGATTGTAGGAACTCAAAGCTATCCTTTTCTCCCAACTTTTTGTGATAAGCCTGGATGACCCGAAACAGATCATCCGCACCCTGGGTGTGTCCGTAGATCTTATATACCGCTTCCAGTGCCTCGATATCGGCCGCTTGCTCCATCTCTCGACTGAAATGGAGCATGGTGTAGAGTCCGGTATTGCCTAATACATCCAGATCGCTCTGTCCCAGTACCAACGTCAGTACGGTGCTAATGGTCAAGCCCCGGCTTACGCTGACAATGGGGTCGCGGTGTTTGACGTGGGCTATCTCATGGGCAAGCAGCATTGCCAGGGCGTTTTCATTGGGCAACTTTTCGAGCAGGCCGCGGAATGCCACCACGTGGCCGCCGAGGGTGGCAAATGCGTTCACTGTGTCGTCACTGGAGTAGTGCAGGGTAATCTCCATTCCCTCGGGAAGCTCCATCGCTGTGACTACCTCTGCTTTGATTCGAGCGAGATAGTTATCAATTTCGGCATAGCGTGGTTCATCTACCGGAAATGAGGCAGTCAGTTTCTGCTCCATTTCGAAGGGGATGTATTGGGCAAGGAAGCCGGCAGATAGTCCGAGGACATAGAGCAGTAGGGCAATAAGCAGTAGCGCACCACCAAGTAGTACGGCCAGCTCCCGAAGGGGATGAACTTTGGTGGCGTTTATCCCTTCGGGAATTTCCCGATGCTCGAACTTCATGATCTATCTTGTGGACGCAGCAGGGCCGTGCCGTAGGCAAGCACTTCAACCGAGCCGATGGTGTTTTTACTCCCCTTGGATATGGATGCTGTCTCGTATTTCACATTAAAGATATATTCCGCCCCCATTGTCTTCGCCTGCTCTTTCATCCGCAGCAGGGATTCACGGCGGGCACGGTCAAGCAAGGTTTCATAAGAGGTAACCCGACCACCAAAAAGATTGCGCAGAGAAGCGATAAAGCGTTTGAAATAATCCACTGAGATTACCGTGCTACCCGTTACCAGGCACTGGTCCAGCCTTTTTCCCGGTGGCGGGAATCGGCTGGCAACCGTAGGCAACTCGCTAAGACCCTTCTCGCGCTCGATAATTGATTTGTAGTGGCGCTTTTCTGCGAACTGTCCGACCAGGTAGCCTAGTGTCATCAGAACGAGAAATACGATCAATTCAACCATGTCGCTTACTCCAGAATGACTGCCGAGCCATAGACATAAATCTCAGCAGCGCCTTGGGCGACCGATGAGGTGGAGAAGCGCACATTGAGTATCGCATTGGCACCTATCGCTTCCGCCTGTTGCTGCATTCGACCCATTGCCTCTTCACGAGACTCTTGTAACAATTCGGTGTATCCCTTCAGCTCTCCACCAAATATATTCTTTAAACTCGCCATAATGTCTCTACCGACATGTTTGGCGCGCACCGAGCTGCCTTGCACCAGACCCAGATGTTTCTGAATCTGCTTTCCTGGCAATATCTCCATATTACTGATTAACATTATTATTTCCTTTTTCTGTATGGCATAAGTTTATATTCCTTCCTGCAGACAGCATGGTGGCTGTGGTAAGGCTTGTCAGAGGAATGGTTTTGTAGTGATTTTCTTCACTGAAAAATAAAGTTTAAAGTTTAGTAACCTGCCTGATTGCTTTGTGAAATGATCCAGATTATCGATTTCTAATTATCTTCAAATGAATAACTCATTGTGTAAAGTAAATGATACGCAGTTGCTTGTGTTACTCAATATAAACATCGGCTAAGGTAAACAGAATATCATCGCTGATTCTTAACGCTCTGCTTTACTTCTTTTGATGGCTTTCATGATGCCGATAAGCAGTAGAGCGATAATGGGAGTTAGTATCACCACGTTAATGAAGGCTTGGCGAGCATATACCGAATCACCACCCAGTGCGGAAAAAACGATGTCATACAATGCAACGGAAGCCATTTGCCCATTGCCGCCGGGTGTATGGGTTGGCGTAAATATAAGGCATAGGCCAAAGGTACGAATCAGTATTTTCAGAGACATCGGTCGGGTGTGTTTTGTAGTGGGCCAGGTCACTGCCCAAATGCCCATTCCAGCTAAAGCAAAAGGAACGAGGAGGAAAGCCATAATAGGCGTAAAATCGGAGGCTGTGGATGTCGAAGAAAGTGCGATAAATACAGCCCCGAAAAGTACCTGCTTAGACGTAAACATTTCGTAACTCCCAATCATATTCAGGGTGCATCTACTAGGCCATGGGAAGTTCAGCTGACTATGCGAGGTGTCTGCAAGTTGTGGGTAACTCGGTGCTCTAACGACTCGGGTAAGTGGCGCGCGCTGTTTGCGCGTCCAAGCGTAGCGTGCTTGACCCATTTGTTAGGCTTTTTTTATGAGCCTTGCAAATGTTCATGGCATGAATTTTGTTCATTGGCTAATGCTTGCCCTATTTTTTCTAGCTCTGCTTCCCATTCTGCTTGTTTACCACCTAGTCTAGATGACATAAATGGTTGAAATATAATTAGCATTGTATGGAAACAAAGCAATATATCAACGAAAACACAGTGATACATATCCGAATTTTCGGGATAGTCAAAATACTTGAATATTAGTTTTCTTTTTTCTGAGTTTTCAATAGCGTAAACATCAATTCGATGCTCAAGAGCGCTAAAATCAGCATGAGAGCCATATTCACTGCATGTTTCATGCATTGGGATTAGTGTTTCTGCAAGAGGAAATAGCGAACTGTCTTTGTCTCTTGCTTTCTTGATATGTGTTTTAATGTTTTGAAATAGCCATTCTCTATTTAGATAAGCTTCTTCTGAAGTGGGATCTTCTAGAATTTTGTATGCAGTAAGACTTGCATCAATAGCTTTACGCAAAGAAGCGAGTCCTTCTGTGACATGAGACCTCAGAATACAACTAACAGAGAAATAGTAATGAAAATGTACAAATAGGTATAAGCTTGGAATAACTGCCTCAGAGTCTTTTACTTCAATATTTTTTAATGGAGTTTTGTAAAGACCATCGAGCATACTGAACACGTCAATGTCTAGTCTTAGATTAACTATAGATGCAAGGAGGTTGTATTCCTCTTTTGATAGATAATCTAAAAAATTAGTGTCATCTGGGTTCATAATTATTTTATAAGCCTAACATTTGATTACCCAGCATTCTTGCAGTGATAAGTGAGAAATACAGCAAGCACGCTCGGATGAGTGAGTTATGCGGCTTATTGTTCTATGCATTATCCTGCCTGTTTTTGTGCAGTCGTTTCGGCAAGGTAGCTGATTGGGTGGGATGTTCAGCTTCCTGCCGTGTGAGTGTTCCAATAACCACACACGTTACCAAAGTATAATATTAGAGGGAACTGGTTTCTCACGTGTCGGGTGTCAATAGGTGTTCGGTCTGGTATTAACCTGTGCAGTTACGGACTGAAAAAGGCCGGTGTCGGTTGGACAATACCGGCTTTTGTAGCGAAAGCGGGGTGAGGCCTTGAAATGGCAGTCGACAGCGTCGGTTTGGTGGTGTTGAGTCGACGTTTGTCTCAGCGGGTTGTCTCCGCTTCGGGTGGGGCCGCCCGGTGCTGGAGGCTTGGTTCGCTCATCCCCAGGCGGCGGAACAGGAGTGACACGATGACGATGCCGCCGGCGCCGGCCAGCATCAGCCAGCGCGTTTCTTGCCAGCCGCCGGTATAGGTGGCGAGCGCTGCCAGAGCCGGTGGACCCAACAACTGGCCCAAGTGCGAGCCCTGCACCATCATGCCGTTGACGGTGCCGATCTGGCCGCGGGTGGGCGCGACGGTGGGGGCGCCGGAGAGGGCCGCGCCGGGTGTCATACCGCCAAAGAAGGAGAACGCCAGGCAGAGCAGAAACCGGATCGGGTCGGCGAAGCCGTCGTTGAATAGTCCCAGCGCGGTCAGGGCGAGGCCGAAACCCGAGATCATCAATGCCGCCCAGCGCGCCACACCGCGGCGCAATAGCCAGCCTACTGCCAGGTTGCCGGGGATATTGGCAGCCACCACCAACGCCGTCAGTAGACCCGTCATCTGTAGCGACAGGCCGCGTTGCTCTACCAGGAAGCTGGGTAGCCAGGCCATCAGTGAGATCCACTGCAGGGTGTAGAAGCTGAAGGCAATGCTCAGCAGCCATGGACCCGGTGCCGCCAGGGTCAGCTGGATGTTTTCCAGCAGACCGTGCGCGGGCGGTTTGGCCGCCGTGCATGCTCGCTCGCTATCGCCCTCTTTCAACCACACCAGGAGTAGCCAGAGCAGCGAGAGAAGTGCGATCAGTAACCAGATCGCCCGCCAGCCCATGAGCGTGATCAGCAGCGGCGTGAAAACCATGGCGAGGGCCATGCCCGCCGGCATGTAGGTGGTCCAGATGCCGAGCGCCAGCTGCAGGTCTTTGAGAGCCGTGGCGCGCATGATCAGGACTGGCGCCGACACCGCTACGGCGATGAATCCGAAACCTTCGATGACGCGGCTGAGTAACAGCACTTCGCCGGAGCCGGCCAGGCCGCCGATCAGGCTGCCCAGGCCTAGGGTGCCAAGGCCCAGCATGGCCAGCTGCCTGGCCCCCAGGCGATCGGCGAGGGTGCCCGCAGCGATGCCGAATACCATGCCTGTCAGGCTGAACACTGACATGATCCAACCGGCTACGATCAGGCTGATCGGTATCTGGGTGCGGATCTCCGGTAATGCCGACGGGGCCTTGCCGTAATGTGCCGCGGCGATAATGCCGGCCGTCAGTGCGATGACAACGGCCCCCCAGTTGGTTTTTGATGGAAGCTCCATGAGCCCTCGCTATTCAGTGACTGTCGGCCGGCATTGTTACCGTGTGGAGGGCTATTCGCCGAACCGTTGCCTGATCTCCTCCGCCCGCAATCGCGCCCGAGTATAGCGCGACAGCGCCTTGACACCGGCACCACAGGAGCGGAATACACAGACGCCCCGGTCTTTCATCTCTGCTACCAAGGGTTCATAGAGTTCGCCGCCGTCGACGATACCGATCAGCGGTTTGTCCAGCGCGGCCACCATCTTCGGCATCTGGTGGGCGATGCTCTGCTCGTCGCTGATGTCATAACCGGGACGCAGCTTGTTTTCCACCAGGGTACGCATCACCGGTGACATGGGGTCGAGGCCCACCACCACGGCGTCGATGTGGGGATCCTGGGCCATCGCTTCGGCACACTGCAGGTGTGCTTCATCATCGGCGCCGGGGTTGATATCCATCGGGTTACGAATCTCCATCAGCGCATCCAGCCGCTTGGCTTTAAGGATCTCGCCGATGCGTGCTTCGGTTTCCGGGGAGAGGGCTGCCACGTCCAGTGAGAAGTTGTCGGTCTGGATGTTGTCGGCCATACCCACCGCTTCGAAACCGGCGCCGCTGACCGCCCCCAGGCGGTTGCCGCCGATAGTCTTGTCATGCAGGCAGTCGGCGATATAAAAGAGGTCGTTGAAGCGGTCGAAGTCGTCGCACACCATGCCGCCGGCCTGGGTGATGACCGCTTCCAGCAGGTCAAAGTCGCCGGCGATGGATGCCGTGTGGCCCAGTGTGGCATTAGCGCCCGCCACGGAGCGGCCGGCCTTGTAGAGCACCACCTGCTTGCCTTTCAGCACCGCCTTGCGGACCCCTTTGGCGAAGTGCAGTCCGTCCAGATCTCGGAATCCTTCGGCGTAGACGCCAATGGTATTAATGCCATCCAATTCGGCAAAGTAGTTGACCATGTCGCCGTGGGTCAGGTCGTTTTGATTGCCCAATGCCGTCATGTAGGCGGGGTCGAGCCAGGGGTTGTGGCTGATGCGGGTGATCATGAAGGCGCCGCTCTGGCTGATCAGCGCCGAGTTGCGCTCCGCCTTCCGCTGACCCTGTGGCAGGCGGTTTTTGGGGATGAACCAGGTGTCGTATTCACCGGGGTGGGAAACGATACCGAGACAGTTGCCGCCCAGGAACACCGGTCCGCCATCCTCGTTGCGGTGTGCGTCGTTGATGCGTTTCATCATCGCCGCCGCCTGTTCCCGGCTGGCGGCGGTTTCGCCCAGTCCGCCGGGGATCAACATGACTGCTTCGGCAGCGTGGGTAGCGATCACTTCATCCACCAGGTCGAACACCGCATCGGCCGCGATCGCCACCACGAACAGGTCCAGTTTGTGCTCCAGGGAAGCCAGGCTTTCGGCGCACTTCACGCCGTCGATCTCGGTTTCATTGGGACGAATGATGGTGATCTGCGACGCGGGGTAGCCGCTGGCCAGGATGTTCTTGAGGATGATGCGACCGAAGTTCATCTTGCTGCCGGAGACGCCGATGATGCCGATCGATTTGGGGTGCAGCATCTTGTGGATCTTGCCGGCCGGACGGGGTGCCGGTACGGGCGCCGGGCGGCTGAATGTACAGCTGCCGCTGTTGAAGGCGATCCGCTCGTCACTGAAGCTGAACGGATTGAGTTCCAGCCGATCCAGTACGAAGGGGGTTGCCGGATTTGTCGGTGCATAGTGTTGCGCGAGTTGAATAAAGGTGTCGAAACAGTCAGTCAATGTCTGTTCGGCGACCGCTCCTGCCAGTTGACGGTAGGCAATGGTCTGCTTGAATGCCTGCAACAGGTCGTCACCGTTGGTCAGTTCGGCGGCGGCACTGACGCCGCCCTGGCCTTTCTGCAGGGCGCCGGCCAACAGTGCGCCGGTTTCACCACCCAGCCCGACGCTGATCACCATGCCGAACTCGCGGGTGTTGGTCAGGGTGAGGGCGAGTTCAGTTCCGGCCATCGTCTTGCTGCCAGCCAGGGATAGACCGGCCATCTCCAACAGTTGTCTCAGGTCTGCCTTGGGCAGGCTCTGTTGACCGTTGCTGATCCGGGTTTGCAGCAGGGCGGTGATACCGTTCAGGTCGGGTGTGTTATTGCTCATAGTGTTGTGCTCTGTACTGAAGTAGTTATTAGTCGGTTCTGCGCCGGGGCGCCAAGCCGGTAAATCGGTCCCGGGCAGGCACAGGGGCCTGCCCCTGCGGTGGCTCAAATGCACTGGGGGGCGACGTTGAGCCGCGCAGGGCAGGGCGTATTACTTGCCACCCGTTGGTGGTTTGGCTCCGTCTCCTGGGTTTTATCAGTTGATCCCCTCATCCTGGCCTTCTCCCTGAGGGAGAAGGAATGAAATGTTCACGCGCGAACGGGTTGGTGATCGTGCCTCCTGTTTTCTCTTTATTAAACCCGCTCGATCACCACGGCGATGCCCTGACCGACGCCGATGCACATGGTGCAAAGTGCGTAGCGGCCGCCGCTGCGTTGCAACTGATAGGTGGCGGTGGTGAGCAGGCGGGCACCGCTCATGCCTAGCGGATGACCCAATGCGATGGCGCCACCATTGGGGTTGATGCGCTCATCGTCGTCGGCCAGTCCCAGGTGGCGGGTCACCGCTAGGGCCTGGGCGGCGAAGGCTTCGTTGAGTTCGATCACGGCCATGTCGTCCAGGCTCAGGTTGAGCCTGGCCAACAGCTTTTCGCTGGCGGGAGCCGGGCCAAAGCCCATGGTGCGCGGCGGCACACCGGCGGTGGCCATGCCGAGGATGCGGGCACGCGGCGTCAACCCCTGTTGCTTGGCCGCTTGCTCGGAGGCGAGTAGCAGGGCACAGGCGCCGTCATTGACCCCGGAGGCGTTGCCGGCGGTGACGCTGCCCTCGGGGTGGACGATGGGCCGCAGTTTGGCCAGCTGTTCGATTTGGGTCTGGGGACGGGCATGCTCGTCCCGGTCGAAGAGAATCGGATCGCCCTTGCGCTGCGGCAGGGTGACCGGGACGATCTCCTCGGCCAGGCGGCCGGCCTCCTGGGCGGCGCCGGTCAGCTGCTGGGAGCGCAGGGCAAAGGCGTCCTGGTCGGCGCGGCTGATACCAAACTCAACTGCCAGGTTCTCGGCGGTCTCCGGCATGGAGTCGACGCCGTACATCGCCCGCATCTTCGGGTTGACGAAACGCCAGCCGATGGTGGTGTCGTAGATCTCCGCCTGGCGGGAGAAGGCGCTCTCTGCCTTGCCCATGACGAAGGGGGCGCGGGACATCGATTCGACGCCACCGGCAATCATCAGTTGTGCTTCACCGCTCTTGATAGCGCGGGCGGCCGTGCCCACCGCGTCCATGCCGGAGCCGCACAGGCGGTTCAGGGTGGCGCCGGGTACCGCGTCGGGCAGGCCGGACAGCAGCGCGGTCATGCGCGCCACGTTACGGTTGTCTTCGCCGGCCTGGTTGGCGCAGCCGTAGATCAGATCGTCCAACTGATACCAGTCGATATCGGGATTGCGTTCCATCAGCGCCTGCACCGGCAGGGCTGCCAGGTCGTCGGTACGCAGGGTGGCCAAGCTACCGCCGTAGCGGCCGATTGGGGTGCGGATGGCATCGCAGATAAAGGCTTCGGGCATGGTTCTGATCCTTGTTTGAATAGTGGTTGTTCAATACAGTGCATCGCCGGTTAAGCAATTTTGTAGGATCGCAGGGTGACTGAGACGCCACCCGTCCTACGGTTTGATTCGTCGGGATCAGAAAGGAGGTGTGGGGAAAGGTAGGGATGGCCGGCAGCGCCGGCCAATCAGTGAAGCGAACCTGGACCGGTCAGTTGCCCTGCAGGTAGGGGGCGCACTGTTTGATCAATACATCGAGACTCTGCTCGACGCTCTGGCCCGAGGTCATGACCTCGAAATTGGCCAGCCGGTAATCCGCTTCGCGTTCATCCAGTATCAGTTTCAGGTCATCCATCGCCTGTTGGTTGCCGGCCATGGGACGCATGTCACCCTGTTCGATCACCCGGTTCATGTGATCCTCCGGCAAGGCGCGCACCCAGACGGTATAGAAGTGCTCGCGCAACACCCGGTAGGTTTCCGCCTCGGAGATCAGGCTGCCGCCGGTCTCCAGCACTACGTACCGGTAATCGGTGATGGTCTGCTGCAGCGCCTGCAGCTCCAGCCGCCGGTAGTTGCCCTGGCCGGTAAGGGAGATCAATTCACCCATGTCCATGCCTGCCAGTTGCGAGATCACATTCTGCATGCGGATGAACGGTACCTGGAAATGCTTTGCCAGCCGTTCGCCCAGGGTACTCTTGCCGCCGCCGCGCAGGCCGACCAAAGCCACCCCGCGATAGGCGCCCTGGCCCGGAGAAAAGGCGTTGCGTAACAGTTGGAACGCCTTCTCCTGTGCCTCGGGGGTGAAGGTTTCAATCAATTCACCCAAAGGCGGGTATTTGATGCAACTCTCCTCCTGCTCCGGCAGCAACGAGCCGATGCGTACCCCGAGTGCCTTGGCGATGCGCGACAACAGGGCCAGTGAAACATTGGCCGTGCCACGCTCCAACTGGGCCAGGTAACGCTCTGAGACGTCCGAATGAAAGGCGAGGTTTTTTCGTGTCAAGCCTCGCCGGGAGCGTACGGAACGCACGCGCGCCCCGACCACCTCTGTCAGCTCTTCAATGCTTACCTCATCCCCCGCGGGGGCGTTGACGATCTCAGTCATGCGCTCACATCCCTACTTGGACCTCTCTCCCGCCAGATATTAACATGATACTGATATTTGTACCTTTTCCACACCGCTTTCTGTCGTGTGCTACCCTCCCGCCAGCATCGGCACCAGACTCACCTCGTCGCCGTTGTGCAGGGCCAGGCCCTGTTCCGAGGCGACCACTAGGTGGTCGTTAATGGAAATACCGAACGAACTGTCGTCCAGCGCCTCGGCCGCTTGCGGCAGGCTGCTAATCAGGCGCTGTCGCAGTTCCTGGATATCCTTTACCGGCCGGTTGATGACCAGACTGTTGCGCTTCACTCCGGGCAACTGGGGCAGATTGACTGTCAGGCTGTAGCCGGTCAGTACCTGGGAGAGGCGGTTCCACCAGTCGCTGTTGGGCAGGCCGTCCGGCTCGAATCCGGAGATTTCGTAAAAACGCAATTTCAGCGCTTCGAACGCCTGCGGGTCGATCTTTTCGCCGCTAAAGGGTCCGGCGCTGTTGGGTTCTTCGAACCAGCGTCGGGGTAGGGTATCGTCGGCGTCGCCGAGGCCGCGCAGGGCGTTGATCATGCGCTCCAGCGCAATCACGTTACGGCCGCTGTTGAGCAAGTCGTCGCTGCTCATCTCGATCCCGGTCAGTAGCTTGAGCTGCTCGGCAAACTCCTCGGTGCCGGTCAGCGAGGGTGAGTTGAACAGCTTGGTGGTGAAACGGCACATACCCACTGAATCACCCACCGCGAAGGTGTCCTCACAGCGGCGTACCGCGTACTCCTTGCCGCCGTACTGATTGGGTTCGGCCGACACTTGGCCGCCATACAGGGCGGTCTTGAACTCGGCGTCGTCGTTGATGCGGGCGTTGATCTCCAGGGTAACCCGGTTGCGCAGGTGGTCCATGCCACGGGTAGCCACCGCCAGGCCCAGGGCAAACGCCTTGAGAATGCGGCTGTCGTGAGGGTCGGACTGAAACAGGCCCTTCACCGTCATCCGGTAATCCAACGCCTCGGGCGGGTACTTGCCGGTGGCCACCGCCTGGCTGGAATCGGCCACCACATCGCCGAAACCTTCGCGTTTGGCCAGCATGAACAGTAGCTTTTCCACCACTTCGTAGTTGCCCCAACTGAGGTCGAGACCGCCGGTGGCGGTGGTGTCGATGATGCCGCGCTGAAACAGTTCCATAGCCCAGCCGATGGCGCCACCGGTGCCGGAGGAGTCGAGCCCCAGGTCGTTAAGGATATTGTTCAGGCGCAGCACCTGTTCAGGTGCCTTAATGCCGATGTTGGGGCCGAACTTGCCGACGGTGACATACTCCGGGCCGTCGCCCTTGTCGTAGCGGTCGAACACGCCGTCACCCTTAATGCCCTGATAGCTGGCGTGATGCTCGTGCTGTACTTCGGCCTGGGCGGTGTCGTAGCTGGCGTTGCCGGTGACGCCTTTCAATGCATTGGCACCGAAGCCGCCGCTGGCACCGGGGGTCATGTCGTTGAGCGGCCGGCACTTCACCGGGCACTTGTAGCAGCCGTCCATACCGGTGCGGTAGACGTCGAAGTTGTCGGCGTCCAGATCTTCGACCCAGGTGTTCTCCTGGTTGTTTTTGGTGCCGATAGCTCCGAGGATGCGGCTCGGCTTGTACAGGAACGGTGTGCCGACGGTCTTCAGCGCGTTGTGTATCACGCTGGTGCCGATCACTTTGTTGCTGATCTCCTTGGCGCCCAGTTTGAACTCCTTGGACGAGGCGATCTTGCCCGGTGCGCCGTCGATCATGATCGCTTTCAATCCCAGCGATCCCATCTTGGCGCCAGCGCCGCCGCGCGCCCAGATCGCCTTGATGCCGCCCATGATACCGGCGCTGAGCACTTGGTTTTCGCCGGCGCTGGTGATGCGTGCCAGCGCCATGTCTTTGCGTTCGGTACGTTCGAAATCGCGCTCGATGGCTTCGGTGACATCCAGGTTATTCATGCCCAGGTAAGGCGTGGCGTCCAGGAATTGCACGTCTTCAAAGGATATCTTCAGCAGCGTCCATTGCGGGTGGCGTCCATACAGCACCAGGTGGTCGTAACCGTGGTGGCGCATAAAAGCAGGGAAATAGTCGCCGGCATTGCTGTCGAGGATCGCGTCACTCTCCGGCGAAAGGCTGGTGACGTTGCCGCGGGTGGCGGAAGCCATGTAGCCGGTAAAGATGCCGCTGCCGAAAATCAGCGGAACTTCCGGATCGAGCGGTTCCGCGTTGTTGCCGGAAAGCAGGTTATAGAGCAGGAACATATTGGCGCCCCGGCCACTCAGGAAGGTGGTCGTTACCGCCTTCGGCAGGTACGCCTTGCGGTGGGTGCGTTGCTCCAGATCGACAAACAGCACAGCGCCTTGAGTAGGATACTGCGGCGCATCCAGCATACGACTCAGCAGTGCATCAACGCGATCTCGGATAGTCATAGGGTTTCCTCTTTCATGTTCTCTCTGCCAGTGTCCACAGGCGGGTCGGGCGTGCTCGGGCCTCCTGGCCCGACACGTCCTCACCCTGTATAACTCCCTTTGCCGGAAGCCGCTTCATCGTGTTCCGGGGTCGTGCCCCGTGTGCTACTTCTGCTCGAACAGATTACAGCCGAACTCGCCGCGGGTCTGGATCTCGGCAAATTCATCGTCGGTGCGTATCAGGGCGCGCAACGGATTGGCGCGCATCTGATCGAACAGTTCACAGAGACCGAAGCCCTCTTGTTCGTGCTCGTTGCGCAGGACGACATTTTCCTCGAATCGCCAGTGGCTGCAGTCGTTGCAAAAGCCCACGATAACCTCCTCGGTTTAGTTCTTTCCATAATGTTTTATACTCTCGCCAAGACGCAAAGAACGCCAAGGAAAACGGAGTTATCTACTTAAATTCGGTTTCCTACCGTCTTTGTACTCTTTGCGTTCTTTGCGAGAAAAATGCCTTCTCTCCATCATCACCAGCTCTGCAGACGAACTGCTTATTTCTTGCGCAGGTCGCGTACCCGAACGGCCTTGCCCTGGGAGCGCGGCACCTCGCCGGTACCCAGTACGTTGACCGTGCAGGTCACACCGATCAGCGACTTGATGTGGTGTTTCACTTCCGCTCCCAGGGCTTGCTTGTCACCGTTGAAATCGGCTTCCGCCTCGATGTCCACGGTCAGGGTGTCCAATACCCCTTCGCGTTGGATAACCAGTTGGTAATGCGGAGCGACACCGGCGATGCCGACCAGGACCGATTCGATCTGCGACGGATAGACGTTGACACCACGGATAATCATCATGTCGTCGTTGCGGCCGGCGACGCGCAGGATACGCACATGAGAGCGGCCGCAGGCGCAGGGTTCATCGGTCAGGCGGGTGATGTCGTGCGTGCGATAACGGATGATCGGTAGCGCCTCTTTGGTCAGGGTGGTGATCACCAGTTCGCCCACCTCGCCGTAAGACAGCGGTTGCAGTGTGTCGGGATCGATAATCTCGAACAAGAAGTGATCTTCCCAGCCGTGCAGGCCATTCTGTTCAGGGCATTCGCAAGCCACGCCCGGCCCCATGATCTCGGATAGGCCGTAGATATCCATCGCTTTCAGGCCGAGCTGTTTTTCCAGCTCGCCGCGCATCTCATCGCTCCAGGGCTCGGCGCCGAACAGGCCGATACGTAGCGGACCGGATGCCAGATCGACCCCTTCGCTCTTGGCTACTTCGGCGATGTTCAGCGCGTAAGAGGGGGTGGAGAAGAGTACGTGAGAGCCGAAGTCCTTCATGACGGCGATCTGCTTTTCGGTGTTGCCGCCGGACATGGGGGTGACGGTACATTTCAACCTTTCGGCGCCGTAATGGGCACCCAGTCCGCCGGTGAACAGGCCGTAGCCAAAGGCGTTGTGCACGATATCGCCGGGACGGGCGCCGGCGCAGGAGATACTGCGCGCCATCAGATCGGCCCAGTTGTTGATGTCGCCTTCGGTGTAGCCGACCACGGTCGGCTTGCCGGTGGTACCGGACGAGGCGTGCAGGCGAGTGATCTGTTCGCGGGGAACGGCGAACATGTTGAACGGATAGGCGTCACGCAGATCGTTCTTCACGGTAAAGGGGAATTTGGCCAGATCTTCCAGCGTTTCCAGATCGTGCGGCTTCACCCCTTGGGCATCGAACGCTTCGCGATAGTGCGGCACATTGTCATAGGCGTGCTGCAGGCGTTTTTTAAGCCGTTGCAGCTGCAGTGACAATAGCTGCTCGCGCGGCATGCACTCGGCTTCGGCATCAAAGTAATATTTATCGGCACCAATATTCGACATGGTGTCACACTCCTCAAGTCTATTTTTTAGTTTAATCCGGCAAAGCGTTTCAGTGTTTTTACCCGCTCATTCACCTGTTCCTGGATATACGCCAACTGCTCCTTGTCGACGTGGCGGTATTTGCCGCTCAGATTCAGATAGGCCTCGACCGGTAGAGGGTTATCGATGGGATGGGTAAAGTGCAATTCACCACCCCGTTCATATTCCCAGAGCGGCGCGAAATTGGTCTCTACGCCCTTGCGACATACCTCGATGGTCTGGGACGAGGGGAAACGCCAACCGGTGGGGCAGGGGGAGTAGATGTGCAGATAGGCGAATCCGCGTTCGGAGGCGGCCAGCGCCTTGTCCAGCTTTTCGTAATAGTCTTCGACAAAGGCGGTGGAGGCGGTGGCTACGTACTCGCAGTTGTGGTTCATCATGATCATGGCGAGATTTTTCTGCCCCGTGCGCTTCCCCTTCATCTGCGTGCCCACCGGTGTGGTGGTGGTCCAGGAGCCGTAAGAGGTGCTGCCGGAGGCCTGCATGCCGGTATTCATGTAACCTTCGTTGTCGACGCAGATGAACAGGATCTGATCATTGCGTTCCGCCGCGCCGGAGAGCGACTGGAAGCCCACGTCGCCGGCCCCGCCGTCACCGGCCAGGGCCATGGCGGTAACGTTGCGCCCCATGCGGTTGTACTGCTTTTTCAGGCCGGCCAGCATCGAGGCGGTATTGGTCAACAGCGGATGGAACACCGGCACCTTGGTACCGGTGGTGCCGTTGAAGCCGACCGAGCCCATGCCGGGGATACAGCCGGGCGGGGTGGCCAGCACCGTGTCCGGTCCCACCTTGCGCAGCGAATGGCGCATGATCATTTCGGAGTTGCAGCCCTGGCAGGCGGAGAGCCCGGGCACAAACAGATCTTCCCGTTCATGCTGTTCGTTGAAGATGCTGGCCGAGGTGATGTAGGTCAGCGCGCCCGTCGGACACGCCTTGACGCAAGCCGGGTCGCCGTCGCAATGGTCACACTTGGCTACATGTTTCAGTTCGGCATTGTAGGTGATGCCGCCGTAGGTGCAGCCGACGGTGCAGAGCAGACAGTCGACGCAGAGACTCTCTTCCCAGTCGATCAGGCCGGTTTCGGCATTTTTGCTCAGGGCGGTCGAAGGACAACTCTTGACGCACTCCGGGTCACCGCACTGGCGACACAGTGCCAGTTCGGGAGGGTTGCCGTTAAAGCCGGCGACGATCTTGATACGCGAATATTGCGGATCATCGCTGCCCGCCTTGATCTGCGAACAAGCCGTGATGCAGGCGTCGCAGTCATTGCACAGTTCGCAACGGGACGGGTCGAAGGCGATGGTGTTATAGGCGGTCATGCGTTGTTCTCCCGTTATCGCCAGCTGCTGGACATGAGGGCGCGGCCGGTTTCCAGGGGCCGGGCGATAAAGGCGTCTTTTACCGGGGTGAGATCGATCTTGCGCAGGATCAGTTGCCACATGATGCCGGCATCCATCTCTTGGTTGATGCTGGAGATACCCTGCAGTCGGTTATCCTTGAGCAGGATCTTCAGATAGCCGTTGTTCTCTTCGTCCACCCGGGTCTGCTCTTCCAGTTGGTCGTCGTTCATACTCTGGCCGACCGAGATCGCCTGCTGGCCAAAGAAGGTGTACGTATTGATCGGCACGCCGCCGACGTAGGGTTTCAAGGCGTCATCCTCGGCCATGTCCATAGCGGCCACGGCGCCCTGGGTGACGGCATCCGGCAGGATGCCCATCATCACCTGGCCCTCGCCGTAAAAGTCGGCGGCCTGGGCCACGTCGCCGGCGGCCCAGATATGCGGTGCGTCGGTGCGCATCCGGCGATCCACCAGGATGCCCTGGTCCACCTGCACCGAGGTGCCCTTGAGGTAATCCAGTTGCGGTTTCACGCCGGTGGCTACCAGCAGCAGGTCGGCGCGCAGGCTGTCGCCGTTCTCCAACATCACCTGACACCCTTCGCCGTCCGGTTTTACTTCCACCACCCGGCTACCCGTCACCATCAGGATGCCGTTGTCGTTGAAGGCTCGCTCGATCACCGAGGCGGCGCGCGGGTCGAAATAGCCCGGCAGCACCTGGTCGCACATCTCCACAATGGTGACATCGAGACCGGCGTGGCGCAGATTCTCGGCGCCGTGCATACCGATTAGGCCGGCACCCAACACCACGGCGCGCTTGGCCTGGCCGGCGTGGTCGCGCAGGTCGATGGCGTGCTGCATGGTGCGCAGTACGTGGAACGGTGTTTCGCTAAGTCCCGGAATCGGCGGGACGATCGGATCGGCGCCGGTGGCCAGTAGCAGTTTTTCATACTGCCACTGCGCGCCGGACTTCAGCGTGGCGATGTGCTGGGTTTCATCGATAGCGGTTAGCTCATTGTCACTGACCAGATTGACTTGGTGCTGTTCGAACCAGTCGGCTTGGCGCAGTACCACCCGCTGCGGCTCGCTCTGGCCCGACACCACGTAGGGCAGGATAGTGGGCGAATAGGGCGGATGGGCGTCGCGGGTCACCACGGTAATGGGCGACGTCTCATCCACCAGGCGGATTCGATGGACCGCTTCCAGGCCGGCATGGCTGGCACCGGCGATGAGATAGTGGGTCTTGTTCATCGGGCGCTCCTCAATCGTTCTCGTTCAGCCACACCGGGCCGTCGAATTCCGTACCGGCCATCAGCTGTGCCGTGCGCTCGATGGCACGGGCGAAGTGGCCCTCGGTCAAGTCGGCACCGGCCAATCCACCGATGAAAGAGCCGGCGGCAATCGGTTTGCTGGTGCGATAGAGACAGCTCAATACCTCTTGGTAGAGCGGTCCGCAGTTCCAGCCGTAGTGCACCGAGCGGTCGATCACGCCGACTGCCTCGACTCTCTTCAGGGCGCGGGTCATCGCCGCCACCGGGAACGGACGGAAGGTCTTAATCTTGATCAGGCCGACCCGTTCGCCACGCAGGCGGGCGCTGTCCACGGCGTCCTTGGCGGCACCGGTCATGGAGCCGATGGTGACCAGGGCGTAATCGGCGTCATCCAGGCGGTACTCTTCCACCAGCGGGGCGTAGTCACGGCCGAAGATTTCCGCCCAGTCACTGTGCGCCTGTTCGATCACGCCGAGTGCATTCTGCATCCCTTCGCAAAGACCCTGGCGATAGGCGACAAACTTGCTCGGTCCGGGACCGCCCGATCCACCGGTGAGGGGATCGACCGCCATCGGCCGCAGCGGGTCCAGCGCCACGTGCCAGTTGATGTTCTTCTCGCCCAGGTAGTCATCCACGGCGGACTGTTCCGGCACGTCCACCTGGGTGACGCCGTAAGAGAGATAGTTGCCGTCGTGACAGATGTTGACCGGCAGCATCACGTCATGATGTTCGGCGATGCGGTAGGCCATGACGGTGGTGTCCAGCACCTCTTGCACGGTTTCGCAGTAGATCTGTATCCAGCCGGTCTCCTTCATGGTCATGGCGTCCTGCTGGCCGCCCCACACGCACTGCGGGGTGATGCCGTCGCGCGTTACCAGGGAGGCGACGATCGGCAGGCGCATGCCCGGCGTGCGCCAGTAGGGTTCGAACATGAAGGCGAGACCCGGACCGCATGTCGCGGTATAGGTGCGGCCGCCGGCCAGGGCGGCGCCGTGCAGGGCGGAGAGCACACTGTGCTCGCCTTCCACATTCATCAGCTCGGCCTCGATCTTGCCGTCGGCAATGAACTGGGAGACGTACTCCACCAGCGAAGACTGCGGGGTGATCGGATACACCGCCACCAGATCGGGGCGGGCCAGGGCCACCGCCCAGGCGGCTGCCTCGTTGCCATCGCAGACAATGGACTGGGCGCAGCCGGGGTGTTTCATTTTCAGCGCGGGCGAGGCCATTATTTAATCTCCTCAATCATCTCGATGGCGCGGTGCGGGCACTCCACGGCGCAGATCCCGCAACCCTTGCAGGTGTCATAGTTGATGTCGAACCAGGCCGGCTTTTCGACGATGCACTGCACCGGGCAAAAAATCCAACAGATGGCGCATTTGACGCATTTGGCGCGGTCCACCACCGGCCGTTCGGCGCGCCAGTCGCCCGGCAGCATACCGTTTTCAATAATGGCGACCGGGCAGAGGTTGTCCGGTACCTGGCTCATGTCGGGCCTTGGATGGGCTTTCATTTTTTGGCTCATTCGCAGAATCCTCTGATGGGTACATCGCTTGCGACAAGCGCCAAATGTGTGGTGTGGCGGCAAGCGTAATGGCAGCGATGCGCATTTTTCAGACCGTTATTTAACGGAGCAGATCTTTTGTATTCTCGCCAAGACGCAAAGCACGCCAAGGAAAACGGAATTCTTCGTTTAGATTCCGACACAAGAAATCTTTGCGATCTTGGCGCGCTTGGCGAGAGAAAACGATTTCTCCCGACAATCATGGATTCTGCACATGAGACCGTTTTGTATCTCCGGCTTAGGTTCATATCCATTTATCCCCTTGCCGCTGTTTGACGATCGATTCGTTAAAGCCGCGTTCCACCGCGATCAGGTTCTGTTCCAGGCCGGCGTCACGGAAGTTGGCCGACTCCAGTCCGGCACGCAGCCCGTCCAGGGTGACAATGCCGGTGGCTTTGGCGAAGGCGCCGAGCATGATGGTGTTGGTAATGGGACGGCGGAATACTTCCATGCCGATGGTGATGGCATCGCACAGCACGACCCGGGTCACTTGCTCCGGACAGTTAAGGGACTCGGCCGAGTTGCGCGTGGCCTGGATCAGGGTGCTGTCCGGTTGCACCCCGGCAAAGATATTCACTGCCTTGGGGATGCTCGGGTCGATACAGATGATGTAGTCCGGCGCATAGATGTTGGTGACCGCGCGGATCGGCCGGTTCGAGTAACGCATGAAGGCGGCCACCGGGGCGCCGCGCCGTTCGAAGCCGAAGGCGGGGATGGCGGTGACATGCTGTCCGCTCATCACCAGGGCCTTGGCCAGGATCTTGGAAGCGAGTACCGCACCCTGGCCGCCGCGACCGTGCAGCCGGACCTCATGGATGGTTTTTTGTTCTACAGCTGCCGTTGTCATTGGGGTAATCTCCAGCCGGGTTTCAGTCCGGGACCGGGTTTGCCGCCGCCCCGTGCCGGGGTGTGGGAAATGGCATAGCCCTGGTAGTAGGCGGCATAAATAATGATCTGGTACTTGCAGAACCAGCCGCACAGCACCATGAAGAATCCGGCAGCCCCGGCCAGCGGTAGCTGATAGGCGGCATAACTTTTACCCAGGAACAGCAACACAATAGGGGTCGCGACGCCCAGCAGGGCGATGACGATATTGGCCCGCTCCAGCACTTGCAGGGTCGCCTCCGGGGCGTTGCCGGCCAGCGCGTAGCGGTAGTTGATCCAGGCCATGCCACGCAGCAATACCAGGGCGAGGGCCACTATCCAGCCGTAACCGTCGAACAGCACTGCCACATTGCCCTCTACCAGACCGGCAAAGATCAGCAGGATGCCCATCCCTTCGGTCAGGCCGGTGCTGATGATCAGCGGATTGATGGCCGGGGTACGCCAAGCCGGTATACCCTTTGCCATGTGCAGAATGCGCGCCTGGGCGTAGAGAAAACCGGCCGCCGGAATGGCGCTGAGAATCAGCAGCGATGTAGAGCCGCTGAAAAAGGTGATCACCCCGAGCGGCAACAGCAGCAGCGCCACCAGGCCTTCCCGTGTCATCCAGGAGTTGGCCGGATTGCGGAACACGTTCATCGAACGCAGGGGGCGGCCGATCTCCAGCCACACCAGACCGAGACCGGTCGCGACGAAGGTGCTGGCCAGCAGGGCGTAGCCGGTGGTTTGCATGCCCAGTACCGATAACAGTGCCGCCACCAGCAACAGGCCGGATCCGCTGCCGCCACAGATAAAGTTACCGGCGGCGCGCCAGTCCCAGCGTTTTTGTAAGGTCGGAGCCAACATCATTTACGCTCCCACAGGTAGTAGAAGCCGGAGCCGGTTTCCAGCTCTTCGTGCATCTGGAAATGTTCATGGGTACGCAACAGCTTGGACACATTGCTCTCCGGGTCGTCGATGTCGCCAAAGATCAGGGCGTTGGCGATACAGGCGTTGGCGCAGGCCGGCGTGGCGTCCGGGTCGATGCCCGGGGTCAGGCCGTTGGCGGTACCGTAATCGATGCGGTCGACGCAGAAGGTGCACTTCTGGGCCACCGCGCGACGTTCGCTGTGGGGGACCTTCTGTTCATGCTTCATCTGGCCGAACTGTTTGCCGTAGGCCTTGTTCGGTACATCCACACGATCCCGCGCCTGGTAGGGGCAAGCCTGGATACAGTAGGCACAGCCGATACAGAGATCGTAGTTGATGGAGACGATGCCGTCGGGTCGCTTGTAGGTGGCCTTGGTGGGGCAGACGTCGGCACAAGGGGCGTCCAGGCAGTGGTTGCAGCCTACCGGGATAAAGGCGCGGCGCACGTTGGGATAGGTGCCCACCTCGAAGTCCAGCACCTTGCGCCACTGCACCCCGGGGGCGGTGGCGTTGGTGTGTTTGCAAGCCGCGGTGCAGGTCTGGCAACCGACGCAGCGGTTGATGTCGGCGACCATCACATAACGGGTCATTTTGCCTCTCCAATCTTTCTGATCTTGACCCTGGCGAGATCTGCGCCGGAGCCGCTGGAGTCGGTCAGGTCGAGCAGCATCGGCACCAGGGAATTCATGCTGGGCACATCGAAATCCTTGGCGAACGGTGTCGCCCAGTGGTCGAACTGGCCCATCAGCATCAGGGTGTCGGGGCGGATGCCTTCACGTGTCACCAGGACACCGCGGGTGGCGCTGAGCGGCGAGGTGATCTCCACCCGGTCGCCATCCTTCAGGCCCAGCTTGTGGGCCTGGCCGGTATTCATCACCAGGCCGCCGTGGGTGCCGATGTTCTTCGACACCTCGCGGATCATCTGGATCGAGACATTGCCGCCCCAGGCGTACTGCATACTGCGTGAGGTGACCAGCCAGAATGGGTAGTCGCTGATATCGACACCGAAGTTACGCTCCAGCGCCCCCTCCCAGATGGCTTGGAAATCCATCATGTCGGGCAGCGGTTCATACTCTTCCAACTGTTCGTCCCACCAACTGATACCGCGCTCATGCAGACGGCGTCCCAGTTGCACGCCAACCCGTTTCAGGGTCTCCTGATAGGGCAGTTCGTAGCGCACCCCTTCGTCTTCCATCTTGGCCGTGAGGTACCACTTGATGCGCGGGAAGTCGGTCAGCCGGTAACCCTTCTCTTTGTAGTAGTCGAGCCCCTGGCTCTCCTTGCCGCCGGTAATTTCGGCGCTGGCGGCTTTGCAGTTGGCTTCCCAGATGGTCTCCACATCGTGCACCTGGTCCAGATCCAGGCTGAAATCGTAGTAGTCGGTCTTCAGGGCGACGCCGGCGGCGCCTCGGTTGAGCGCCTTGTTGTACTGCTCCAGCACGCCGCAGCGTTTCGCCAGTTCGGTGCTGATCCAGGTAAAGTCACGGGTATCGCCCTGCGGTTCGGTGACCGGCTGGCGCAGGGCAAAACCCTGGTGATCCCAGAACTGTTCGATGAATTTGGTACCGCCGATACGGATCAACTGCAGTCCTTCCAGATCGGTGCGGTCCGGCAGCAGGATGTCGGCCATGTGGTTGGTTTCGTCCCGGGTGTAGGCGAAACAGACCGTGAACGGGAAGCTGGCGATGGTCTCGGTGATCTGGTTGGTGTCCCAGAAGGAGATCGCCGGATTGGTGCGGTAAACGAACCAGAGCGCCGGTTTGGTGGCTTGCGGCCAATGCTCCGGCCCTTTCTCCTGCTGCATCCAGGCCAGGTGGGTCGGGCCCAATGCCTGGCTCCAGGCGGAGTTGCCCACTAGCGGTACCAGGGTGCGGTTGGCGTTGCGCACATCCGGCGTGGCCAGCCAGTTCTCCTTGTCGGTCGGATTCATCGGGTAAGCGAGGAAGCCGTCTTCAGAGAGTTTGACACTGTCGTTGCGGTCCGAGGCGGGACGGTTGATACGTACCGTGGTGCCGATGGTGCCGCCGGGAACCTCCAGGGCGCCGACCAACACCGCCAGCATGGTGCGGGCCCAGCAACAGTGATAGCCTCCCCATCCATTGTTCACCGTCTTGCCCAGGGTGACCGCCACCGGACGTAGCGGCATGGTGCGGCCATCCACCTCGATGGTTTCGCCGATACGGGCGTGGTCCAGGTATTCCAGCGCAATGCGGCGGATGATCTTGTGGTCCACATCGCACACCCGTCCGGCCCATAACGGGGTGAACGGTTTCATGTGCTCGATCAGTTTTTCGAAGGCGGTGGTGACCTTGATATCCTTGTGTTCCCAACGATCCTCATCGGCGCCGATCTCGATGCCGCTGAGGATGTACTGCCCCTCCAGTGCCGGTTCGGTGTCGGCGGTGTCGAAGGGAACCGCCTGTTGACGCTTCAAATCGTAGATCAGCGGTTTTTCTGTCTCCGGATCACGCAGGTAGAAACCGTTGGGGGCGACCAGATAGGGGGATCCGGTACGGTCACGTAGGAACACCTTGTCCAGGCGATCACGCTGTTCGTGCAGCAGTACATGGATCAGGGCATACATGAAGGCCGGATCGGTCTTCGGTTTGATCGGTACCCACTCGGCTGAAGCGGCCCCGGTCTGGGACAGATGGGGTTCGACCTGGATCCGTTTTACCCCGCGGTCACGTGCATCGGCGTGACGTTTGACGCCACACACGCCGCCGGACGCTTCGATGTTCATGCCGAAGGAGATGATGTAATCGCACTTCGGCGTATCCGGGGTGACGATAAAGGCGCGGTGCCACAGTTCCCCGTAGAGATGCTCGGAGTGGTAACACTTGACCCCCTGGCCGCTGCCGAAACCCATGTCGATCGGGGTGATGGCGCTGAGAAAGGCGGGGAAGGTGCCCATGTAGTAGGTGGAGGTACCACCGCCACCAAAGCTGGCGGCAATTTTGGGATAGCCCGCCTCGTCGGTTTTGCCTTCGACCTGGATCTGTTTCACTTTGTCGGCGATGGTGTCCAGCGCCTCGTCCCAGCTGATGGGAACGAATTTGGGATCTTCGTCGCGTCCCTTTTTCGGGTTGGTCCGCTTCATCGGCGTAAGGATGCGATGCGGATTGTAGACCTTCTGAATCAACCCGAATGCCTTGACGCATACCTTGCCGCCGGCGGGGGTGCAGGCCGCGGCGTCGAAGTTCGGTTGAACCTCGGTGGCAATGCCGTCTTCCACCCGGACATTGAGCAGATCGGGACCGGCGACACACTGATAACAGTAGGTCGGGATCTTGGTGTTTCCTGTGGGTAATTCAGTGGTCATACTTGCCTGCCTTAGCTGGTGGCTTTTGCGGCTTTGGCCTTGAGACGTGCAGCGGTCTGTTCGGTATCCACGATAAAGCGGGTGTGCTTACCCTTGGCGACATTTTCCAAGGCATCGCGGGCGCTAAATTCGTAGCTCACCATACGGCCCTTCACTTCCGTAATGGTGGCGGTGATCTCGACCCACATGCCGAGCAGGGTGGCACCGGTGTGATCCATCTCCACGCGGGTGCCGACAGAGTCTTCACCGGCATCCAGGTGTTCCAGCAGCAGGTTGCGACTGGTCACTTCCATGTCGTAGATCAGGCTGGGCGTGGAGTAGACCGCGCAGTCGTCACCCACAAAGTTTACGGTACGGGGTTTGTCGATTTCGTAGCGGTCGGTTCTGGATAATCCTGCCTGTAAACTCTCTTTCATCACCAATGCCTTCATCTGTTGTTCTTAAAGTAAGGATGCTGTATCGGGTTACTGGAATAAACCGATACAGTTTTCGCGTTCTGAATTATTTTTATTAATTTAGTTTCAAAATAAACTAAATTGATTTTGCGTCAACCTCTTTTTGTTCTGATCTTGCCTGTTTATGACATTTGTCATGAACTGCGGCTGTCGGCATCGATGCGTCTTTGGGTTAACCCGTATATCTGCACGCCATATTATTCACGTCGCACCTTCCGCGTGGGCACAAAAGGCGTGCCCACCCTACCTAGCTACATTGCCCAGTTAGTCACCTCCGTTTCGATGATCATCGACGACTAACTATTTTTTGCTGCAATCAAAAAAAACAAATAAAGGTTTCATAAGCAACTATTCAAGCAGAAGCGGAGGGTCTTCGTCCTCGTCCCAGCCCGCTTCCGGTTGCGGATATTGTTCCCGTTTTTGCTTCAGGTAATCACAATAATCACCGGCTTCTCTGGCAAAGCCGTGCGCCAGTTTTTTAACCTCCGGCAGTTCGGCATTTTGTTCGATATCTGCAAACAGATCGGCGGCGCTCTGCTCCACGTCAATGGCCAATGACAGGGTGTGATAGGGCGTCATCATGTAGTGGGCGCTGCTATGCCCCGGTACCTCGATATTGATGGCGTCTTCCCAGTTGTAATCCCAAGGTGAAATGTGCGGCAGTGATAACCCTTCGCTCAGTTCCTGGACCACGCGGGTTCGATCACTCTGTTTTTTCTCCAGCCAGCGAAATATCTCCGCCGCTTCCGGGTTGTTCACCACCTCCATCTGGTCGGCAAACAGGTCGTAACGTTCAACCGTTTCCGACAACATGGTCAGGGTGCGGGCCAGCAGCTCGGCCTTGTTGGCGATGCGCAGCGGTGTCATAGGATGAACCCCTGTTCCAGTTCAGAAATATGCTCCACCGTGGTTTTCAGCTCCGGTTGGTAGGCCGGCCGGTTGCCCTTGTACAGGGTGCCGAGGAAAAAGTTGTCATCGGTCATCAAGCGTTTGGCGGCGACGGCGGCATCGCCGGTCGGCTCGACCGGGGCCGGGCGTACCGTCTTTTTCCACTCCTTCTGTTCGGGGCGGAAGGTGACGCAGGGACTGAGCATGTGCACGAAGGAGAAGCCGGGGTGACGGATCGCATCCACCAACACCTTGGCGGCACCGTTGGGGTCGGTACTGGAGGCGCGGGCGATAAAATTGGCGCCGGAGGCGAGTGCGATCACCAGCGGGTAATAGGGATTGATCTTGGTGCCGCCCGGAGTCAGTTTACTCTTGTCCCAATCGGGATCGGTGGTGGGTGAAGCCTGGCCTTTAGTCATGCCGTAGACCTGGTTGTCCATCACGATATAGGTCATGTCCACATTACGCCGGCAGGCGTGCATAAAGTGGTTGCCGCCGATGGAAAAACCATCGCCGTCGCCACCCGCCGCCAGAACGGTCAGATCGGGGCGCGACACTTTGAGGCCGGTAGCGACCGGCAGGGCGCGGCCGTGCACGGCATGGAAACCGTAGACATTGAGGTAAGCCGGCAGGCGCGATGAGCAACCGATACCAGAGATCAGCGCGACGTTTTCCGGTGCCAGGTTCATCTCCGACATCGCTTTGGTTATGGATAGCAGTACGCTGTAGTCACCGCATCCCGGACACCAGACGGGCTTGGTGCCGGATTTGTACTCATTCGGTTTCAGGCTGGGACAGCTGTTTGCGGTATCCATTAGGCGTTCTCCCACGCTTTCAGTTCGCTGTAGACATCGTCGGGACGGATCATCAGGGGGCCGGGCACCGCCATGGAGCGGAGTTCGCCGGGCAAGTCATAGTGGGCGCGCAGATAGTGGTAGAACTGGGCGCCGTGGCACTGCTCGACCACCAGCGTGCGCGCCACGCCGGCCAGGGCGGCGGCCAGCCGTTCCGGTTGTGCCGGTGACAGCAGACGCATGCTGATTAATCGGACCTTGCGACCTTCTGCCGCCAGCATATCGATCGCTTCGCTGACCGGGCCGGTGCTGGAACCCCAGGTGAGGACGGCCATTTCGCCCTCACCCTCGACCTTGGCCCAGTGGTTGCCGTAGTCGAACTGGTCGAGTTTGCGCTGACGTTTATTCAACTGCTGGATATGGTCCTCGGCGCGGCTCGACGGCGTACCGGTGGGCGAGTGTTCCAGACCGTCGGCGGTGTACTGGCAGCCGGGGGTACCGGGAATCGACATCGGCGAGACGCCCGATTCGTTGACCACATAGCGGCGGAAATCTTCCGACTTGCTGGTGATCTGGCGACCGCCGGAGACAAAGGCGATGTCGGCCGGGCGGTCGATCAGGGCGCGGGTCTGGCCCAACGACTGATCGGATAGCACGATCGCGGCGGTCTGCAGGCTCTCTGCCAGATGGGTGGCCCACTGGGTGGTGAATAGGCAGTCGCCGATCGACATCGGGGCGACCACGACATGGGGGGCATCGCCGTGCAGGCCGTAGAGGGCGATATTCAGATCGCTCTGCTCCGATTTGGTCGGGATACCGGTTGAGGGACCGCCACGCATCACGTCCACCACGACCACTGGGGTCTCGGAGGCGACGGCCAAACCGATCGACTCGATCATCAATGCCAGTCCGGGGCCCGACGTGGCGGTGAGGGACGGGGTGCCGCCGAATGAGCCGCCAATCAATTGGTTGATCGAAGCCAGTTCATCTTCCGCCTGTACCAGCACGCCGCCCACCTTTTTCAGGTTGGGGGCGAGCCATTCGAGGATTTCCGTGCCCGGGGTGATGGGGTAGGCGGCGACAAAGCGGATGCCGCCGCGGATGGCGCCCATACCGGCCGCTTCGTTGCCGGTAATGCTCCAGCGTTCCCGCTGACTGTTCGCTTCGATACGGAACGCCGGGATATCGGGGATGGCCGACGCCTGCTCGATACCGGCGCGTACCCCGGCCATGCTCGCTTCGATGGCCGCTTCACCTTTTTTGGCCAGTGACTTGGTCAATACCTTTTCCAGGGCATCCACCGGCAGGCTGATCAGCTGGGCCAGTGCGCCGAGTGCCACCATATTGGGGCGTCCCCCACTGATCCCCTTGGCCAGTTCGCCCAGCGGCAGCTCTACATAACGGCCGCCCATGGCGCTGATTGCCTCGGGTACCTGGCCACCCACATCACCGATCACGATGCTGTCGCTGTCGAGAATAATCTCGCCGACGAAACGGTCGGCGTTGAGCCAATCGATCGCCAACAGGATGTCGAAGCGGCCCTTGTGGGTCTCCACCGGTTGTGGAGAGAGGCGCAGCAGGGCAGCGGCTTCACCACCGCGGATCTGCGGGCCTGATGAGCGGGTCATCATGCCGTACCAGCCGGCTTGGCCCGCTGCGTCCAGGAGTTGCTGGCCGGCAGTCATGACACCGGAACCGCCACTGCCGAGCATGGCAATGGAGAGTGAGCGGGGAGCGCCGGTGGAGCTGCCTTTGGCGATCTCAGTGGATGCAGAATCATTCATTAGGTATACCTTATATATAGGACATATATCTCAGGATTTTGCTCAGAATTACCCGATTAGTTGCAGGTGAAATGAATCATATTTCATGAAATTGGCTGTGTCAAAGGAAATATAGTACACGAATTTAGGTTGACAAGGCTTAAAAGTGAAATATAATTCATTGCCACAGTATGAGTGCGTGAAATAAGAATTTCGGAGACCACAGACTATGAGTATTAAGGGATACCGTTGGCTAATGACCGCCGTGGGCGAGCCTTTCGTTAAAGAGGATTGCACCTTCGAGACGCCGGTTACCGGAGAAGTGACGGTAGAGGTGGCCGGTTGCGGTGTCTGCCATACCGATCTCGGTTTTCTCTATGACGGTGTCCGTACCAACCATGAGCTGCCACTGACCCTGGGGCATGAAATCAGTGGCCGGGTGGTAGCTTGTGGTGAAGGTGCCGAAGGTCTGTTGGGCAAGGCGGTGGTGATTCCCGCGGTGATGCCGTGCGGCGAGTGTGATCTCTGTCAGCGCGGCCTGGGCACCATGTGCCGCAGCCAGAAGATGCCGGGTAACGATATCCAGGGTGGCTTCGCCAGCCATATCAATGTGCCGGCCCGCGGACTCTGTCCGGTGGATGAGAAACAGCTGGAGGCGGCCGGTATGAGTCTGGCCGAGGTGGCGGTATTGGCGGATGCGGTCACGACTCCCTATCAGGCGGCGGTACTGGCCGACATCAACGAAGGTGATGTGGCTATCGTCATCGGTGTCGGCGGCGTCGGCGGTTACGCGGTACAGATTGCCCATGCCCTGGGCGCCCATGTGGTCGCCATCGATGTGGATCAGGGCAAGCTGGATCAGCTCAAGGATTTTGGTGCCGAGTTGACGCTGAACGCCAAAGAGCACGATGCCCGCGCGATCAAGAAACTGATCAAGGAGCATGTGAAGGCCAACGGCCTGCGTGCCACCGAGTGGAAGATCTTTGAGTGTTCCGGCTCAACGCCCGGACAAGAGACCGCCTTCAGCCTGATCACCTATGGATCGCACCTGGCGGTGGTCGGTTTCACCATGGCCAAACTGGAGGTTCGCCTCTCCAACCTGATGGCCTTCAGTGCCCGTCTGCAAGGCAACTGGGGTTGTCTGCCCGAATACTATCCGAAGGCGTTGGATCTGGTGATGCGGAACAAGATCCAGATGAAGCCGTTCGTCAAACTTCATTCACTCAACGACATCAACGCGGTGTTCGAGGCGGCCAAGGGCCACCTTCTGACCGAGCGTGCCATTCTGGTTCCGAATCTTTAAAGGGGACGTATTATGAGAGATTCAACTCGCAGCATTATCAACGATAGCAAACCGGCCTCCATGGTCGATCACAACCTGGTGCCGGAGCTCAGCTTCGAGGGTTTGCTGGTGGAGAAGCGTCCGGCCAAGCGTCGTGACGGCAGCGTGGCAGAGGGGCTCTACAATATGTGGATCACCCTGAACAATCCGGCCCAGTACAACTCCTACACCACCGAAATGGTAAAGGGCGTCATTCTCGCCTTCCGTGCCGCCAGTTGCGCGCGAGACGTCAATGCCGTGGTCTTCACCGGTGCCGGCGATAAGGCATTTTGTACCGGCGGTAACACCAAAGAGTACGCCGAGTATTACGCCGGCAATCCCCAGGAGTATCGCCAGTACATGCGCCTGTTCAATGATATGGTCAGTGCCATGCTGGGTTGTGACAAGCCGGTAATCTGCCGGGTCAACGGTATGCGTATCGGTGGCGGACAAGAGATCGGCATGGCGGCGGATTACTCCGTGGCCCAGGATCTGGCGAACTTCGGCCAGGCCGGTCCCAAGCACGGTTCGGCGGCTATCGGTGGCGCCACCGATTTCCTGCCGGTGATGATCGGCTGTGAGCAGGCGATGGTCTCCGGCACCCTGTGCGAACCCTTCTCCGCGCACAAGGCGTACCGCCTGGGTATCGTCTCCCAGATCGTGCCGGCACTGAAGGTGGACGGCAAGTTTGTCGCCAATCCGATGGCGGTTACCGACAAGATGTTGGATGAGTACGGCCGCATCGTGCACGGCGAATTCAAGACCGGTGACGAAGCGAAAGCCGCCAAGGCGCTGATCAAGCAGGGCGAAGTCGACCTCAGCCTGCTGGACGAGGCGGTGGAAACGCTCTGCGCCAAGCTGATCGAAACCTTCCCCGAGTGCATGACCAAGAGTCTGGAAGAACTGCGCAAACCGAAACTGGAAGCGTGGAATCGCAACAAAGAGAACTCCCGGGCTTGGTTGGCCCTGAATATGATGAACGAAGCGCGTACCGGCTTCCGTGCCTTCAACGAGGGTAATCGCGAAGTGGGCCGCGAGATCGATTTTGTCGCCCTGCGCCAGGCCCTGGCGGAAGCTACTCCTTGGACTCCGGAACTGATCGAAAGTCTGATGCCGGGTAAGGAGGGCTGAAGCATGAGCGATTCGCCGCTCAAAGTTTGGATGGACCGGGACGGGGCGCTGCTGCGCCTGCGCCTCAACCGTCCCAAGGCCAATATTGTGGATGCCGCCATGATCGGCGCACTGCAAGCGGCCTTCGAGCAATATGCCGGGCAGGCTTCGCTGCGTGCTGTGCTGCTGGATGCTGAAGGTCCCCACTTCAGCTTCGGCGCCAGTGTGGAGGAGCATCTGCCCGGCAGTTGCGCAGCCATGCTGCGCTCACTGCATCAACTGATTGAAACCATGCTGGATTGCCCGGTGCCGATCCTGGTGGCCATTCAGGGTCAATGCCTGGGTGGCGGACTGGAAGTGGCCGCCGCCGGCAATCTGCTGTTTGCCGCCACCGATGCGCGACTGGGACAGCCGGAGATTCAGTTGGCCGTGTTCGCCCCGGCCGCCTCCTGTCTGTTGCCGGAACGGATCGGCCAGGCCAATGCAGAAGATCTGTTGTTTTCCGGTCGCAGTGTGAAAAGCGACGAAGCGCTGCGTATGGGGTTGGTCAATCAGGTGGCAGACGATCCACAGGCGGCGGCACTCGCCTATTTCGACAAATTTCTTGCGCCCCACTCGGCCTCTTCACTGCGTTTCGCGGTGCAGGCGGCGCGGAGTGACGTGGTGGCGCGTATCAAAGCCAAACTGGCAAGCGTTGAAGCCCTTTATCTGGACGGTCTGATGGCCAGTCATGATGCTGTAGAAGGTTTGAATGCATTCCTCGAGAAACGTCCAGCCAAATGGGAGGACAGGTAAGTATGAGTACTGCAGAGATAATCGCACGCTGTGAAGAGTTGTATGAAGATACCACCTTCGCTGCATCACGTGCCTGGAAAGAGGCCGCACCCGGTCGCAAAGTGGTTGGATTCATGCCGGTCTATATTCCGGAAGAGATCATCCACGCCGCCGGTATGTTGCCCCTGGGTATCCTCGGTGGAGGCGATGGCCTGGAAGTGATCCATGGTGACGCCTTCTATCAGAGTTACATCTGCCGCATTCCCCGTTCCACCATCGAGCTGGGCTTGACCGGTCGTCTCGACTTCGTTGACGGTATGCTGTTCCCCAGTATCTGCGACGTGATCCGCAACCTCTCCGGTATGTGGAAGCTGATGAAGCCGAATGTCTACGCCAAGTATTTCGACGTACCGCAGAACTACCGTGACGATATCGGTGGCGAGTATTACCAGAACGAGATGCAGGAGCTGCGTCATGACATGGAGAAGCTTTCCGGTAACACCATCAGCGATGAGGCGCTAAGCAACTCCATCAAGATTTACAACCAGCACCGTCAACTGGTGCGGGATGTCTACGCCATGCGCTCTGCCGAGCCCTGGAAAGTGCCCAGCTCCGAAGTTTACCTGCTGATGCGCGCCGGTCAGGTACTGCCGGTGGAAGAGCATATCGTGATGTTGACCGACTATCTGGCCGCGGCCCAGGAAGAGGATCGACCGATCCGCGACAACTGCCGCATCATCACCTGCGGTTCGTTCTGCGAACAGCCGCCGCTGAATCTGATCAAGTCGATCGAGATGGCCGGCTGCTACGTGGTGGACGACGACTACATGCTGGTCAATCGCTGGCTGATGGAAGAGGTGCCCACCGACGGTGACCCGATCAAGAACCTGGCGGACGCCTTCCTGCACCACTCGGCCGACTCCTCCGCCAAGTACTGCGACACCCAGGAGAAAGTGGGGCAGTACCTGCTGGATTCGGTAAACAAGAACCAGGCCGAGGGCGTGATCTTTGCCGCCCCCAGCTTCTGCGATCCGGCCTTGCTGGAACGTCCCTTGCTGGCCGCCAAGATGAGCGAAAACAACGTACCGCACATCTCCTTCAAGTATGCAGAGAACTCGGGTCAGATGCAGCCGATCCGTGAACAGGCAGGTACCTTTGCCGACTCGATCAAACTGTGGAGCTAAGACCAATATGAATACTGCAACCAATCCAGAAGTCATCAAAGAAGCGTCGATGCTCAAACAGAAAGAGATGATCGCACGCAACTACGATGCGCTGACCAGTGCACCGGAGACCGGCAAAAAGATCGTCTCAACCTTTGTTCCGGGTAACCTGAATGAGCTGATCAACAGCTTCGGTCTGCTCAACAACCTGCCGGAGATCAATGCGATCAACAACGGCATGCGCAAGCAGAGTGGCGGCATGATCATGGACGCCGAACGTGGCGGCCACTCGGAAGATGTCTGTACCTATGTGAAGGCGGACATCGGCATGATGTCGAAGGGCAATATCGCGCCCAATGGCAAGGTGATGCCTCCACCCAATCTGCTGCTGCTCTCTTACACCGGCTGTTTCACCTTCATGAAGTGGTTCGAGCTGCTGCGTAAAGAGTACAACTGCGACACCGTGATGTTACAGGTGCCTTATACCGGCGACGGCGTCATCACCGACAACATGCGCCAGTTTGTGGTCAAGCAGTTGAAGGAAGAGGTGATCCCAGCACTGGAGAAGGCTTCCGGCGTCAAGTTCGACATCGACCGGTTGCGGGAGAATCTGGCCCGCTCCGCCAAGGCGGAAGATGACCTGGTGTGGGTATTGGAGAGTGCCAAGAACGTACGCTCACCGATCGATGCCTACTTCGGCGGCGTCTATTACATCGGCCCGATCTTCACCGCTTTCCGCGGTACCCAGGATGCGATCGAGTACTACCAGTTGCTGCGCGGTGAAATCGAAAAACGGATAGAGGCCGGCCTTGGCCCCATTACGCCGGAAGGTGACATGGGCGAAGAGAAATACCGCCTGGTGGTAGAGGGTCCGCCTAACTGGACCAGCTTCCGTGAGTTCTGGAAGATGTTCTACGACGAAGGCGCGGTGGTTGTGGCCAGCACCTACACCAAAGTGGGTGGTGTTTATGACCTCGGTTTCCGCCATGACCCGACCAATCCGCTGGAGTCGTTGGCCGACTACTGCCTGGGCTGTTACACCAACCGCAACATGCCGAGCCGTGTCGACATGATCGAGAAGTACATGAATGAGTACCAGGCTGACGGCTTGCTCATCAACTCCATCAAGAGCTGCAACAGCTTCTCCGCCGGCCAGCTGATGATGATGAATGAAATCGAGAAACGCACCGGCAAACCGGGCGCGTTCATTGAGACCGATCTGGTTGATCCACGTTACTTCTCTGCGGCCAACGTGAAAAACCGCCTGGAGAGTTATTTCCAGATGGTCGATCAGAAACGTCGTTCCAACAGAAAGAGCGCATAAGGGGGCCACAGCATGAAGTGTTATATAGGCATTGACCTGGGTTCCACCACCACCAAGGCCGTGGTGATGGATGAGCATGGTGAAGTATTGGGCCGCGGTATCACCAACTCCCGTTCCAACTACGATACCGCCAGCCGCGTGGCCAAGCTGGAAGCGTTCATCAGCACCCGTCTGACCCTGTTCCATCGTGCGTTGGAGGGATTATCCGGGCTGGAGGGCGAGAAGATCGATCGCCTGCTGTTGAATCTGGAGCGTCACTTCCGTCTGGAGCTGTTCCTGGAGCAGTTGGATGACCTGCATCGGACCTGTGCCGAGAACGCCGGTGATCTGCGTTACCCGGGGCAGAAGGATAAGATCTGCGCGGTACTGGATGTGGCGTTTGAACGTCTTGCCAACAAACTGCAGGGTCTGTTCGCGCCGGGCGTAGTGAGAAAATCCGACTTCTTCCGCGACCTGGCCGGCTCCGAGTATATGAACATTGCCGAGGCGACCGCGAAAGAGATGGGGATGAATTTCGATACCCTGATCAATATCTACGACAAGTCGATCATCGAGGTGGAGAACCGGCCGCCGAATGATGACATGGAAGGCAAGTTCCTGCGCGCCCTGAAAAACGTGTTGGCTGAAGAGACCGATCTTAGCGTCAATTCGGACGATGTGATGAAGGCGATCAAGAGCGTATTGGACATGGAGCTGGAAGAGACCTACGTAGTCGGTACCGGTTATGGCCGGGTACGTCTGCCGTTCCCGAAAGAGCACATCCGCTCCGAGATTCTGTGTCACGGATTGGGCGCTCACTTGATGTATCCCAAGACCCGCACCGTGCTGGATATCGGTGGCCAGGACACCAAGGGTATCCAGATCGATGACAAGGGCATCGTGGTTAACTTCCAGATGAACGACCGTTGTGCCGCCGGTTGCGGACGTTACCTCGGTTATATTGCCGACGAGATGAACCTGGGTCTGCACGAACTGGGTCCGATGGCGATGAAGGCCAACAAGACGGTGCGTATCAACTCGACCTGTACCGTGTTCGCCGGCGCTGAGCTACGTGACCGGTTGGCGTTGGGCGAGAAACGCGAGGACATCATGGCCGGTCTGCACCGCGCCATCATTCTGCGCGCCATGTCGATTATCTCCCGCTCCGGCGGTATCACTGATGAGTTCACCTTCACCGGTGGCGTGGCCAAAAACGAAGCCGCCGTCAAGCAGCTGCGTGAGTTGGTCAATGAAAACTACGGTGACGTTCAGATCAATATCAACCCGGATTCAATTTATACCGGTGCACTGGGCGGTGCGGAGTTTGCCCGTCGTGCCGTTGAGGAGGCATAACCATGACGACAAGTATAGGCATAGACGTGGGCACCGGTTGTATCAAGACCGTACTGTTCAAGATCGACGGTGACAACATCGAGTGGGTAGCCCGCCGCAACGATAAGATCCGCCAACGTGATCCGATGGAGCTGGCGCGGCGCGCCTACGACGAAGTGATCGAAGAGGCGGGTCTGACCGAAGGCGATATCCACTACACCGCCACCACCGGCGAGGGTGAGAATATCGAGTTTTCCACCGGTCACTTCTACTCCATGACCACACACGCTCGTGGCGCCATCTACCTCAACCCTGAATCGCGCTCGGTGCTGGATATGGGCGCCCTGAACGGGCGTGCGGTCAAGATGGACGAGCACGGCAAGGTGTTGACCTACCGCATGACCAGCCAGTGCGCCTCGGGCTCCGGTCAGTTCCTGGAGAATATCTCCCGCTACCTGGGTATTGCCCAGAACGAGATCGGCGAACTCTCCAAGCAGGCGGACAATCCGGAAAACGTCTCCAGCATCTGCGCGGTGCTGGCCGAGACCGATGTGATCAACATGGTTTCCCGCGGTATCTCGGCACCCAACATCCTGCGCGGTATCCACGACTCCATGGCGGGTCGACTGGTGAAATTGTTGCGCGTGATCAAGGCCAATGAAGGTGTTACTTTCCTGAGTGGCGGCTTGGCGTTGGATGAGGGGCTGATGGATTCGATCAATGAGTCTATGGTTAAGATGAAGATTCCGACCAAGGCGGTTAATCACCCTGATTCACCCTACGCCGGCGCCATCGGTGCCGCTATCTGGGGTGCTTATCGTTACGAGAAGCTGGCTGAGCAGGGCTCACTGGCCATCGCGTCCTAACCCACTATTTATACGTAAGGAGAAACAGCTATGGCCCTTATGATTAATGAAGACTGCACGGCTTGTGATGCCTGCCCGACCGAGTGCCCGAATGATGCCATCACCGCCGGTGACCCAATGTATATCATCGACCCGCTGAAGTGCACCGAGTGTGTCGGCGCCGAAGATGAGCCGCAGTGCCAGTTGGTTTGCCCGCCGGATTGTATCGTACCCAATCCGGATTTTGAGGAGACCCAGGAAGCGCTGCAGGCGAAGTACGACTCGCTACACTGAGTGATTGCAGGTCAAATCGGGCAACCGCTCCCGCGGATGGGATCAAGCCATACCGATCCGCAGTGGAGCCGCTCGCCCGCCGTATGAGACAGGCGATGCGCTTTGACGCATCGCATGCTTAACACAATACCCGGAGGTGGGTTGAGATGTCGGAAAAAAAATGCCAAATACAGCCGCTGCAGGAAGGCGATATTGAGCAGGTCATTGGTCTGGATAAGAATCTGGGCGGCAATGCGCGCCCGGAGTTTTTCAATAAACGTCTGCAGGCGATGGGTCGCTCCCCGGAAACCTATATCAGTTTTGTCGCCAGCGTGAATGATCAGCTTTGCGGTTTTCTGTTTGCCCATGTCTTGCGAGGTGAATTCGGTACCCGTCAGCCGGTGGCCGTGATCGATGCTCTCGGCGTGCAGCCGGGCGAGCAGGGCTCGGGTGTCGGTATGCAGCTGATGAATGCATTGAAGGAAGAAGCGGCAAAACGGGGTTGTGATACCTTGCGGACACAGGCCAATTGGCATCAGCAAGAACTGCTCGCTTACTTCGCCAATGCCGGCTTCAGTCTCGCTGCACGTAATGTGTTGACCCGGGATACCAGCCCGCTGGAACTGGAGCTGGAGGAAGAGGAGGATATCGGCTTGCGTCCGGTACGCTCCCTGGCCGAGTCCGATCTGGATTCGATCCGGCGCATCGACAAGCACATCACCAGCGAAGATCGCGAAACCTACCTGAAACAGAAGGTGGCCGAGGTGATCTCGGACAGCGGCATCCGTGTTTCCATGGTGGCGGAGCAGGATGGATTGGTAGCCGGTTTCATTATGGCGCGGGTCGATTACGGTAGCTTCGGCTGTGCCGAATCGACCGCCGTGGTCGATACCTTGGGCGTTGGGCCGGAGTACAAAGGGGCCGGAATCGGCTCCGCACTGATGGCCCAGCTGATGGATAACCTGGCTTCGCTGCAGGTGGAGCATGTGCGCACCGAAGTGGAGTGGGAGAATTTCGACCTGAACCGTTTCCTGGCCAGCTCGGGGTTCCGGCCGGCCCAGGAGTTGTCACTCTCCTGCGCCCTCTGAGGAGATCGATATGTGGGATTTTTCAGGCACAAAAGCAGTGGTGACCGGCGGTGCCAGCGGTATCGGCCGTACGGTGGCCGAGATGTTGGAAGCGGCCGGTGCCGAGGTCCACGTATTTGATCTGAGTAGGGGAGAAAGCGGGTCGACGCCCGGTATTTTTCATCAGGTAAATATCGGTGACCCGGAGAGTGTGCAGGCGGCGGTAGATGAACTGCCCGACGATCTGACGCTGTTGGTGAACAATGCCGGCATCACCCGGGATCGCAGTATCGCCAAGATGAGTGATGAAGAGTGGCACTCGGTGATCAACATCAACCTGGGCGGCGCGTTTTATCTGATTCGGGCGCTGGCGCCGCGGATGCGTGAAAAGGGCCATGGACGGATCGTCAATATCACCTCCATTAACGGCATGCGCGGTAAATTCGGCCAGGCCAACTACAGTGCCGCCAAAGCGGGTATGATCGGCCTCACCAAGACCGCCGCCCGGGAGCTGGGTGGCAAAGGGGTGACGGTTAACGCCGTGGCGCCCGGCATGGTGTTGACCGAGATGGCGAAAAAACTGCCGGAAGAGTTTCTGCAGAAGGCGCTGGATGAGACCGTGCTGAAGGAGTTGGCGACACCGGAAGATATTGCCAATGCAGTACTGTTCCTGCTCTCCGATGCGGCGCGTATGATTACCGGTGAAGTCATTAAGGTCGACAGCGGTCAATATATTTAGCTGGGTAGGGTGGGCATGCTTTTTATGCCCACGCGCAGCGGGCGGTACGGAACAAGATGGTGGGCACAAACGACGTGCCCACCCTACAATTGATACAGACGCAGGGTGGATAAGTGCAGCGCATCCGCCCTTCTCAGATAACCGGAAGAGTGGCTATGAATTCAAAAACACAGGCAAGAGCTCCATTCAAATGGGATGACCCGTTACTCCTGGATCAGCAGTTGACCGAGGAGGAGCGGATGGTGCGTGACACCGCCAACAAGTACTGCCAGGAGCAGTTGATGCCGCGGGTACTGGAAGCGAACCGGCACGAACGTTTCGATCGTGAAATCATGAACGAAATGGGCGAGTTGGGATTGCTGGGTTGCACCATCGACGGTTACGACTGCGCCGGCCTTAATTATGTCTCTTACGGTTTGATTGCCCGCGAGGTGGAGCGGGTCGACTCCGGTTACCGTTCCGCCATGAGCGTGCAGTCGAGTCTGGTGATGCACCCCATCTATGCCTACGGTACCGAAGAGCAGCGGGAAAAATACTTGCCGAAACTGGCCACCGGCGAACTGGTAGGCTGTTTCGGTCTGACCGAACCCGATCACGGTTCTGACCCCGCTGGCATGAAAACCCGTGCCCGTACAGTGGATGGCGGCTACTCCCTCTCCGGCTCCAAAATGTGGATTACCAATTCACCGATCGCCGACGTCTTCATTGTCTGGGCCAAGGACGACGAAGGCGTGATTCGCGGATTTATTCTGGAGAAGGGCATGAAAGGCCTCTCCGCTCCCAAGATCGAAGGCAAGTTCTCGTTACGTGCCTCCATCACCGGCGAGATCGTCATGGACGAGGTATTCGTCCCGGCGGAACATCTGCTGCCTAATGTGAAGGGGCTGGCCGGACCTTTCGGCTGTCTCAATCGCGCTCGTTACGGTATTGCCTGGGGTGTACTGGGGGCGGCCGAGGATTGCTGGCACCGTGCGCTGACTTACACCCTGGACCGTAAACAGTTTGGCCGGCCGTTGGCCGCCAATCAGTTGATCCAGTTGAAGTTGGCCAACATGCAGACCGAGATCACACTGGGTCTGCAGGGCTGTCTGCAACTGGGTCGTCTGTTTGACGCCGGCCAGGCGGCACCGGAGGCCATCTCTCTGATGAAGCGCAACAACGCCGGCAAGGCGCTGGATATCGCCCGCATCGCTCGTGATATGCACGGTGGCAACGGTATTTCGGATGAGTTCCATGTCATTCGTCACGCCATGAATCTGGAAGCGGTCAATACCTATGAAGGTACCCACGATGTGCATGCGCTGATTCTGGGTCGTGCCCAGACCGGCATTCAGGCGTTCGCGCCATAACCCGATTTTGCCGCCCAGGTTGAGGTGGCGAAATGCCGGCAGTCTCGGACTGCCGGCAGGCTTGATCATCTAGTCTCCTATTCTCTCATTTAGGGCCTCACTTTCCAGAGGCCCATTTTTTTTGTCCAGGGATGGACTTATGCCGCGGAGGCCAAGGATGGCCGGGAGCGGCGTTGGACGGGGATGGACTTATGCCGCGGAGGCCAAGGATGGCCGGGAGCGGCGTTGTAGGGGGATGGACTTATGCCGCGGAGCACAGGGATGTGCGGGAGCGGTTTGTCTGCCGTTTAAACGTTGCCTTGATGTCCAAATAGCGCATCGTCAAGGTCCGCTCGATGATGTAGCCAACGTGGATAGTGCGCTTCGAAATCGGCGAGAATCGATTCGTAGGGCACGTCCTTGAACACGCCGCGTTGCCGTACGTACTCCATGTGCCGATCTCCTGCGGTATTGTAGGCCTGCAACAGGGAGTCGTGGCGGCCGTCGAACGCCAGTACATGTACCCCGAAACGCTCACACAGCTGTTTGTTAAAGGCCGGTGTCGCCTTGACCCACTTCCCTTCCAGGTAGAGATCGGTGTAGCTATGCCAGGCGTAGACATTGCCGCCGATCAACTCGTCGAGTTTCTTGGTCGAGAGGTGGTTACGCACATCGGCATAGCCGACCCGAGCCGGTATGCCGATGACGCGGGCACAGGCGGCCAGCAACGCCGCCTTGGGAATGCAGAAACCGCTACCGGTAGTCAGGCAGTCACTGGCGCGAAAGTAGCGCGGATCCGGACCCACCCGATACGGGTCGTAGACGACCTCGTCACGTACCGCGAGATACAGACGTACGGCCGCCGCGACCTCCGGCTCGTCGCTTACCCGGTGCTGGTCGGTAAAAGCGATAACACGCGGATCATCGGCGTCGATAAAACGACCGGGCTGGAGGTAGACCGTCATGGCTTGGCTGGATTGGGGCTGGGTGTCGGACATACCGCGTCTCCTTTTGTGAACGACAGGGTAACCGGAGAGGCGGGTTATGGCCAGATACAGGGCAGTAAAATTAGCACTTGTGCGCTGTTGTCATGCGAGATCGGTTGCCCGCAAAGCGGCTGATTACGACAGCGTGATTCAAATTTACTCACTCGCCGGGTTGGCCTGGCCAGTTTCAGGCATGCTCGACCGATCGACACAAACCCTCAGCTTTGTCGATCACCTTGTGAAGTACATCAATAATGCTGAGTGATGTTTCTATTGTGCTAAAATATAGCTACCTATTTTTACTTCTCCTTAATGTTTTCTTAAGGTTGAAGATGTAAGGTGTCGACAGCGGAATTGGCCGTGTCACTCTTAATTGGAGTCAGAAGCATGAAAAAAACAGGTGTAATAGAGAAGGGTGTGTGGGCGCTTGTACTTGTCTCGACATTGACTGTCGTCGGCTTAACAGTGGCACAGGCTGCCGATAATCAGGCATCTATCGCCCGTGGCGGAATGTTGTATGACAAGTGGTATAAGGTCATTGATGTTGAGAAGCCGAAAACTACTCATGCGCTTTATCCAAAAGAGGGGAAGAAGGCCAAGGACAGTTGGCGTTGCAAAGAGTGCCATGGTTGGGATTTTATGGGCAAGGATGGTGCCTATGCAAAGGGATCACACTTTACCGGTATCAAAGGCATTCAAGGTGCGGCCGGTAAACCGGTTAGCGAAATCGTCGCACTGCTAAAAGATCCGAAACACGGTTACGCGGATAAAATGGCAATGGCTGATTTGAATGATCTGGCGATGTTTGTCAGTAAGGGGCAGGTCAATATGGATGATTACATAGACCGGGCCACGAAAAAGGTAAAGGGCGATCCGGTTAACGGTAAGCAGATGTTTGAAACCGCCTGTGCAAAATGCCACGGAGAGAAAGGTCTTCTTCCGAAAGATATGGGCGAGACACTCGGTGACAATGCCAGTGGCAATCCTTGGGAGCACCTGAACAAGATACTCAACGGTCAACCTGCCGAGAAGATGCCCGCACTGCGTGCCTTCACCCGCCAGGATGTGCTGGATATCGCGGCCTACGCCCAGACCCTACCGAAAGAGCGGTAACCGTTTATAGAACGTTGTCAGCCCTGCCAGAAAGGTTTTTGGCAGGGCTTTTCATTGTCAGCAGTACAGGCAGATCTACGATGAAAAGATTGATTGAATGGATCCGTATCAACCCTAGCAAGGCGTTGCTGGCTCTTGTGGGCACAGGCGGCGTCGCGGGTATTATTATCTGGGTAGGCTTCAATACGGTTATGGAATCCACCAATACGCTGGAGTTCTGCATCTCTTGTCACGAGATGGAGCAATTGGTTTATCAAGAGTACAAAAAAAGTATTCACTACAAAAACCCGACTGGTGTGCGTGCCACCTGTCCGGATTGTCATGTGCCGAAAGATTGGGGCGCAAAGATGCTGCGAAAGATTTATGCTTCAAAAGAGGTGTGGCATAAAATTATCGGTACGGTGGATACACCGGAAAAGTTCGAGGCGAAACGCCTGGAGCTGGCCGAGCATGTTTGGGCGACCATGAAAGAGACCGACTCGCGGGCCTGTCGCAATTGTCATGCTACGGATGCTATGGATTTTCACAAACAGAGTAATCGTGCCAAAGAGAAGATGCAGCCCGGTATGGAAAAGGGCAAGACCTGCATTGATTGTCATAAGGGCATTGCCCATAAACTACCTGATGACTACGAGAAGGATGATTAAGCAGGTACTGTTTTAATAAGGTGTAAGTTGTGCAGGGTGGGTGCGTTTTTTACACCCACCCTGCAGCGGTGACTCAAGCCGAATCGATCAGCTTCTCCAGCGGAGCTTCCATCTCGACACCCCAGAGCGCTGTGATCTCTTTTATAGCTGCCTGAATCAGCGGTTCGTTCTGGCGCCGCTTTTGCACGGTAAAGCTAAGTGCGATGGAAGGGACTTCTCCTGACCAGCAGTAACCCACGCCCTCTCGCTCCATCGTTTCGGCATCGTCCTGACGCAGCAGGGCGATACCGGAACCGGCCCTGATCAGTTCCCGGATGGCGTCTTCACTGTCTACAAAGGCCACTTTATTGGGGGTGCAGGGATATCCGCTGAACATTTGATTGCGCAGGGTGTAGAAGGGGCAGTTTTGTGACGTGTAGATCCAGGGTAAGGCGCACAAGGCTTCGGGCGATGCCTGCTCCACCCGGTTACGCCAGGCAGCCGGTGCCACTACTTTCATGGGAACCTGGGCTAATTCCAGGGTGGTCAGGTCGGCACTTTTTACCGGACCGAAGAAAAAGCCCCCATCCAGATTGCCCTTGCGTACATCGGGGATGTTGGTGGCTGACATGCCCGCCAGGAAATGCAGTTGTATCCTGGGGTGTTTCGCCGTAAAGACTCTTAACAGCTCGGCGATACGCACAAATTCAAAATCGGTATGTACGCCGATCTTGAGCTCGCCCACCAACTCCTGTCGCAGTGATTGGGCAGCCGATTTTAGTTCGTCTGCTGAAGCCAGAATGCCCGCCGCCTTTTGGTACAGCAGTTCGCCCGAGGGGGTGAGCTGCATCCCCTTCGGTGTGCGCTGGAACAATTCGACCCCCAACTCCTCTTCCAACGCCTTGATATGGGCGCTGATGGCCGGTTGGCTGGTGAACAGCAGTTCGGCGGCGCGGGTCAGATTGCCTTCATCGGCCACCTTCACAAAGGTCTTGAGTTGGTAGAGTTCCATGGGTTCCTCACAGGGAGCTTAATTGATGGTTAATTAAAGCAGATATCGGGCTATTCGTGTCATCACAATTCCTGAAGGGCGGTATCGGATCATACGATTGGATCGATTAGGAGGGGAGGCGTAGCTTGATCGCCAGGCAATCAGGATAAGGAGCGATCATGACAACGCAGACCAAACAACTCAATCTACAGGCATCAAATTTTCGCTTGATCGGGTTCAACGCACGGGTGCTCCCGGTCTTTCAATGGCTGTACGCCGCCTACGAGAGGCAACGCCAGCGCCAGGCGCTGCTCAAGCTGGATGACCGTTTGCTCAGTGACATTGGCGTCAGCCGGGCGGATGCGGACAATGAGGGTAGTAAACCGTTCTGGAAGGAGTGAAGGTCGTCGGATTGGATGAGCACGGAAACGTGCCATCCGACCGAACCCACTTAAACCAACCCTGCAATACTCAACAAAAACAGGACTAGCCAAAGGATAACCAGCGTCGCGGTTGCGACGATGGCGGATCTAACCCACCAGCGTCTCAATCGCCAACGCTTGAATATCAGCACATAGGAAGAGACGGCAAATATCAACGACCAGATCAGCCACGGAATGGCGATGACGACATCCTTCTCCCCGCCGCCAAAACTTAAAATATCTTCGCCGATCAGCAGTAGCAGAACGGGTGTTAACAGTAGGGGAATCGTGGCGATAGTTATTTGAACGATTCTATGCACTGATTGCTCCCGCTTTTCATCTCTACCTACAGAATATCCGCCTATTTTAACCACATACCGGAGAAAGCGGGATAGCGCGAGTCGGTCAGACTAAGTAACCGGACTTCTCCATGTCCGGAAAATTGGCGTGTAATGTTAAGGTGTTACGGTTTACTGTCGAGAGATTCTGGCAAAATTAACCCCAATAAGACTCGCCAACGCAGCTAGGCGGTATATTCTTACAACCAATAAACTATCCATTCAACTGTCGACCTCGATTAATAAGGAGCCCGACACATGCATACAAAGATTCTCGCCTTTCACCTGCTCTTTGCTTCGTTGCTGCTGCTCTCGGGCTGCACGACATCGAATCCGCTGCGCATCCCCGATGAGCAATGGTCCCAGATGACCCAGGAGCAAAAACTCAAGGCGTATGAACAGCAGGCTGAACTCGATAAGGCGCGCATTGAAGCGAAAGCCCTTGAACGACAAGCCAAGATAGACGCCGATGCCAGAAAACAAGAGGCGCTGATGCAAATGCGACAGAACGCCCGCTACGGCGACCTGGTGCAGTGTGTTTTGGAACCGCTTGAAGTCAGATACCACAGGAAATGGCGAGACACCAAACCTATCGCCTTCGACCTGGTAAGAGGAGAGAGTCGATCGATTCGGTTTCGGGATCAGGATGAAAGGTACGTTACCACCGGTTGGGTACAGTTTCAGGAGAACGGTCAGACGGTATCCGTGTGTCGCAACCACTCCAACAACTATGGTGTGAGTGACTGCGCCGATCTCCTTGGCACCACCCGGGAGTTTCGTCGGGGCATCAAGAAACTGATACAGGTGGATGATTTCCTGAAGGGGCAGATCCGCTGTGACTTGAAGCGGGTGCCGTAGATTTCCACTAGCAGATCGATCTATTACGCTGATCAGGTAGGTAGGTAGGGTGGGCGCGTTTTGTGTGCCCGCGCGTTCATCTACGCGCCAAGTAGTGGTAAGTGCCTGATGTTTTTATATCTCATTGCCATTTCTATACAATGCCGAATGGCTTTTATTGGTAGATCGCTATTTGTATGTAACACGATGGCGCGATTACCTTCAAACTCCAATACTTCCGAATACAGCTCTCGGAATGTATCAACAAGTTTCGTTTGACAATGAAAGAATAGAAAATATTGATTCGGAAACTTTGGTTTCCAGTCCATACGTATCGGACTGCCGTTTTTAACCTGGTAACTTGGTTCTCCCCACTTCAAAAATTCGTTGATCTCGCCTAACTGCCAATCTTCTGCAACGCTAAATACCAGTTCCCTCAACTGAAGAACAAGTGGTTTTATATGACTGGGATAGCTTTCGAATTTTTCCTTAACTTCCGCTTTCATGCTGGAGCGCTCCATTCACATAATGCCCACCCTGACTGGCTACTGCCTCGATACAGACAGCGTCGCGATGCACTGGATTCAAAAGTAGGGTGAGGAACAGCTGGTGCTTTTTACCGTGTGCAATCGTCCCGACTCGGGAGGCCATAAAAAATGTTATTCGCCTACAAATTTAATCTCTACTTTAGAAAACCAAAGATCTCTCCATCGTTCGATTTTTTCACTGTCGGCTAGTAACTTTGGTGATGTAACGCTCTCCTTCCCAAAATCTGCCCCATTATCGATCGATTTACTATTGATGGCCCCATACATCTGACCAGCCTCGCGATAGACGGCCCCGATTAATACGCCACACGCTTTACATAGTAAAAACTCGGCCATTCCGCTGCCTTGCCTATACCGGCTTAGATTTGAATCATTTTCTACCTTGATCGTTAGCTGTCCAGCCTTATCAGATATATAGGAGGCACCATGCTTTTTACAAAAATCACAATCACATGCCCTGGGTATATATGTTGAGGAGTCGTTTGTCAGCTCTATTTGAAAAGTGATATTTCGACAGTGGCAGTCGCCTGATAATATTTTCATGTTCACCGTTTCTCACCCTGCTTCACTTCGGTTTCTCAGTATATCCCAGGAAACAAACGAAAGCGTACGCGGTGTACATAGTCTCGATAGCCGGGCAACTCTTCCTGTAAAGTCTGGTCTTCAAGTGCGGTTCTAATCACAGTGATGGTGGATGCCAAGACCGCAGGAATCAGTGTCCATACCGAGCTAAGGGCAAGAACAGTACCAAACAGTGGAAGAATACTTCCGGTATAACCAGATCGGAAGA
>NZ_JBNKFS010000017.1:0-96777 GCF_050289425.1 Sedimenticola sp. | reverse complement strand
TTGCCGTTGTTTACCGCCCAGATAAAGCCGAGCCAGTTGACCGATACCAACAGTGAGCTGACAAGGAGAACCAGCAAAATCCTGTAATTGGAAAACAGCCGGAGGAAGACCCGAACCTGTCCGGTAAGGCCGATCATCAGCAGGGTGAACAACAGCGACCAGATAGCCCGATGGGCGATGATCTCAAGTGCCGGAGCCGCACCGATAGCACGGTAATAGAGCGATGAAAATCCCCAGATGAGGAAGGCGCCCAATGCACTCAGTACACCGATTTGTATCTGACGATCCGATTCTGCAGGTTGATTCATGATGGCTTGAAATTTCCGCGTGACACAGGTTGCTGATGCAACCGTCAGCCTTGGGGTAGGTGTTCTCAATCCCTGAGCCGGGGTGCAAAACTAGAGTTTAACAGCCGTTTCAAATTTTACTCGATCCAATGAGATCAGACTGCGAAATTTTCGCAGATTGGGTTGCTTATAGAGTACTTTCTGGGTAAACGCGTCGTAAGCCTGCATGTCCGCTACCGATACCACCAGGATGAAGTCAACTTCTCCCGTTACTGCATAACATTGCGTGACTTCGGGGGAGTCCTGAATCGCCTTTCTGAATTGGGCCGCCAGCTCCAGGTGATCCCGCTCCATCTCCACTTCCACAATGATGTTGATGTGATGACCGGCAACCTGAGGGGCGACCAGGGAGACGTCGGCAATGATCACCCCCTCCGCGCGCAAGCGGTTTACCCGTCGCAGGCAGGCAGGGGGGGAGAGGCCGACCTGTTCGGCCAGCTTCAGGTTGCTGATTTTATTGTCATTTTGTAACCGGTTGAGGATGTGGCGATCAATCCGATCCAGTTCTTTTGTGTTCATAATTAATTTTATTAAATTAAATATAGTTAATACGAAATATAAATTAAAAAATATGAAATATACAAAATATTTTTAAAATTTATACCACTAAAACAAAATCATAGATATTTGTTTGCGGATTACAATGGACCAGTCTGAATAACCCACCGAGGGGCGATGTGTGAACGCGTGGTTCAAAGAGCTGTTGCAGGAGATCTATCAGGTTTCCAGCACCCTATTCAAAATTATGATACCCGCACTGCTGCTGGTGAAGATGCTGCAGGAACTCGGGGGGGTGGAGATCATTGCGAGATGGCTGGGTCCGGTTATGACCCTGGTCGGGTTGCCGGAATCGATGGCGCTGGTCTGGGCGACCACGCTGTTCACCAACATCTATACCGGGATGGTGATATTTTTCGATCAAGCGCCGTTGCAACCGTTGTCGGTAGCCCAGGTAACGGTTTTGGGAAGTATGATGTTGATCGCCCACACGCTGCCGATTGAAGCGCGGATCGCACAGAAGGCCGGTGTCCGGATCGGTTTTACGCTGTTAGTTCGTCTATTCGGTGCCCTGTTGCTCGGTTTTATCCTGTATCGACTGTACGGTTGGGGCGACTGGTTGCAACAACCCAGTGAGTTGTTCTGGAAGCCGGATCCCGTGGAGAACGACCTGTTTTCCTGGTTTATTGCCCAGTGCAAAAGCCTCGGTGTAATCCTGTTGATTATCTCCCTGTTGCTAACAACCCTGAAGCTGTTGCGTCTACTCGGCATAGAGCGCCTGCTGCAACGGCTGTTGCGACCTTTGTTGAGAATGCTGGGTATCGGTCCCGCCGCCACCACCATCACCCTGGTCGGTTTTTCTCTGGGTCTTGCCTTTGGTGGTGGTTTGCTGATCAAGGAGGCGCGGGCAGGCCACGTTCCCTATCGTGATGTGATTACGGCGATGACGTTGTTGGCGCTCTGCCACAGCGTGATTGAAGACACCCTGTTGATTTTGCTGCTGGGTGCCGATCTCAGCGGCATTTTTTGGATGCGTCTGATCTTCGGCTTCGCGGCGGTGGCCCTACTCAGTCGTCTGTCGACATCCAGCAGCGAGCGGTTTCAGCAAAAATATTTGATCCATTCACTGCAGATGGCTAAGTCATGAGTCAGTCAGCGAGCCATGAAAACAATGTCCGGACCGGCTTGGTTTACGGTCTGCTGGCCTTCGGTATGTGGGGCTTTGGCCCGGTCTATTTCAAAGCGGTGGCGTCGGTCACGCCATTGGAGGTGTTGGCGCACCGTATCATCTGGTCGGTTGTGCTGCTGCTTTTGTTCATTAGCTGGCGGCGACAGTGGTCGGGGCTTTGGGTGCTGATGAGTGATCCACGCCGTCTTGGCGGATTACTGGTTACCGCACTACTGGTCGCCGCCAACTGGCTCACTTTCATCAACGCGGTCAGTCAGGGAGAGATCGTGGCGGCCAGTCTCGGGTATTTCATCATCCCGTTATTCAGTGTGCTGCTGGGGGTGGTGTTTTTTAGCGAAAGACTGCGGCTTTGGCAGATGGTAGCCATTTTGCTGGCGCTTTGCGGAGTCGCCAACGAAGTGGTGACGGTGGGCCGGTTGCCGATCATCGCTTTAACGTTGGCGGTGACATTTGGCCTGTATGGGCTGGTGCGAAAAAAGTTGGCGGTCGATCCGTTACTGGGCCTGACGGTCGAGACCCTGTTGCTGGCGCCGCTGGCGCTGGGATATCTTGCCTGGCTGGGGTATCAGGGCAGCCTGCATTTTGCCCACGATTCTCCGCTTCTGGATCTGCTACTGGCACTGGGGGGCGTGGTAACCACGCTGCCGCTGGTCTGTTTTGCCGCCGCGGCCAACCGCTTGCCGCTCACGACTATCGGCGTTCTGCATTATCTGGCGCCCAGTATCACATTTCTCCTGGCCGTCTCTGTCTATAATGAGCCGTTCGGCAGCCATCGGCTGATCACCTTCGCCTTTATCTGGTTGGCGTTGGCGGTTTTTTCCGGGGACGGTTGGTTGTATCAGCGAAAACGGGTGCCGGTCCTGCAAGGGGGCTGAGTCGCATGCCTTGGGACTGTTAAACTCCTCTCGCCGTGCTGCCGATAGGGTAATGTGCACAGGCGGTATATCACGGGGGGAGCATGACGCAATCGGCGGCGGAGTGGAAAAAGAAGTATTTGGACAGTTTGTCCGACCTGGAGCGGAAGGAGAAGCGTTGGCAGACGGTTGAATCCACCCTCAGACGCTGTCTCTCCCGACTCTCCTTTGTCGGCGATGGTATGGATCCGCAGCTGGATGAGCGGCTGGAGCAGCTGCGCAATCGAGTACGCGGGGAACAGGATACCCGCGCGCTGTTGCGCCTGATAGAGGATATCGCCGGCCGTGCCGAGGGATTGCACGCCAAGTCGAATGACAGTCGCCCCGTCTCCTCAATCGAGACCTTTCTCGCCCGCTTGCTTGATGAGGCTCCCTTGCCAAAAACGTTGGGCAAACGGGCGCAAAAGCTTGTCCGTACACTCCAGCATTCTCCCTCTGCCGAATCGATTGCCGATGCCCGGGGTTTGATCCTTGAAGCGCTATTGCCGTCACCGGAAACACATGCCGGCGGAGGACTCATCGGTAAACTCTTTGCCAGGGAAAAAGAGCGGCCGGACGGTTCGGAGACCGCCCCGGCGCCTGCAGCGTCGAAAGAGACGAATCGGCCACCGGAAAGTCAGCACCTGCTGTTGTCCCTGATCGATCAGCTTGTTCAGGCCGGGTATGAACCGGTTGCTCTTGGGAAGATTGCCGACCAGGCGGCACAGGCCAATCACCGGGATGCACTCGACAGTCTAGTGCGTGATCTGGTGGCTATCCTGTCTGCTTCCCTTACGGAGACCCCTCCTGTCGTGTCCTCCCCGCCACCGGTCGATCGGGTGCTGCTACAACTGCTGCAGGGCATGGATCTTCCGGGCGAGCTGCAGCCGAGGGTTCAGGTGCTAAAAAGTCGATTGACCAAGGGCGTTATCGAGGCGGACATCCCCGCCATTCTGGCGGAACTGCTGCAATTGTCCGAACATGCCCGGCTCCAGGCCGAGCAGGAGCGCCAGGAGGTGGAGCGCTTTCTGCTGCAGATGACGGATCAACTACAACGACTTGACCAGGAGGTCAACGGTATCGGCGCAGTGGGCAATGAGCTGGCAGCAGGTAGTAAGCGGTTGGACAGCGATATGCAGAGTCAGGTCAGCCATTTGCATACCGCCGTTCAGCAGGCGACGGATCTGGATGGATTGAAGTCATCGATAGCGGAGCGTTTGGCGTTGATCCAGGACCGATTGCGTGACCACAAAAGTGAAACCGAACAGGTGGTGCAGGGTTTTGAGCAACGTATTGAACAGCTGACTACCCGTTTGGGCGATATGGAGCAAGAGGCGGCTTCGTTACGTGAACATGTGGAGCAGGCGCGGGCGGAGGCGTTCACGGATGCCCTGACAGAGCTCAACAACCGACACGCCTTTGAGTGTCGATTGCAGGAAGAGTATCTGCGTTGGAGTCGTTACGGATATCCCCTCAGCATGATCGTTGTCGATGTGGATCACTTCAAGAAGGTGAATGACACCTATGGTCATATGGCCGGGGACAAGGTGCTGCATGTGATCGGCACGCATCTTAAACGTGCCACCCGCAAGGTGGATTTTCCGGCGCGCTATGGGGGTGAAGAGTTTGTGATACTGTTACCCGAAGTGGACTTGAAGGGCGCAAAAGTCGTGGCGGAAAAGATCCGTCATGCGGTACAGGAGAAACCCTTTCACTCCGGTGACAACCGCGTGAATATCACCGTCTCATGCGGGGTCGCCACTTTCCGAAAGGGCGATGGTCGCAAGACAGCGTTCGAACGGGCGGATGAGGCGCTCTATCTGGCCAAGCGGAGCGGTCGCAACCGCTGTTATACGGAAGAGCAGATCGAATTCAATCGTTGATCTGGAACCGGGAAAATTCCCGTTGCCGGGTGTTGACTGCTATGATGAGAGGATGCGGGAATGCCGCGACGGGCCAGCAGTTGGCATACAAAATGGACGAATCATCCCGATCACCGGGGGTGATGCCAAAAATGAGAAAAGCAGTATGAGAAGCATTGAATGGCCGCCAAAATTGAGCAACTGAGTTTTTTAATTGTCGATGACTACGCCGATATGCGTGGCGTATTGCGCAATATGCTGCAATCTTTTGGCGTGTCGAATATCGATTCCGTGGCCAATGGTCGGGAAGCGATACAGCATATCGAATCAAAGCGATACGATGTGATCCTGTGCGATTACAACCTGGGTGACGGGCGGGACGGACAGCAGATCCTGGAAGAGGTCCGCGCCAGAAAACTGATCGGTGTAAGTTCTATCTTCGTTATGATCACCGCTGAAAATACCCGTCTAATGGTGATGGGGGCGGTGGAGTATGAGCCGGATACCTATCTGACCAAGCCTTTTACTAAGGACTTGCTGGCGCAGCGATTGGAGCGACTGCTGAATAAAAAGGCCGATCTATTTGAGATCGAGAAGGCTATCGATCGTCGCGACTATGAATTGGCGAATGACCTACTCGATGCGCGGATCTCGGAAAATCCACGGAATCTCAATGAATTCATCAAGCTCAAGGCGGATCTGGCACTCAAGGCGGGTGCCTATTCCCAGGCGGAAGCGATCTATTCCGGGGTACTGGCCCAACGGGATATCGCCTGGGCCCGGGTCGGCATCGGCAAAGCTTACTTTGGCAGCAAACGCTATGAAGAGGCCAGACAGGTTTTTCAGGATTTGATCGAGGGCAATGAGCGGTACATGACGGCCTATGACTGGCTGGCCAAAACCTACCAGGCATTGGATCAACCGGAGGAGGCGCAAAAGGTGCTTGAGTCCGCTACGGCCCATTCCGCCAAGGCGGTGGTTCGCCAACGGACCCTCGGGGAGTTGGCATTGCGTAATCACGATGAAAAGGTGGCCGAACACGCCTTCAGTCAAGCTATCCGACTGGGTAAGCACTCCATCTACAAACACCCCTCCATTTATGCCAATCTGGCCAAGGCCAAGGCGGTTACCGTCAACGGTGATGCGGCCATGATGGTGTTGCGTGACCTGAAAAAGGCTTACAAGGGGGACAAAGAAGCCAACCTTTACTCCTCCATGACCGAAGCTGTTCTGCAGGAGGATATGCAGAATAGCGAACGAGCCAGGCAATGCATGATCGAAGCCCATGAACTTTATAAAGAACTCGGCACCCAGGCTGCGCCCGAGTTGGCTCTAGATATGGCGCGTACCTGCAACCGGATGGGTGAGACGGAGCGGGCCAGCGAATTGTTGCATCAGGCGGTAAAAAATAATCACTCCGATGAGCTGTTCCTGAAAGAGGTCGGGGCAACGATGAGTGACCTGGGATTATCCGAAGATCCAGGTGCCATGATTGCCGATATCAAAAAGGAGATCGTCAGGCTAAACAACCGCGGTGTGGAGTTGGCCAAGCAAGGTAAACTGGATGAGGCGATGCTGCTGTTTGAAGAGGCGGTAGCCGGTATGCCGAGCAATAAGGTAGTGAATCTCAATGCGGCTCGGATATTCATGCTGCACATGAAAGAGACCGGCATCGACCCCGATCTGATTATTCAGGTACGGGAGTATCTGGAACGGGTGCGCCAGATGGATGCCGAAGATCGCACGCTGCATAAGATGCAACGAATGTTAAAACAGTTGTTGCAGGATTCCGCCAAGTCTGAAAACCAGGGGGGAGAATGAAATTTTATGATGTGTTGGCTTCGCTGATTCACGATATGAAAAATTCCCTCAGTATGGTGATTCACACCCTGGATCAGATAACGGCGGAAGCGTCATTTGAGGATGAGAAGCAGGCGCCTATCATCGCTTTGCAGAACGAGGCCAAGCGGCTCAATAACAACCTGATCGAACTGCTTACTCTCTACAATATCGAAAATGAACGGATATCGGCCTCGATCGATGATGTGGATGTGGCCGATTTTCTCTCTGAAGTGATGGCAGAGAACCGCTCTTCGGCAGAGGCCAATCATATCCGGCTCATCAGTGAATGCGATCCCGATCTGTTTGGCTATTTTGATGAAAGCCTGATTCGTAACGTACTGAATAATCTGGTCGGCAACGGCATTCGCTATACCGATGACCAGTTGTTGGTCTCGGCAGCACAAGAGGGGGACTACCTGGTCTTTCGGGTGGAAGACAACGGTCAGGGTTTCCCGGAACAGATGTTGTCCGCACAAACACCGGATGGTGGTCACAGTGAACTGGCCGAAGGCAGGACCAAGCTGGGTCTCTATTTCGCCTCGATGATTGCTGAGATGCACCAAAACGGCGATAAACAGGGCTTTATCAAGCTGGAAAACAATCACCAACTCAGCGGCGGCTGTTTTTCCATCTGGCTGCCCTAAGGTCTGTGGTCAATCCCTAAGATCACCCCTTCAGCCACGCTTCTATTCTCTTTTTGTACCACCAAAGCAACACAGAAACGTCTGCACATCATCGAGAGCTGTATCTATGGGTAAATGACCGAGGCTGTTATGCTCACTGGACATTTTATTCTCGCTAGTAGGCGTTCATGTTAACTGACGTGCTGTTTCTTCTTTGTGCCGGTTTCTTTGGCGGGGTACTCAATTCGATAGCCGGCGGAGGCAGTTTCATTACCTTTCCCGCCCTGCTGTTTGTCGGTGTGCCCCCCATCAGTGCCAATGCCACCAATACCTTCGCCTCCTGTTCCGGCTACATGAGCGGTGCCTATGCCTTCCGCAAAGAGTTATCTGCCCACCGGCATGAACTGCCGCGCTATATCCTGCTAAGTCTGCTGGGCGGCATTGGTGGTGCCTGGTTGCTGTTGCAGACGCCGGAATCGCTGTTTCGTGAGGCGATCCCCTGGTTGTTGCTGTTTGCCACGCTGCTTTTTATTTTTGGGGGGCAGCTCAACCGGATGCTGAAGCGGTTGGCGTTGGCGCATCGCCACGCCTCCCTCGTGGGGAATCTCTTGTTGCTGCTGTTTTTGCTGGCTGTCTGCATCTATGGCGGTTTTTTCAATGCCGGGTTAGGGATCATTATCCTCAGCTACCTGGCGCTGGCCGGGCACAGTGATATCAACGCCATGAATGGTCTCAAGTTGCTGGTCTCCACCGTGGTATCGCTGATAGCGATCGCGCTGTTTATTTTTGATGGAGTGATTGCTTGGTATGAGGGTACGGTGGTCCTGCTGGGTACCCTGGCCGGTGGCTACGTAGCGGCCCACGCCGCACGTCGATTGCCACAGCGACAGGTTCGACTGTTTGTGATCATCGCCAGTGTCGCTATTACCGGTTACTTTTTCTACGACACCTATGGGGCCTAATACCTGGCGGGATTTAATGCCTGGTCGCTGATCGCCCGGACGTAGTAGCTCGACTTAATCGCTCTTTTTACCGTAGGCGCTCATCATATTGGTTATCATCTTCTGAAAACTCTCCATGGAGCTGGCGGACTGGGCAAAGAAGGGCTGCATCAAGCTGAGCGGATCGTAGCCTTCGGCACCGGCGTTCATCTGCTCGCGGATTTTGTTGATCATCTCCTCCTGCAGCCCCTGTACATCCGGCCAACCCATCAATTTCCGCATCTCTTCCGGTGTGATATCGATTGAAATTTTCATGTCGCCTCCAGGTTGTTCCCGCGTGATGATTGGCGCATTCGCCTGCTATGCTTGCAGGTACGTTACCAGTGTTTGAGGTGTTTGGACAATGCTGAAATGGGTCCCGCTGCGTTTACTGCCGGTCGTGTTGTTGCTGTTTTGTCGCTTGGTCATGGCCGAAGAGACGGGGCGTTTTCTCGGGGCCAAGGAGACGGTTTACCCCACCTGGTTCAAAGAGAGCTTTCTAGACTTGCGAGAAGATGTGGCCGAGGCCACGGCTGCCGGTCGCCGGGTGTTGCTGTTTTTTCACCAGAACGGTTGCCCTTATTGCAACCTGATGGTGGAACGCAATCTTTCGCAGCGCGACATCGAAACGCAGATGCGACGTGAGCTGGATGTGATCGGTGTCAATATGTGGGGGGATCGTCCGGTAACCGGCTTGGCGGGTCGGGAGTTATCGGAAAAGGCCTTTGCCGCTTCGCTTCGGGTCCAGTTTACGCCAACCCTGCTGTTCCTGGATGAAAAAGGAGAGGTGGTGTTGCGCCTTAACGGCTATGTTCCGCCGGCGACCTTCAAACTGGCACTGGACTATGTGGGCGGCAAACAGGAGCGCCAGCTTACGTATCGCGCGTATCTGGCGGCACAGGCACCACCGCAACCGGTAGCGAAACAACTGCAGCCCGAGCCGTTTTTTATCGCCCCACCACATGATCTCAGTCTGATTCGGGAACCGATGGCGATCTTCTTTGAACAGCGGGATTGCCCCGCCTGCCTGCAGATGCATCAAGAGCTGCTGAGTGATCCTGAAATCCGCGGCCTGGTAAGTCGGACCCATGCCATCCAGCTCGACATGTGGGCGGATACACCGCTTATCACGCCCGATGGACAGCGTACTTCGGCGCGTGCCTGGGCGAAGGCACTCTCGATCAACTATGCCCCCTCGGTGGTGTTGATCGATCCACAAGACGGGGAGGTGATTCGCGTCGAGGCCTTTTTTAAGCAGTTCCATACCGCCTCAATTTTTGATTATCTGCTCTCGGGCGCTTATAAGATGGAGCCCAGTTTCCAGCGCTATATCTCAACCAGGGCGGAACGCATTCGCGAACAGGGTAGGGATGTGGATATCTGGCAATAGTGGGATAATGGCCGTCTATCGGCGTGGCAATACGCCCAGAATTGAAATTCGTCGTTACCCGGGAATCATTGGTGCCAGAACAACCGTCCGTACTAGGGGTGGCCGCCGCCTCACCTGACCAGCAACCGGCTGCTGAACAGCTTGCCGCAACGCTTGCACTCCCTTGTTATTCGCTTGACCAGATCGAGTCCGGCCTGCTGTTGCTGCAGCAGTCGGAGCGCCTGGTGCTGCAGCAGATAGGGCCGGGTGCACCGGGGGCCGTATGGGTCGATTTTGTCGAGGGCAAGGCAGCGCACCGGCGAAAGTTCGGTGGCGGCCGGGGACAACCATTGGCCCGGGCCATTGGTTTGAAGAAGGGTTGGACCCCGCGGGTGTTGGATATGACCGCCGGTCTGGGGCGGGACGCCTTTGTGCTGGCCACCCTCGGTTGCCGGGTGGAGATGATTGAACGCTCGCCGGTGGTCCATGCGCTGTTGGCGGATGGGCTGCGACGGGCACAGACGGATGGGGATGTGGCCGAGATCGTCACACGGATGTCCCTGCGTTGCCTTGACGGACGGGAATACAACGTGCCAACGGCACCTGATCAGCGACCCGATGTTGTCTATCTGGACCCCATGTATCCCCATCGGGAGAAATCGGCCAAGGTGAAAAAGGAGATGCGCCTGTTTCAACTGCTGCTGGGTGAGGATCAAGACAGCGCAACCCTGTTAGAGCGGGCCTTGCACGTAGCCACCCACCGCGTGGTGGTGAAACGTCCGGTCAAGGCCCCGCCGTTGGGACGGCGCCTACCCACCGTGACGGTCGGCAGCCCCAATACCCGCTATGACATCTATCTCACCGGTCCGCGTCATGCAACGGCTTGAGGTAGCGAGCGGCCGCTTCTCCCTGAGGCGTTATCCGTTACGTCAGCGGGAGACGTTGCGTGCCTGGGATGCGGCGGATGAGTATCTGTTGAACCATCTGGGCAGAGATATCACGGGTCGGCTACTGATCATCAATGACAGTTTCGGGGCGTTGGGCTGTGCCCTTTCCGGTTATCGGCCGACGCTGCAGAGTGACTCCTATCTGAGCCACTGGTCTACCCGGGAGAATCTGGCGGCCAATCGACTCGACAGTGATCAGGTACGGTTAATCAGCTCCCTGGATGAACCGTCAGACCAGTATGACCTGGTCTTGATTCGTGTCACCAAGACCCTGGCGCTGCTGGAGCATGAGTTGATCCAGCTGAAACCACACCTGACAGCGTCCAGCCGGGTGATCGGTTGCGGTATGGTCAAACAGATCCATAGCTCGACCCTGCAGCTGTTTGAGCGGATTATCGGCCCGACACATACCTCGCTGGCGAAGAAAAAGGCGCGGTTGATTTTTGCCACTGTCGATACCGATATCGACCTGCCGGTATCACCCTATCCGGTCAGCTATCCGCTGGAGGGGAGTGCATATCAGTTGGTCAACCACGCCAACGTCTTTTCCCGGGATCAGTTGGATATCGGCACCCGGCTGCTGTTGCAGCATATTCCGGTCAACGCTGATTATCGGGATATTATCGATCTCGGCTGCGGCAACGGTGTGGTCGGTTTGATGGCGGCACAACGGAACCCGGATGCCCGACTCCACTTTGTCGATGAGTCAGCCATGGCCGTAGCCAGTGCCGAGGCCACCTTTACTGGGGCCGGGCTGAGCAATCCGGCCTGTTTTCGGCAGGGTGATGCGTTGAGCGGCTTTGCCCCGGCCAGTGCCGATCTGATTCTGTGCAATCCGCCGTTTCATCAGGGTAGCGTGGTGGGTGATGCGACGGCCTGGCGTATGTTTAATCAGGCTCGCCGGGTGTTGCGCCATGGGGGTGAACTGCGCATCATCGGTAATCGTCACCTCAACTACCACGTCAAACTGAAGCGGCTGTTCGGCAACGCACGGCAAGTGGCGGCAGATCCGAAGTTCGTGGTGTTGAAGAGCTTCAAGACGGGCTGATGTCAGGGCTCTTTGCCTGTCCTTGTCCCCCGATGTCCGATGATTGAAAAGGGCAACCACGGGGGGCCCTACACCAAATGGGAACTGATCGCCGCCCCGACCCGTAGGGGCAGGCCCCCGTGCCTGCCCTTGTCCCCGATGCCCGGTGATCGAAACGGGCAACCACGGGGAGCCCTACACCAAATGAGAACTGATCACCGCCCCGGCCCGTAGGGGCAGGCCCCTGTGCCTGCCCTTGTCCCCGATGCTCGTTGACCGAAAAGGGCAACCACGGGGGGTTGCCCCTACATCCATCCCTGGCCTTCGCGGCATAAGGCCGTCCATGGCAAAGCCGCTCCCGGCCATCCCTGGCCTCCGCGGCATAAGGCCGTCCATGGCCAAAAAAAAACGGATACCGAAGTATCCGTTTTTTAAATAGTGGCGGAGCGGACGGGGCTCGAACCCGCGACCCCCGGCGTGACAGGCCGGTATTCTAACCATCTGAACTACCGCTCCACAGAGGCCCAAAGCGGTTGTCGGCAAGGCAGACAACCAACGTTGGAGCGCGGTAGTTTAATGATTCCTGACAAAAGGTCAACTGCTTTTCTTTCTGGATCGAGAGGTTATCGCTGCAGGGCGTAGAGCTGGCGTATTTCATCGGCCCAGAGGCTATCGTCGATGGTCTCCAGCACCATCGGGATCTCGTCAAAACGCTGATCATTCATGATGTATTCGAATACAGGCCAACCCAGTTTTCCCTTGCCCAGACTCTCATGCCGGTCGACGCGGGAGCCCAGGTCGGGTTTACTGTCGTTCAGGTGTACACCACGCAGATATTGGAAGCCGACAATCCGGTCAAATTCGCTAAACGTCTGTTCACAGGCTTCGGCGTTGCGCAGGTCGTAGCCGGCGGTGAAGGTGTGGCAGGTGTCGAGACAAACCCCTACCCGCTGCTTGTCTTCCACCCGCTCGATGATGGCCGCCAGGTGTTCAAAACGGTGTCCCAGATTGGAGCCCTGGCCGGCGGTGTTTTCAATCACGGCGGTAACGCCCTCCGTCTGTTCCAGCGTCCAGTTGATGGAGTCGGCCACCCGGGAGAGGCTCTCCGTTTCCGGGATCTTTTTCAGATGACTTCCGGGATGAAAGTTGAGCAGTTTGAGACCCAGTTGCTCACAGCGACGCATCTCGTCCAGGAACGCGTCCCTGGATTTTTGCAGTGCCTCCGCTTCGGGATGCCCCAGATTGATCAGATAGCTGTCATGGGGAAGCACATACTGCGGATCGATCGCCACGCTCTGCAGGTTTTCCCGGAAGCGGGTAATACTCTGTTTGGTCAGCGGCTTCGCTTTCCACTGTCGCTGATTCTTGGTGAACAGGGCAAAGGCGGTCGCGCCAATCGCCTGGGCATTGAGCGGCGCATTCTCTACGCCGCCACTCGCGCTGACATGGGCACCGATACGTTTCATTCTCGTCTCCGCTGCAAAAGCGCTCCATGTTAGCCGAAACCGTTGTCGACTCACAGTCGCCAAAACCTCTCGGTTTTCCCGGTTTCTTTACCTTTTCCGGTGATCAACCGTTATCTGTTCCAGTCAGAGCGGATACATCAATGCCACTTTCTGCCGGCCGGGATCAAGCAGTGGAGTAGGATCGGCCACAGCATGCAGGGCGGTCAACTCCTTGATGCCGCCCAGTTTATTCAACTGGGTGACCAGCCGTTCCTGGGGGCGGTCGCTCTCAACCGTCATGTGGACCTTGAGCAGGCGATCCTCTTCACTGCTTTTGACATCCATGGAACGGATGAAAAAACCGCGCACCCGGGTAGTTTGGAGAATCTTTTCCAACATGGCCGGATTGGACCGGGCTTGAATATGCAGACTGAATATCATGGGTTGGCTCCTGTGAGTATCTGATCATTGGCGTCGCCCGGCTTGACCATCGGCCAGACGTTGTTTTCGGTGGCGATGGCGACATGCAGCAGGGCGGGGCCCGGTGTCTCCAGCAGTTTGTTGATGGCGTAGGCCATGGCATCCGGTTCGGAGATGGACTGCGCCGGGATGTCAAAGGCCCTGGCCAGGGCGCAGAAGTCCGGGTTGTCCGAAAGATCGATTTCGCTGAATCGTCCGTCGTAACAGACCGCCTGCTGTTGCCGCACCATGCCCAACGCCTGGTTATCCAGGATAATGATCTTGATCGGCAGTTTGTAACGGCCGATGGTGGCCAGCTCCTGCACATTCATCATGAAGGAGCCATCCCCGGCAACATTGATTACCGTGGATTGCGGATGGGCCAATTGGGCGCCGATGGCGGCCGGCAGGCCAAAACCCATGGCGCCGAGTCCACCGCTGGTCAAGTGTTTGCGCGGGTGATCAATCGGGTAGTGTTGCGCCACCCACATCTGATGCTGGCCGACGTCGCAGCTGACGATTGCCTGGCCTCGAGTCATGTCGGATAACTGGCGCAGCAGATGGGGGCCACTGATACCGTTCCCAGCATCGGGAAGGGCATAGCCGTCCTGTTTCAGCCGCTGCTGGCACTGGCTCCGCCAGTCGTCCAGATTCTGCTTGATCGCCAGCGCCTTCAGGTTTCGGCGCAGATCACCCTTCAGCGCACAAGCCACTTGCCGGAGCTTGCCGATTTCGGCTGGATCGATATCCAGATGAATGACCTGGGCGTGGGGGGCAAAACGGCTTAACTTGCCGGTGACCCGGTCGTCAAAACGGACACCCACGGCAATCAGCAGATCAGCCTCTTGTACCGATTGATTGGCGGCCACCGAACCGTGCATGCCAAGCATGCCCATATTGAGGGGGTGGTCGCCCGGCAATGCGCCTAACCCCTTCAAGCTGAATACGCTCGGAATGCCGCTGGTCTCGACAAAGTGACGAAACGGGATAATGGCATCGCCAAGCAGGATGCCGCCGCCACCGTAGACAATCGGTTTATGGCTCGCCTGGATCAGGTCGATCGCTTGTTGTAACGGGTCATCGGCATACGCGTAGGTGGCTGCTTCGCTTGGTCGGGGTGGCGCTGCATCCGGCAGGCTGGCCAATTGAATGTCTTTCGGCAGATCCACCAACACCGGTCCGGGTCGTCCCTCCCGGGCTATCTGGAACGCCTGATCGAGAATGTCCGGCAGTTCTTGGATATCTTCAACCAGGAAACTCTGTTTGGTAATCGGCAGGCTCATGCCGAGTACATCGATCTCCTGAAAGGCGTCGGTGCCGATCAGCGAGGTGGGTACCTGGCCGGTGATGGCAACCATCGGCACCGAGTCCATGAAGGCATCAGCCAGGCCGGTCATGAGGTTGGTGGCGCCGGGTCCGGAGGTGGCGAGGCAGACGCCGACCCGGCCACTGGCGCGCGCATAGCCGTTGGCGGCGAATGCCGTGCCCTGCTCATGTCGGCAGAGGATATGCCGTATCGGACTCTTCAGCAGGGCGTCATAGAGCGGCATGATGCAGCCACCGGGATAGCCGAACAGGGTGTCGACCCCCTCGGACATCAATTTGTTAACAATGTGCTCCGCTCCATTCATCTCTCTACTAACTCCTGCTTCAAAGGTAAATTCCCTCCCGGCCATCCATGGCCTTTGCGGCATAAGCCCATCCCTGGCAAAGCCGCTCCCGGCCATCCGTGGCCTCCGCGGCATAAGCCCGTCCATGGGCAAAAAAAAACCCCCGGATCTTTCGATGCGGAGGTTTCTTTCGGGTTGGGGTAAAAAACGCTAGCCGATAGTCTCTCCGCGCAGTCGATGTACGACTACTACTACTAGAGATACCACTACCATCAGCGAACGAATTTTCATGTTTTGTTGTTTACTTTGCCGTTTCCGGTTATCTGATCAGTTTTGATTTACCGATGCGGAGCACCGAATAGATGCGTACGCAACATTAATTGAGGGATATTTCTACACGATCGTTTGCAAGGATGCAAGTTGTGATTGAAAACCGCATAACCCCAAGGTGCCGCCGTTATAGAGGATCAGTTGTGGACCCGTTGGCATGTGCCGCTCCATTTCACACTTCACGGTATAGAAATGCTTGACCGAGTAGACCGGGTCCATCAGCAGGCCAGTCTCTCTGGCAATATGTCCGGTTGCATGGAGGATGGTCTTATTAACACTGCCATAGGATGCGGCGGTGGCCGGTTTGATAAACCGGACTTCAGGGCTTGACGACGGTAACGGGGAGCCAAGCTGTCTCACCAGCCAGCTTTCAAACTGCCGGTAGCGCTGTTGAAACGCATCGGGATCGCCGGCGATCTGGGTGATGTGCACCCGTGGCTGGGTCATCCCCAGCAGGCGCATCCCCAACAGCAGACCGATAGCGCTGACCCCTGTCCCGCTATCGGTCCAGATATCCCGAAATTGCAGTTTCAGTGCCGTACAGTTGTGCTGCAGATCGGCAGCCAGGGTGAGTATGCCGGGTAATACCGCTTCGCTGTAACCGCCCTCTGGAATGACTGCGGCGGGGGTCCCTCTCACTGCCCAGCGGTTGGCTTCCTGTCGGGCGATCTGCTCCACATCGGGCCAGTCCCGGTGGCTGATATAGTGGATGCAGTCTCCCGGTAACAACAGGGAGAGGAGTAGGTGATTACCGGTTAACGCCTTGTTCCCCGGCATTTTTACCAGAGCACGGACATCGTAGTTGCGGTTTCTCAGCAGTTGGGTCAGGCCGAGTACGTTATTGGAGTGTGCGCTACCTATCAAGATTATCCGGCGGTTGCCGCTATGCTCTAGGGCCGGGAGCAGGCTGAGGTATTTGCGCTGCTTGGTTCCGACTACGTTGGCGTTGAGTTCATCCTCGCGCTTGATGAACAGCGGGGTGGAAGGGCGTTGCGGCAGATACCCGACGAGGGGATGGCAGCGGCTTTTCCAGTTCAGCTCCCGATCCAGTCGGTCGCCGATAAGTTGTTGGAGAGGTTCGGGGAAACTCATAGTAAACCGGGCTTATCGGGGCAATGCTGCCATTCAGCGGTGTCAGGATTGAATGCCCGCTGCACTGGTCGTAGAGTTTATTGGGTTTGTTACTCCCGCAAAACAGGCAATAACAAAAAAAATTGGTACGGCTAGGAGCCCGATAGGCTGCTAGTTGGCCATACAATAACCGAAAAAAGTGTGAGGGACGGAATAGCGATTCCAGTATCCAGGGAATAACCGATAATGGCATGGCAAGCCGTTGATTTCCGGTGTGAAGTCAAGGGGTTGTCGCATTCGTATGTTTTCGGTAATCCCAGGATCCGCGACGCTGGCCGGACCTTTTGGACGAGGGTAGCGCGTGTCTGAATTGGAAATGACAGATGACGACCAGGTTGAATCCGATCTTCGGAGCCACCTGGCGACGCTGGACAAACGCATGGATGAATTGGATGCCTTGATCACCAGATCGGAAACCGGCGGTTCGGTGGTGGCGAGTGCCCGGTCGCTCCCGCATAGCGAGGGTCTTTGGCCCATCTCATCCGCAGATCAGGCGGATGAAGGCCAACTGCGCGAAACCATTTCGCTTTTGAAGGCGACGCTCAACTCCACCACCGATGGGATTCTGGTGCTGGACAATAATCTGCGTGTGGTGATCTACAACACCAAGTTTGTCACCCTCTGGGATATTCCTCCATCCCTCGATCGCGAAGATAAAAAAGGTTGGCTGCGCGCCTTCACGGCGCCGCTCATGGAAAATGCCGATACCTTTGTAAAACGTATTAGGGAGCAACTGGCCCACACCGACGCGGCGACCCGGGACATTCTCCGCTTCACCGACGGACGTATTTTCGAGAGTCGCTCCCACCCACAACAGATCGAGGGGGAGATCGTGGGTCGGGTCTGGAGTTTTCGGGATGTGACCAAGCAGCGGCAGGCCCAGGAACTGGTCGAGTACCAGGCTACCTATGACCCGCTGACGGATTTGCCCAACCGCCGTCTGCTGTTGGATCGTCTGAACCAGATGCTGGCGCGTTGTCGGCGCCATCAGCGTATTGGTGCACTGCTGTTTCTCGATCTGGATAACTTCAAGACCATTAACGATACCCTGGGTCATCCGATAGGCGATGCGCTGCTGCAGCAGGTGGCGCGGCGTCTTACCGATTGTCTGAGGCGTGAAGATACCGCCGCCCGGTTGGGTGGAGATGAGTTTGTCTTGCTGCTGGCGGAGGAGAATGCAGTGATAGACGAGTTCACCCACCAGGTGGATATCGCCGCTAACAAAGTGCTGGCCGCGCTCTCTGAACCCTATGAGGTGCAAGGGCATCGTCTCTATGCCACCACCAGTATCGGTGTTTCGCTGTTTCCGCAAAATGGTGAAAATGCCGATGACGTGCTGATGCAAGCGGATACCGCCATGTATCGGGCCAAGGAGGCGGGACGCAATACGGTGCGATTCTTCCTGCCCAGTATGCGCAAATCCTCGGAAGAGCAGTTACAGATGCAGAACGATCTGCGTCAGGCGCTGGAGCGCGATGAGCTGAAGATCCTGTGGCAGCCGAAGCACGACTTTGCCGGCAACACCCTGGGCGCCGAAGCCTTGCTGCGTTGGGAGCACCCGACCCGGGGTTTGATCATGCCGGGAGAGTTTATCCCGGTGGCGGAAGATATCGGTATCATTACCTCGCTTGGTAACCAGGTGTTGGAGGTGTCCTGCAATCTGCTGCGTAAGATAGCGGACGACTATTCCGAGGCGGGACCGATCCACCTCTCGGTCAACATCAGTCCGCAGCAGTTTCAGCAGGCCGATTTCGCGATGCAGGTTGCCCACTTCCTCAAGACCAGCGGCGCCAATCCCACGCGTCTGACGCTGGAGCTGACCGAAAATATGCTGGTGACCAACCTGGAAGAGGTGATGGCGAAAATGGTCGACCTGAAACGCCTGGGCGTCCGTTTCTCGATCGATGATTTTGGCACCGGTTATTCATCCATGGCTTACTTGAAACGCCTGCCATTGGACGAGATCAAGATCGACCGCTCCTTTGTGAACGATATTGTCACCGACCCGGAAACGGTGAGTATTGTTGAGGCGATCATCACCATGGCGTCCAAACTGGGCCTGAGTGTGGTGGCGGAAGGGGTGGAAAACAGCCGTGAATTCGATTTCCTGCGCAAACGGGGCTGCCACTGTTTCCAGGGATATATGCTGTGCCAACCGTTGGATGAGGTGGAGTTCCTCGAATTTATCCTGGAAGGCAATATCAGTGAGGCACGGAAAAACGGCAGCCAGAGCGTGTTTGAAGGATTTTGACCATTCCGGCCTTCAAACACAGTACTACGACCGTTCGGCCCGAGGCGAGCCTCCTACAGGGTGGTTGTATGGGTATTTCATCTGTAGGCATGGCGCCCCGCCACGATGGCCACCCCGTAAGTTCGGCCAACCTTCGGTCGGGTCTCAACTGATCAGGCAGGGGTCCGGTGGTTGTGGGGTGAGCAATAGCCGAATCTGTTCCGCCTGCTCGGGGTCCAGCCCGCCTTTCTCCAGCGCCAATTCCACCGTCTCTTTTCCCAGCATCCGATAAATCGCCTGATAGGCCGGCGGTATGTTTCCCAGGCTGTCGATATGGCGTGCGATGGTGGCGGTGTCGCCACGGCTGATCGGCCCGGTCAGCGCCTGGGGTAGGCCGGAGTGGGACAGGTTTTCCACGCTGCCGGCGATCAGCGGCAGTATCGCTTTCAACCCGGCCTGACGATCAATGCCGATCTGCTCCAGCAGGGTGACGGCAATCGACTCGATCGTCACCAGATAGTTGGCCGCCACGCAGAGCGCGGCATGATAGAGCGCCTTCCGTTCAGCCGGAATGATCAACGACTCTCCCTGTAGCGCCTTGACCAGCTGTTCGGCCCGGGAGATAGCGGCGGCTGTCCCCTCCAGACAGAACCAGGTACCGCACAGCAGTTCCGCTCCTTTAACCGGATCGGCCAGTGCCTGGATCGGATGCAGCGAGAGCACTTCGGCACCTTTGTTGCGTGCCGCTGCCAGGGCATCGGCGGTAAGGGCGCCACTGAGGTGAAGAAACAGTTGGCCGGGACGGATGACTCCCTGGTCGGCAATGGCGCGACAGGCCGGTTCGATCTGTCCATCCGGTGTGGCGAGGATGATAATGTCGGCGTTGACCACCGCCGGTGCGGGATCGGTCGTGGCGGGCGGATTGCCAACCAGCGCCGCACAACGTTGGGCCGATTCAAGCGTACGGCTGGCCACCCCCACCAGCAAATAGCCGGCTTGATGCAGTGCCAGTGCCAGCGCACCCCCCGCCGCACCGGCGCCTACCAGTGCAATCCGCTCTTTTGTCATGCCTACTCCTGTTCATCCGGTGGCAGCCGTTTCGATCAGATTCCGCGACGCCTTGGTCAGAATTTCGTTGCCCGTACTGCTGATCAGCACGGTATCCTCTATTTTGACCACCCCGGCACGCTTGTCCAGCATGTGCATCTCAATCGCCAGTACACAGCTATCGGGGATGATCGCCCGGTTGTGGGCAATCAATACCGGGGGTTCGTTCACTTCGATGCCGACGCCGTGGCCGATCAGGCGACAGCGGCTGTCGCCGGTAAAGCGGAGAAATTGCTCCTGTACCCGCATCTCGGCGGCTTTTTCCATTGCCAGATCATAGACTTGGTCGCAGCCCATACCGGGGCGGATCGATTCGATGACAAAGTCTGATATCTCACGCAGATCGCCGTACAGTCCTTTTAGCCGCGGGCTGGCGCGGCCGGCGACATAGGTACGGGACTGGTCGGCATGATAGCCGTTCACCATGCTGGGGATATCCACCACCACGGCATCGCCGTCATCGATGATCCGGTTAGAGGGGCCGATGGGCAGGGCGGCACTCAGCCCCACGCCGGAGACCGAATAGACAATACCGGTAAAATCCCCCAGGTTGCTACCGGAGCTGATCGGACCCATACCGAGCGGCAGGTCGGGATGGCGCAGGAAGATGCCTCCTTCATGGCCTGCCAGACGGTGGGTGTTTTCAATAATGGCCGACAGTTCCAGTTCGGTGATACCGGGGCGCAATCCCTGCTGAATAGCCAGTTGTCCCGCTTCGACGACTCGGCAGGCGCGGCGAATCTGTTCGATCTCAAAGTCTGTCTTGACCGCCCGTTGCTGCAGGATCAGCGGCGATACATCCTGCAGTTCAAAGCCCTGAAACAGTTTTTGATAGAGCAGGTAATTATTGGCCGGCAACAGATCCAGTTCGATTCCCAGGCGCTTGTTCCAGAGATAGGAGAAGTACTCCTGGTAAATGAAGTCGAGGCGGCGCTCTTCCGTGATATGGGAGGCTTCGATGCCCGCTGTCTGTACCGCATAGGGATAGCCGCTGCGCACGAACAGCCGGTAGTCGTCCGGGAACACCGCCAGGAAGGCCGGCTGGGCGATGCCGGTATAGTAGAAGATATCCCGGGAGTAGAAGAGTAGGGCGGCACCGAGCCCTTGATTGACCAGCTCACGCTGGAAATGTTTGATGCGCTCCAGATGTCGACTCATGGCAATGTCCTGTCAGCGAATGTCTGTCTAACCGCCGCCAATCGGGTGAGTGGTCGGTGATTCATTACTCGAATAGACCAAAAGGTCTTTTTTATCTCGGCTTGAGCCGTTGCGGGCTAACCGCTGCTTAAACTTTTAAATGCTGTACATAGTGGCGAAGCTGGGAAGTGGTCTGCTTCAGCACGTTCAGGTCCCGGGTCACGGCATACAACGCCGCCGCACCGTTCAGGGAGATGAAGATGAAATTGGCGATTTCACGATGATTCAGGCCGGTTTGGATCAAGCCTTGTGATTCGGCTTCAACCAACCACTGCTGCAACAGTTTGGAAAATCGAATAAAGCCTCGCAGCATGTGGCGGCTCATGGCCGGCGATTGGCCGGAGAGCTCGACCAGGGCGTTGAGAAAAAAACAGCCCCCCTCAAAGATATCCCCACCCAAGTAGCGCATCAGGTCGTTTTCGATCACCTTTTCGATACGTTGCAGCGGATCGGTGATGCCGTTGACCCCCTCAAATACCACTTGGTGCCAGCGCCTGACCGCCTCGTCGTAGATGGCATACCAGATGGCCTCTTTACTGCCAAAGTGGCCATACAGCCCACCCTTGGTCAGGTGGGTCGCCTCCAGGATGTTGTTGATAGAGGTGCTGTGATAACCCTTTACCGAAAAAAGCTGCAGTGATTTATCGATAATAAGTTGCCGGGTGCGTTCGCCTTTGGTTTCCATAGACTGTCAAAATATACCGATCGGTATATTTACCATAGCCCAGAGAGTGAAACCGGGTCAATCAATTGTTGGGATATTGGGGCGATGCCACTTAGAATGAGCCCCCTCAACCGGTTTCGACGTGGACCTGACCGGTAGCAAAGTCGACCAATCAGGTAGCAGATGGATTACACAAGACGATTTGGCGGTATTGCCCGGCTTTATGGCGAAGCGGGGCTCAGCAATTTTGCCGCGGCGCATGTCTGCGTCGTGGGCATCGGCGGGGTCGGATCCTGGGTCGCCGAGGCATTGGCGCGTAGCGGGGTAGGGACGCTGACCCTGATCGACCTGGACAATGTGGCGGAATCCAATGTCAATCGGCAGATCCATGCCCTGGAGAGTCAGTTTGGCCGCCCCAAGGTGGATGCAATGGCCGAGCGTATTCGGGGAATTAATGCCCAATGCTGTGTCATTACCCGGGAAGAGTTTGTCGAATTGGATAATCTGCAGCGGCTGGTCAGTGGCCAGTTCGATTATCTGGTCGACTGCATCGATGCCTTTAAGACCAAGGCAGCCTTAATCGCCCACTGCCGTCGCCATAAAATCCGCTTGGTGACCGTAGGTGGTGCTGGCGGTCAGATCGACCCCCTGAAGATCCGCCTGACCGACCTCTATAAGACCCAGCATGATCCGCTGTTGGCTAAGACCCGCAAGCTGTTGCGTCGTGAGTATGGTTTTCCGCAAAATCCCAAGCGGCGTTTTGATGTCCCCTGCGTCTATTCGGATGAACAGCAGGTTTACCCGGATGGCAAGGGCGCCGTCTGCAGCGTGAAGCCCGAAGGCGGTCCGGCCGGACACGGTTTGCACTGCGGCGGTTTTGGTTCAGCCATGACGGTGACGGCGACCTTTGCCATGGTGGCTGCCGCCCACGTCCTGAAAAAACTCTCTGTCAGAGGCGTGCCATGAGGCGGGGTACTCAGGCTGCTTTGGCGGCCTGTTCACGGGTGTAGAAACGCCCCGCCCGCAGGAACCCGGCTATGACCCCCGGCCGCACGGCTTTCACATGGCCGTCTGCATCATAATCGGTCACCCAATCGGCCGGCAGACCGTCCAGCAGATGCAGCGGCGCCGGTCTGCCGTCGACATAGCGGGAGATGACACTGCGCCCTGACTGGGTGTCATGAAAGGCGGGGGTAAACCCGGCACTGCGGCAGTGGATGCTGACGCCGGCGGTATCCGCATAGAGGCGGTTCTGCTGGGCCAGCGTTTGCTGACTTAACAGACCACGCTGCTTGATTTTCTGTTCCCGGTTCAGTTCTGAGGCGGGTATCGGTTCGATCAATGTGGTGAGAATCGGTTTCATTGTTTTGGCTCCTGTCTCGCTATTAAGACAGGTGCATAGTACGTGCCAATATAAAAAGTTAGTTAAAACAATAGGATATAAAATTGCATGGTGCAGGGGGTGATAAACCTTTAACCATTCGTTAAGTGTGTTTAACGATTCGTTTAACTGAAAGTGGGCAATTCGGGATCTATTCGTAGGCGCTTGGCACCATGCACATGAATACCAGGGGGGTGTCTCCGGTATTCCTGTATTGATGCACTTCATGCGGTTTGACCAACAGATAGTCGCCCTGCTTGATCGGGTGCACGGTGTCTCCCTCCATGGCTTCGCCTTGCCCCTCCAGGATGTAATTGACATGCTCACTCTCGTGGGAGTGATGGGGCGTATGGCCGCCGGGTTCCAGCGTGAACACGCGGATGGAAAAATTGGGCGCCCCGTCCGCCTTGCCGATCGGTACCTGTTTGGTGACACCTTTGATCCCTTCCATGTTCACCGGAGTCGTTTCGCAAGCATAGAGTTGGGTAATCTTCATGGTCTATTCCAGCCGTTATCTTAAAGGTCAGGCATCCAGGTCGGGGATCAGTTCATCTTCCAGTTTTGCAATGGCGTCCTTCAGCATCAGCTTGCGCTTCTTCAGGCGTTTCAGTTGCAGTTCGTTTTTATAGGGGGCGTCGGAAAGGGCGGCGATGGCAACATCCAGATCCCGATGTTCCTGTCTGATTGTGAACAGTCGGTTCCTCAACTCTTCGTGTTGCGCGTCAATAGAGATCATAGGCCGGTCCGCAAAGACTCATACTGTTTATAAAGTGTAGTGACCACAGGCCGTAGTGCAAAGCTTGGCGGTATAACAGCCTGTGGTCGGTGTTGGCTTTTTTACAATGCCTGGATCTTCTGCAACTGTTGCTCCAGCTTCTCCAGTGCGGCGATCTCATCCGCCAGTTTGTCCCGCTCCTTCTGTACCACGGCTTCAGGGGCCTTATCAACAAACTTCGGATTGTTGAGCTTACCCTCGATACGGGCAATATTCTCCTTCAGTTTGCCGATCTCCTTGTTCAGGCGGGCCAGCTCGGCCTCCTTGTCGATCAGGCCGGCCATCGGGATCAGCAGTTTCATGCCGCCCACCAAGGCCATGGCCGATTCGGGTGCCTCATCCTCGCTGCCCAGCAGGGTGGCCGATTCAAGCCGCGCCAGGAAGTCCAGATAGTGGCGGTTGCGCGCCAGTCGCGCCTGATCTTCCGGCCCCGCATTCTGTAACAGTACCGGTAGCGGTTTGCTAGGGGCGATGTTCATCTCTCCCTTGATCTTGCGGATGCCGAGGATGAACTGCATCACCCACTCCATCTCCGCCACGGCGGCCGGGTCCACCCGGGCTTCATCTTCGCGCGGGAACGGTTGGGTCATGATGGTCTCGCCACTCACGCCGGCCAGCGGGGCGACCCGTTGCCAGATCTCTTCGGTGATGTAGGGCATGATCGGATGGGCGACCCGTAGCAGGGTCTCCAGCACGGTGACCAGGGTGTGGCGGGTGCCGCGTTTGGCCGCTTCGCTGGCGCTGTCACCGGTCAGTACCGGCTTGGAGAGTTCCAGATACCAGTCACAGTATTCATTCCAGGTGAATTCGTAAATGGCCTTCGCGGCATGGTCAAAGCGGTAGCCGTCGGTCGCCTCGCTGACCGTGCCGATGGTGGACTGGAGCCGTGACAGGATCCAGCGATCGGCCATGCTCAGTTCCAGCTCACCGCCGGATTGACCGCAGTCTTGATCTTCCGTGTTCATCAATACGTAGCGGGCGGCGTTCCACAACTTGTTGCAGAAGTTGCGGTAACCCTCGATGCGTCCCATGTCGAATTTGATGTCTCGACCGGTGGTGGCTTGTGAGGCGAAGGTAAAGCGCAGGGCGTCGGTGCCGAAACTGGGAATGCCGTCCGGGAACTCCTTGCGGGTCGCCTGTTCGATCTTCTTCGCCAGTTGCGGTTGCATCATGCCGCTGGTGCGCTTGCTGACCAGCGCCTCCAGGTCGATGCCGTCGATCAGGTCGATCGGGTCCAGTACGTTGCCCTTGGATTTGGACATCTTGTCGCCGTGGCTGTCGCGCACCAGTCCGTGTACGTAGACCTCCTTGAACGGTACGTCGCCCATGAACTTGATGCCCATCATGATCATACGGGCGACCCAGAAAAAGATGATGTCGAAGCCGGTGACCAGGACGCTGGTGGGGTAGAAGGTCTGGACCCGCTCGGTCTGTGCCGGCCAACCCAGGGTGGAGAAGGGCCACAGGGCGGAACTGAACCAGGTATCCAGGACATCCTCATCCTGGGTCAGGACATAATCCGCTGCCAGATGGTGCTTTTCGCGCACCTCGGCCTCGGAGCGGCCGACGTAGACGTTGCCCTCGGCGTCGTACCAGGCCGGGATACGGTGTCCCCACCAGATCTGGCGGCTGATGCACCAGTCCTCGATATTGCGCATCCACTCGTAATAGGTGTTCTTCCAGTTGTCCGGCACGAACTTGATGCTGCCGTTCTCCACCGCCTCGATCGCCGGCTTGGCCAGCGGCTCGACCTTGACATACCACTGGTCGGTGAGGAAGGGTTCGATCACCGAACCGGAGCGGTCGCCGCGGGGCACCATCAGCTTGTGGTCGTCGATCTTCTCCAGCAGTTCCTGGGCTTTCAGATCGGCCACCACTTGCTTGCGCGCCTCGAAACGGTCCAGGCCGATATAGGCCGCCGGTATCACCGCGTCCTCGTCTTCATCGTGGTCGCGGATCGCGGCGTCGATGGTGAAAATATTGATCAAGCCGCCATGGGGCTGCTCGGCAATGGCTTTTTCATCCCGGTGCCTCAGCCAGACCTGGTAGTCGTTGAAGTCGTGCGCGGGGGTGATCTTCACGCAGCCGGTGCCGAACTCCGGATCGACATATTCATCGGCAATGATGGGTATGCGTCGTCCGGTCAGGGGCAGCTCCACGAACTCGCCCAGCAGGTGTTTGTAGCGTTCATCGCCCGGATGTACCGCCACCGCGCAGTCGCCCAGCATGGTCTCAGGACGGGTGGTCGCTACCACCAGGTGACCCTGGCCGTTGGTCAGCGGATAGCGCATGTGCCAGAGGAAACCGTTCTCCTCTTCCGACAGGACTTCCAGGTCGGAGACGGCGGTATGCAGCTTGGGGTCCCAGTTGACCAGTCGCTTGCCACGATAGATCAGGCCCTCCTCGAACAGCCGGACGAACACCTCTTTGACCGCGTCGGAGAGACCTTCGTCCATGGTGAAGCGCTCGTTCTCCCAATCCAGCGAAGCACCCATGCGGCGCAACTGGCTGGTGATAGTGCCGCCGGACTGGGCCTTCCACTCCCACACCTTCTCCAGGAATTGCTCGCGGCCGTAGTCGTGGCGGGTCTTGCCTTCGGCGTTGATCAGTCGCTCCACCACCATCTGAGTGGCGATACCGGCATGGTCGGAGCCGGCCTGCCACAGGGTTTTGTCCCCCTTCATGCGGTGGTAACGGGTCAGGGCGTCCATGATGGTGTCCTGGAAGGCGTGACCCATGTGCAGGCTGCCGGTGACATTAGGCGGCGGGATCATGATGCAGTAGGGTTGTTGGCTGTCGGCAGCAGCGGAAGGGGCGAAGTAACCGCGCTCCTCCCAGGTCTGATACCAGCGTTTTTCCAGGCTATGGGGATCGTAAGTCTTTTCCATGGATGGTCAGGCTGTCTTGGTTTGGGTTAATCGTCTGGGATAAAGCGGGGCATTATAACGCAACCGAACCGGTTGATTTGAATATTTATTCCCCAGTATACCGGGCACATTTTTTATTCCGGCCGGGCGGAGCGAATTTCCGTTAAGATTAGGTGGGCCGAAAGAAAAAGAGTCGTAGCGCGGTCAACTGCCATAAGAAATCTTAATTACTCAGGGGAGAGAAATGAACCGCAAACGGGTAGTGACATTCATTGTGCTGGCACTGGCTATCGCCAGTTACTTTATCTTCGATCTGGGCCAGTATCTCAGTCTCGAATACGTCAAATCGCAACAGGCGGCCCTGGAAAGTTACCGCCAGGCCCATCCGTTGCAGACCGCGGCGGTCATGTTTGTGATCTATGTGCTGGTGACGGCCCTCTCCCTGCCCGGTGCCACCGTCATGACGCTGGTTGTCGGGGCGATTTTCGGCCTGCTGTGGGGTACGATTCTGGTCTCCTTCGCCTCCACCCTGGGCGCGACGCTGGCCTTCCTGATTTCACGCTTTTTGTTGCGCGAGATGGTGCAGAGCCGCTTTGGCGATAAGTTGAAGGCAATCAACGCCGGTATTGAAAAAGACGGGGCGTTCTACCTGTTTGGACTGCGTCTGGTCCCCCTGTTTCCGTTTTTTGTCATCAACCTGGCCATGGGGCTCACCACCCTGAAGACCCGTACCTTTCTCTGGGTCAGCCAAGTGGGCATGTTCCTGGGTACCCTGGTCTACGTGAATGCCGGTACCCAGTTGGGCCAGCTTGAGTCGCCTTCCGGCATTCTTTCGCCGGGTCTGATCTTCTCCTTTGTGCTGCTCGGCGTATTTCCCATTATTGCCCGCAAGATCCTGGAAGGTATCCGGGCACGCAAGGTACTCAGGGATTATCCGAAACCGGCGCGCTTTGATCGCAATCTGGTGGTGATCGGCGCCGGTTCCGGCGGCTTGGTGTCGGCCTATATCGCCGCCGCGGTCAAAGCCAAAGTGACCTTGGTCGAGAAGCACAAGATGGGCGGTGACTGCCTTAATACCGGTTGTGTGCCCTCCAAGGCGTTGATCCGTTCGGCCCGCTACCTGGCTCAAACCAGACGGGCACCGGAGTATGGTTTCAAATCCGCCAGCGCCGAGTTTGACTTTTCGGAAGTGATGGAACGGGTTCAGCGGGTGGTGAAAACGGTAGAGCCCCATGATTCGGTGGAGCGTTATACCGGGCTCGGCGTGGAGGTGATCGAAGGGGAGGCAATGATTAAATCCCCTTATGAAGTCGAGGTGAACGGACAGACCTTGACCACGCGCAATATCATCGTCGCGACGGGTGCTCGCCCCTTCGTGCCGCCGATACCGGGGCTGGAGCAGATCCCCTACCTCACCTCCGATGATCTCTGGACCCTGCGTGAATTGCCGAAACGACTGCTGGTGCTGGGTGGCGGCCCGATCGGCTGTGAGCTGGCACAGTGTTTTGCCCGCTTCGGTTCGGCAGTGACCCTGGTGGAGATGGCACCGCGCCTGATGATCCGTGAAGATGAAGAGGTGGTGGAGCGGGTAACGGCTCAATTCGAGGCGGAAGGGATCAAGGTCTTGACCAACCACAGGGCCACATCGTTTTCCATCGTGGACGGGGAGAACCAGGTGCAGGTTGAACGGGAGGGTGAATCACTCTCTATTCCCTTTGATCAGGTGCTGGTGGCGGTGGGGCGGATGGCCAATACCAGCGGTTTTGGATTGGAGCAGTTGGGTGTGCAGATCAGCCCCCGGCGTACCGTGGAGGCCAACGAGTTCCTGCAGACCAACTTTCCCAATATCTATGTCTGCGGTGATGTCACCGGGCCCTATCAGTTTACCCATGTCGCCGCCCATCAAGCCTGGTACGCCGCGGTCAATGCCCTGTTCGGCAGTTTCCGCAAGTTCAAGGTGGATTACTCGGTGATCCCCTTTGCCACTTTTACCGATCCGGAAGTGGCCCGGGTCGGTTTGAATGAGCTGGAGGCGAAAGAGAACGGGATTAATTATGAGGTGACCTGTTACGGCCTGGATGATCTGGACCGTGCCATCGCCGACGGTGAAGCGCACGGCTTTGTTAAGGTGTTGACGGTACCGGGGAAGGACAAGATCCTCGGTGCCACCATTGTCGGGGAGCATGCCGGCGACCTGATCGCCGAGTTTGTCACCGCCATGCGCCACGGCCTGGGGCTCAATAAGATCCTCGGCACCATTCACATCTATCCCACCTGGACCGAAGCGAATAAATATGCCGCCGGCAATTGGAAACGGGCCCATGCGCCGGAAGGTGTGCTGCGCTGGGTGGAGCGGTTCCACGCCTGGCGGCGGGGTGAATAAGCGAGGAGCAGCCGCTATCGGCTATCCTCGGGTGGGGTTTACGCACAGTATTTGTAAGGGCAGTCCCCTGTGCCCGCCCTTGTTGATGGGTTGTAGGAATTGCCAGGGCAATCACGGGGGTTGCCCCTACACTCATCCCTGGCCTCCGCGGCATAAGTCCATCCCTGAATAAAGCCGCTCCCGGCCATCCTTGGCCTACGCGGCATAAGTCCATCCCTGAATAAAGCCGCTCCCGGCCATCCCTGGCCTCCGCGGCATAAGTCCATCCCTGGACAAAACAAAAGGGTTGACAGTTTCCTGTCAACCCTTTGTATTCTCACGTATTTGGTACTCCGTAGGGGACTCGAACCCCTGTTGCCGCCGTGAGAGGGCGGAGTCCTAGGCCACTAGACGAACGGAGCAGTGCACTCAGGCGTGGCGTATTATACCCACAGTTTGTTTCGGCTCAAGCGGTTATGGCCATTTTTTTTAGCGGCACGATTCTGTACACTCTGGGCGCTGCAATTTTTTTGAAGTGCATAAGGAATCTTAAAATAGCTACGCCCCATATCATCCCTCGCCCAGAACACAATATCTCCAGGGCGAATATCAGCGAACACGCTACCAAGGTACTCTATCGCCTGAAGGCTGCCGGTTATCAATCCTATCTGGTCGGTGGCGGCGTGCGCGATTTACTGTTGGGGCGCGAACCCAAGGATTTCGATGTGGCCACCGATGCCACGCCGGAACAGGTCAAGGAGGTGTTCCGTAACTGCCGCCTGATCGGCCGCCGCTTCCGTCTGGCCCATGTTCATTTCGGTCGGGATCTTATTGAAGTCGCCACCTTCCGCAGTATGCAGGATGCCTCCGAGCCGGGAGACCGGGAGACGGAAAATGGCATGCTGGTACGGGACAATATCTACGGCACCATCGAAGAGGATGCCCTGAGGCGCGATTTCACCATCAATGCCCTCTATTACAATATCGAGGATTTCTCGGTGGTGGATTATGCCGGCGGCATGGCGGATTTGCAGGCGGGTGTGTTGCGTCTATTGGGTGACCCTGATACCCGTTACCGGGAAGATCCGGTGCGCATGCTAAGGGCGGTCCGCTTCGCCGCCAAACTCGGGTTCGTCGTAAACCCGGCTTGCGAAAATCCCCTGTTTGAGCTGGGTTCCTTGCTGCAGAGCGTCCCGCCGGCGCGCCTGTTCGAAGAGGTGCTGAAACTGTTCATGGCGGGGGTCGCCCTGCACAGTTTTGAAAAGCTGCGCCACTACGGTCTGTTCGGGCAACTGTTTCCGGAGACCGAGGAAGCGCTGGCCCATGAAGACCATGAATTTCCGATCACGTTTGTGATTCGGGGCATGCAAAATACCGACAGCCGAATCCGTGAAGGGAAGCCGGTTACCCCCGCCTTCCTGTTTGCCGTGTTGCTGTGGGAGCCGGTGCGCCTGTTGGCTGAACGCCTGCGTGCCACCGGCGAATCGCCGTTGATAGCGATGCAACAGGCGGGAAGCGATATCCTCATGACGCAACTGGCACGGGTCTCTATCCCCAAGCGGTTCAGTATTCCGATGCGGGAGATCTGGAACCTGCAGCACCGTTTCGAACAGCGGGCAGGAAAACGTCCTTATCGCCTGTTAACCCATCCCCGTTTTCGCGCAGCCTATGATTTTCTGTTGCTGCGAGCGGAATCGGGGGAAGTGGAACAAGAGTTGGCCGATTGGTGGACGCTGTTTCAACAGCAGGATGGTGATGAGCGCAATCAGATGGTACGCCAGGCCAATAATGGCGACGGGGACAAGCCCAAACGTCGCCGGCGCCGTCGCAGACGTTCCGCCAAACCGGCTGATCCGCGCTAAATAGACGCCCGATGCCGCGTCCCGACAATCATCCTGTGGTCACCGCCTATATCGGTTTGGGCAGCAATTTGGCTGATCCCGTCCGGCAGGTTCGCAGTGCCTTCGAAGCGCTGCAGCAGATACCGCAAACGGTGGTGCGACAATGTTCTTCCCTCTACCTCAGTTCGCCCATGGGTCCGACGGACCAGCCCGATTACATCAATGCGGTGGTTGCGCTGGAGACCCTGTTGGAACCCCATGCACTGCTTACCGAGTTGCAAGCTATCGAGTCGGCCCAAGGGCGTACCCGGGGGGTGCGCTGGGGGGCGCGTACGCTGGATCTGGATCTGCTGGTTTACGGTAAAGAGATGATTGCCGATGAAGAGTTGACCGTGCCCCATCCCGGTTTGCCCGGTCGGGCATTCGTGCTCTATCCACTGCAGGAGATTGAGCCGAACCTGGAGATACCCGGTATGGGAATGCTTGCTGTACTGGTGATGCATTGTCCGAAGGAGGGATTGCAACGGTATGAGTGAGGCAGCGAAATCACCCCCCGGCTACATCGTGGTGGAGGGGCCGATCGGGGTCGGCAAGACTAGCCTGGTACAGCGTCTGGCCCAGAGCTTTGCCGCCGAAACACTGCTTGAGGCGGTGGACGAGAACCCCTTTTTGGAGCGGTTTTATAACGACGGTCGTCAGGCCGCTTTCCCCACCCAGCTGTTCTTCCTGTTCCAACGCAGCCAGCAGTTGGCGGGCTTGCGCCAACAGGATCTGTTTCGTCGTGCCCTGGTGGCGGACTACATGCTGGAAAAGGATCGCCTGTTTGCCGGGATCAACCTGGATGTCCAGGAGTTGAAGCTGTATGAACAGGTCTATGAACGCCTCTCCATGGAGGCGCCCTCACCGGACCTGGTGGTTTATCTTCAGGCGCCGGTAGAGGTGTTGATGCGGCGGATTCAGAAGCGCGGCAGACCCCAGGAGCGGCGCATGGAAGCCGCTTACCTCAAGCGGTTAAGCGACGCCTATACCGATTTCTTCTACCATTACGACAACTCCCCCCTGCTCATTATCAATGCGGCGGAGATCAATCCGATAGAGCGGGAGCGGGATTACCAGCTGCTGCTGGAGCAGATCTGTACGGTACGCAGTGGAAAACATTATTTCAATCCTGCACCACTCTTGTTGTAATATTGCACTGCACAATGCGGGTGATCCGATTCCGACTAACAGTGAAAAGAGAGAAACGGAGTAGAAAATTATGTCCCATGTGACAACCGCTACACTGATACAGATGAAGCAACAGCATGAAAAGATTGCTGTTTTGACCAGTTACGATGCCAGTTTCACCAGCCTGATCGAAGAGGCGGGTGTGGAAGTCATTCTGGTCGGTGATTCGCTTGGGATGGTGATTCAGGGGCAGGAGAGTACACTGCCGGTCGATGTGGAAGAGATGGTTTACCACACGCAATGCGTGGCTCGCGGCCGGCGCCAGGCGTTGCTGATTGCCGATATGCCGTTCATGAGTTACAGCTCGGCTGAACAGGCATTGAATACCGCCGGACGGCTGATGAAGGACGGCGGAGCCCACATGGTGAAGCTGGAAGGGGGCGCCACTCAGTTGGAGGCCGTGCGCCAGCTCACTGCGAATGGCATACCTGTTTGCGCCCATCTGGGCTTGTTGCCCCAGTCGGTGCATAAACTGGGCGGCTACCGGGTACAGGGGCGCGATGATGAATCTGCCCGGATCATGAAGGAGGATGCCCTGGCGTTGGAAGCGGCCGGAGCCCAGATGCTGGTGCTGGAATGCGTCCCGACCGGGTTGGCGCGCAAGATCAGTGAGGCGTTGGTGATCCCCGTAATCGGCATCGGGGCCGGCCCCGATTGCGATGGCCAGGTGCTGGTGGTGTATGACATGCTCGGCATTACCCCGCGGCAGCCGCCCCGATTTGTGAAGAATTTTCTTGAGGGCGCCGGTTCGATTCCCGAAGCACTCAGCAACTATGTCAAGGCGGTCAAGGACGGCAGCTTCCCCTCTGCGGAGCACAGCTTTAAATGATTACCGTTGAAACCGTTGCCGATCTTCGTCACTCCATCTCCCGCTGGCGGAGTGCCGGCGAAAGGGTGGCTCTGGTGCCGACCATGGGCAATCTGCACGAAGGCCATCTGGACCTGGTGCGGAAGGCGCGATCCCTGGCGGATCGGGTGGTGGTCTCCATCTTTGTCAATCCGCTGCAGTTTGGTGAAGGCGAGGATTTCACCTCCTATCCGCGTACGCTGATCGATGATTCGGATAAACTCAGTGCGATCACCACGGACCTGCTGTTTACCCCCCAGGTCGCCGAGATGTACCCCCGTCCTCAGACCGAGCAGACCAAAGTAGAGGTGCCGGGATTGTCCGGTCTGTTCTGTGGCGCTTCGCGTCCGGGCCATTTCATCGGTGTCGCGACTGTCGTCTGCAAACTGTTCAACATGGTGCAACCCGATTTGGCGCTGTTTGGCGAAAAGGATTACCAGCAGTTACTGGTTATTCGGCAGATGGTGGAGGATCTGGCGATCCCCGTGACCATTCATGGATTACCGACGGTGCGCGAGGTGGACGGTTTGGCGCGCAGCTCCCGCAACGGTTATTTGACCGACGCGGAACGCACCATCGCTCCGGCACTCTATCGGCAGTTACAGCAGACCGTCTCCGGCATCAAACAGGGTAAGCATGATTACGCTTCGCTGGAGCGACAGGCGATGGGGCGGTTGGAGGCGGAAGGCTTCACACCCGACTATTACGCCATTCGACGTGCCGCCGATCTGGCCGAGCCCGATGCCAATGACAAATCACTGGTTATCCTGGCCGCTGCCTTTTTGGGCAGAGCGCGGTTGATCGATAATATCCAGCTGACCCTCGACTGAATTGGCTCCCTGAAACCGACTGATGCCGTTCGGGTTGTCTGTACATCCCGATGGATCGTGGTCGGCCGGGTACGGTCGTATCCGCGGTCTATTCCGGGACCGTTATTCGCGACCCCGTTTTAGACACGCATGGCCCATCCGGGTAGTATTCTCCCCTGTTTGCAAGTGGAAGCGAAGGAGTCGGTCGATCATGTGGCGTCTGTTATTGCCCGTTCTATTACTGTTATCCGGACTCAGTCAGGCGGCCCTGGGCCAGGAGAATGAGCCGGGCTCGGACAACTCGTCGGTCAAGGCGGCATCACCTCCGGAAACGCTCATCTCCCCGCGGGCCACTATGGAGACTTTCCTCCATGCCATGAACGATATCAAACGGGGCGATCCGCAACGTATCGATGATGCGGTGACCACCCTGGATCTCTCCGATATCAGTCCACTGGTGCGCCGTGAACGTGGTCGTGATCTGGCCTGGATGCTGCTTGAGGTGATGGACCGTACCCGGGTGATTGATACCCGGCGTATCCCTGCCGGCCAGAATGGAAAGCCCTATCTGTTTGCCAGCTATAAAAATGGCACGATTCGTATTGCCCCGATGGAGGATGGACGTTGGTTGTTTGAGCGTGAAGGGGTCGCCAAGTTACCGCTGATACTGGATGAGCTGTCCCAGACAAAACGGGTCAAGGGGAGTGATGCCGATGCCCAGTACCTGCCCTGGCATCTGCGTCTGCGGCAGCAGATACCGGAGCGATTCAAGCAAAAAGGATTTTTGCTGGAGAATTGGCAGTGGTTCGGTATCTTCCTCATTATCCTGGTGGGTGTGATGGCCGACAAGTTGGTGTCGCTGCTGCTGCGAATGTTGGTACGTCGTTGGAAGAGCCAAAGTGCCAGTCATGAATTCAAAGCGTTATCGGATCGCATACTGCGCCCGCTCGGCTTGATGGTGATGGCTGTTATTTGGTGGGCCGGCATCAACCTGCTTGGGCTGGGAGAGGCATCCCTGCTGGTGCTGTTGTTGGCCGTCAAGTTTCTGGCCAGCCTGTCCGGTGTCTGGGCCGCCTATCGGCTAGTGGATATCGTCGCCATCTATCTGCTGCGCCGGGCGCACAGTACCGAAAGCAAGTTGGATGACGCCCTGGTCCCGCTGATTCCGCGAACCCTGAAGATCTTTGTCACGGTGATCGGTTTTGTCTTTATCGCCGACAATATCAATGTCGATATATCCAGTTTGTTGGCGGGCCTGGGGTTGGGCGGTTTGGCCTTTGCCTTGGCGGCCAAGGATATGGTGCAGAACCTGTTTGGCTCCGTCACTGTGCTGATGGATCGCACTTTTACCGTGGGTGACTGGATTATCGTCGGCGGGGTGGAAGGCTCGGTGGAGCGAATCGGTTTCAGGAGTACCCGTATCCGCACCTTTTACAATTCGCTGGTGACGGTTCCCAATTCTAAATTCATCACTGCCGACGTTGATAATATGGGTGAACGGCGTTACCGGCGTCTCTCCTGCAAACTCTCGCTGACTTACGATACGCCACCGGACCGGATCGAAGCGTTCTGTGAAGGGGTTCGTGAACTGATCCGGCAGCATCCCTATATGCGCAAGGATTATTACCAGGTTTATCTCAACGAGTTTGCCGCATCGTCACTGAATGTGTTGCTGTACGTGTTCTGGGAGACGCCGGAGTGGAATACCGAATTGCGTGAGCGTCACCGTTTCATGCTGGATATCCTGCGCCTGGCCAAACGGCTCGGGGTCGAATTCGCCTTTCCAACCCAGACCCTCTACATGCGATCGGAAGAGATGCCGTCTCCTGCCGAGACCCACCTGGCCCAGTCGGATGCCTTTGATCTGGGGCGTCAGGAAGCGGTGGCCGTGGTGGCCGATTCCACCGGCATCGGTGTTAAACCCCCACCGGTGGTTTTTCCTCCCGCATGAATCGTCCGGTCTCTCTCGCGTTATCTCTCTGCCTTATCGGGTTACTGTGGCAGACGGTTGGGATGGCGGCGGATCCGGTCGAGGCAGGCTATGCCGCCTTCGAACAAAAGCGTTGGCATGATGCCTATGAGTACTGGGTGCCGGAGGCGGACCGGGGCAATCCCCAAGCGCAGTTTTACCTGAGCCAACTGTTTCGTGACGGTTTGGGCACCGAGGCAAGCGAGGAAACCGCCTTGACCCTGCTGATGTTGTCGGCGGAGGGTGGCTATGCGCCGGCCGCCTACCGGTTGGGCCTGCACTACCATAACGGCGATCTGATTGCTCAGGACAGGGAACGGGCACTCTACTGGTGGCGACAGGCCGCCGAGCAGGGAAATGAGGAGGCCCAGCTCAGGCTGGCCGCCCTCTATTACCTGGGTTGGATGGTGCAACAGGACCCGGCTCAGGCATTCGATTGGTACCAGCGAGCGGCGGCCAACGGGTCGCGACGGGCCAAGTCTATCCTGGTCAGGCTGGGACTGACCGATCCGGCCCGGGAACCGGCCGATCCCGGTCGCTATCGCGCCACGTCGGATACGCTTCAGCTCCGTATCAGCCACACCGCTTTACGTATCGTCGCCGGTGATGCCGCAGGCCGTCGTGACAACCGATCCGACTCGGTAGTGCCCGCGCCGCCACAGCAGAGTTATCGGCTGCAGGATAAACCTCTCACCCTGGCCGATGCCGCGGTAAAGGATCAGCTGCTGCTGTCGCCAACGGCGATGAGTCCGCCAGCCGGAGAGTGGGGGGAAGTGTCGGATCGGTTACAGGATCTGGCCTGGATTGAACGCCAACCCGAGGAAAACTTCACCATGCAACTCTTTAGTAGCGACAAACGGGAGAGTGCCGAACGTGTGGCGCGTACCTTAAAGAGTCCGTGGCGCGTTACCATTTTTCCTTTTGATCGTTTTGGCTACCGTTGGTTTGGTGTGCTGGCCGGTAGCTTTGATAGCCGGCAAAAGGTGGTGGAAGCGAAACAGCAACTGGTTAAAACGAACCGTATTGATACGCCCTGGATCAGGCGATTCCAGAACGTTCGGAAGCGGGATTGATCCCGCTTACAGTCGTTGTTGTGCCATGCAACCGGGTCTCGGAAACGGATTTAATCCGTACCAAGTCCTCCCATGCAGAGATATTTCATCTCGATGAAGTCGTCCATTCCGTAGCGTGATCCTTCGCGGCCGATGCCGGACTCCTTGATGCCGCCGAACGGCGCTACGGCGGTGGAGATGATCCCCTCGTTGATACCCACCATGCCGGTCTCCAGGGCTTCCGCTACACGCCAGACGCGACCGATGTCACGGGCGTAGAAATAAGACGCCAAACCGAACGGGGTATCGTTGGCCAGGTTGATCGCCTCTTGCTCGGTTTTGAACTTGAACAGGGGGGCCACAGGACCGAAGGTCTCTTCGCAGGCAATGCGCATCTCAGCAGTCACATCGGCCAGAATGGTCGGCTGATAAAAGGTGCCGCCTAGCTTGTGTAGACCGCCACCGGTCATCAAACGTGCGCCTTTATTCACGGCATCGTCCACATGACGCTGCACCTTATCCACCGCCGCCTGGTTGATCAACGGACCCTGCTGACTCTCGCCGGTCAGCGCCGGGCCCACCTGCAGGGCTTCGACTGCCTGGGTCAGCTTTTCGGCAAAGGCGTCATAGATGCCTTCCTGGATCAAGAAGCGATTGGTGCAGACACAGGTCTGGCCGCTATTGCGGTATTTGGAGGCCAGGGCGCCGGCGACGGCCGCATCCAAGTCGGCGTCGTCGAACACCAGGAACGGGGCATTTCCGCCCAACTCCAGAGAGACTTTTTTTACGGTACCGGCACACTGGGCCATGAGCAGTTTGCCGACGGCGGTGGATCCGGTGAACGAGAGTTTACGCACGATAGGGTTGCCGGTTAGCTCGGCACCTACCTCGACGGCATTATCGGTGGGCAACACGTTGAATACACCCGGCGGGATGCCGGCTTCATCGGCCAGTGCTGCCAAAGCCAGTGCAGAGAGCGGGGTGTCCGGTGCCGGTTTGATGACCACGGTACAGCCGGCAGCCATGGCCGGTGCGCACTTGCGGGTGATCATGGCGTTGGGGAAGTTCCAAGGCGTGATGGCCGCTACCACACCGATCGGCTGTTTGATCACGACAAAGCGTCGATCAGGTGCATGGGCCGGGATGACATCACCGTAGACACGCTTGGCCTCTTCGGCAAACCACTCGATAAAGCTGGCACCATAGACGATTTCGCCACGGCTCTCCGCCAGCGGTTTGCCCTGTTCAAGGCTGAGCAGTTGCGCCAGGGCTTCCTGGTTTTCCATGATCAGTTCATACCAGCGTCGCAGTAGTTGGCTACGCTCCTGAGCGGTACGTTTGCGCCAAAGGCGAAAGGCTTGTTCGGCCAGTTCTATGGCGCGCTGGGTTTCGGCCTTGCCGACCGAGGCTACCTGGGTGATTTCGCTATGGTCTGCCGGGTTGGTGACGGTGAAAGTCTGGCCGTTGTCGGCGGATACCCATTCACCGTTGATGTAGGCCTGGTTTTTCAGAAAGTTGTTGTCAGTCATCGGGTTATACCACCGTGGATCTGTTGTCGGCCTGGCCGCTTATATATTTCATGTTGACACTATTAACCGCACCTATCAATGCAGCGATATCGGGGTAAATGGTGCACTTCAGGAGAGCGAATATGTGATTGGGTGATCGATTGCCGCTTGATAACACTCCAGGTATTGCGCGGCCGTTTCAGTGATAGGGAAGCTCTGGTCCATCCCTTGCCGGGCCAGCTTTTGCCACCAGATGACCGGTTTGGCATGGCATGCCATGGCCCGGCTGACTGCCTCGTTTAATGGCTCAAGTGTGGCATCGTCATAGAGAAAGGCCGTGGCGTTACCGTGTAGCAGATTGGCCGGTGTGGCGTCCGTCAGGGTGTTGCGCAACGAAGCGGTGGTCTGGGCAATAGGCACGGTTCCATAACTGAGCGCACATTGTGCCTGATGTGCCGATGGGTGGCGGGTGGCGGGCAGTAGCAGGCAGTCACTGCTGGCCAATATACGGTGCCACTGGGGTTCCGTTATCCCCGGGTGGATACTGATCCGCCCGGGATGACTTGCCGCACTGTCGAGCAGTGGTTGCAGGGCCGGGCCGGCGTGAGCGGCGGCGACCAGAATATGCAGGGGCGCATCCGGCACCAGAGACTCCAGTAGCGAAGCGAGCAGCGCTGGGTTGTCGGTGTTGGAAGAGGTTGCCAAGTATGCAATGAGCATATCCCGATCATTCAGCGGCAGGCTCAACTCCGAGACCAGGCGTTGTCGGTTGAGCTTTTTCAGTTCAAATGAGGTGCTGTCATAGTGCTGTTCGATATGTCTATCGGTGGTGGGACTCCAGTACTGATAGTCCAAACCTGACGGGATGCCATACAGTTGATCACGCCGTTTTTTTATCAGGTGTGCCAGCGGGTGAGAGGTTTGATCTTCCAGTATCTCTTCCCGGAAACCGGCGCTGGTGAGCGCCAGCACGTCGGCCGTCAGCAGTGTTCCCTTTTCGTAGGATATCCGGCCCTGCCTCTCCAGGATGCCGGATTTCAGCAGCTCGACCGGTAGGGCAAGCGCGCTGATCTGATCGCCACGGAATTGGGGTTGTTCGCTTTCATGCAGCGTATAGACGGTTGCAGGACGGCTCCATTCATTTGCCAGGAGGGGAATAGCCAGCGCCGTTTCCCAGCCATTGCAGTGCAGTAGCTCCGGTTGCCAATTGATACCCGCCTGATTGATGGCCATCAAGGCCACAACACGGCTAAAGAGGCCGAATCGAAGCGCATTTTTCGGTTGCGGACGGCCATTTTCGTCGATGTATTGGCTTTCAGGCTGGTCGAATTGTCCGGGTATATCGACCAGATAGAGCGGTAGCCCTGGACTCAAATGGCCCTGTAATAGACGAGCCCCTCGGTGGGTGCCCGGTAATTTGATGGTGGATATCTGGGTAACGCTGTCGAGAGCGGAAAGCAGGGCGGAATAAGCCGGCAGAATCAACCTTACGTCATGACCCATGGTGCTCAGTGCGGTGGTCATGGCGGAGGTGAATGCGGCGAGATCGCTCAGCCCACCCAAGGATTGGATTGCGTGTGAAGCGAATAGAATTCGATATGGATTCGGTGTGAGGACTCTATTCATACTGTTCAATTTTGTCACCGGTCAGGCGCCTTTCCAGGCATGCCATCATAGCGATCGTTTATTATTGTAAAGAGTGAGCGGGTATAAAACAGAACCGCTCGGAGTATATACAACATTTATTGCGTGGGCGAATTTCCAGCTGACGCATCAAGTAAACCGCGTACCACCTGCAGCCATGCCTGGGCAATGTTAGCGTGGTTGTAGCCACCGCCACCCAGGGCCAGAACCCGCCCATTACCGTTTTTCTGTGCATAGTGACGGAGGTAATTGGCCGTTCGGTAGTGCACATCACCGCTGTATTGCAGATGGGTAATCGGATCGCCGGCAAGGCTGTCGGCACCGCACTGCAGGATGATGAATTCAGGCTGGTGCCGTTCCATGAATTCGGTAATTTGCGGCCAAATGTGAAAGAAAATTTCATCGGTGGCGCCCGGCGGCATCGGGATATTCAGCTTTGTGCCACGTGCCGGTCCGCTACCGGTCTCTGTTTTACTGCCCGTGCCCGGGTAGAGGTAGCGTCCATCTTCATGCAGATCTATAAACAGCAGTTCGGGGTCTTGTTCGAAGGCATAGAAGACCCCGTCGGCATGATGGGCATCGATATCGAAATAGAGCACCCGTTGAACGCCATGGCGTTGACGTAAAGCTTCAACAGCAATACCGCAGTCGTTGAAAACACAGAACCCGGCGGAAGAGGTGCGGCTGGCGTGATGCAGGCCGGCGATGGGAACAAAGGCCTGATCGGTATGCCCGAGCATGATTTCATTTACAGCATCCAAAACGGTGCCCACCACTACCAGTGCGATTTCGAACAGGCCGGGGAACACCGGCGTATCCGGGTCCAGCATGCCGATTCCCTGAGCCGAGAGTTGCTGTACCCGCTTTACATATTCAGGAGTATGAAAAAGCAGGGCATCTTCGGTATGCCCCTGCACGGGCGCTTTGATTGTGCACTGTTTAAACAGCTCCGACTGTTGTAAGGCTTGCCAGAATGCATAGAAACGGTCCGGCCCCAGCGGGTGTCCTTCGCCAAATCCGTAGCGTGCGAGCGCTTCACCCGCATAGACAAACATGGCTGGCGCCCCCGGGGCTGATGAATAGGCCCGAAATAGCCGCGATGTAACCGTATGGCGAGACTTTGACAGCAATTGGCCCGTTGTCTACCGACATGGCCGCAGCGTTAGGAAAAGAGTCGGCCGAGCCAGGAGCGCTTTTTCTGCTCCGGCGCGGTGTCATTTTTGTGATGTCGGGATAGAACCGGCCGTTTGATAACGCCTTTGAGGCACTGGTTGCAGATTTCGTTATACAAGGCGCGGGACTCTTTGAGCAGCGCCTCTTTATCGCGCACAAAATAATCACTGACCCCTGAGTTAAAGGCGTCGACGATATCCTGGAATCCGGCAAAGGTTTCTGCAATGACAAACTGGGCTGACTCGTTCTTGAGAAATACCAGTTCATCGATCATTTCCCGCAGAGACTTTTCCTTCTGCTTGTCCGCATCCATCAACCCATGCAGCTTGATTTTCAGAATATCGCTGAACTGCTTGAATTGGGAAACCTTCTCGTCATCCGGTACAAGGATGGAGCGGTCTACCACCACTTTCAGTTGGGCGATATTCTGTATCAGGTGATAGGTGGTGAGGTCGGAAATCAGGCTGCGCATTTTGTCCAGCTCGATTTCGCGCTCTTTGGTCATGACCGCATTGCTGTGGGACAGCAGCGTGGCGTTGGAAAAGAGAATGGAGTAGATCTTGATCCAACTGGCGAGCTGGGTTGGGCTCAGGGCGGTGGATATACTCAAGGCGGTGCGCTCGAGTTCGGCAAAGGGCTTGCTGGCGGCGTTCTGCATCTGTTTGGTGGAGAGTTCGAACACCTCTTTTAGGCAGACCAATTTCTCCAGAGCGACCTTGACCTTCGCCTCATTCTCCTCTGAGAGCTGATTGGCCGTAGGTGCCACCTGTTTTAGGAATTCATTGGTAAAGGCCAACTCGGCTTCAATCATCCGATGGCGGATACGCATCTGCTCTTCGGCGCAGAGGTACTCATCGACAAAGGTGGCCGCCAGTTTGCGTAGAATGGCCGGTTCGTCGCGATTGATCTGTTGCAGCAGATCGTTAAAAATCTTGCGCGCTTTCGGTGAAAGGCTCTCCGGCGTCTTGTATTGCATGACGTAGGTGACTTGGCCGGAGATTTTATTGTAGGCCTCTTCCTGCAGCAGCTGATGTTTCTTGATGTATTTCATCAGACTCAGGAATGCCAGGTGGAGCGAAATCTGGGTTGCCAGGCTGGGCTCGATGCCGGTCGACTTATACTCTTTGAACAGGTTGAATTCGGTCGTTTCCTCCTTGGACTCCTGATCCTTGTCCAGGTGGTAGTCCTCTGCCTGCATCAGCCGGATGATGTTCAACAGATAAGGTTTAACCGACAGATACTTGTAATTGGATCTCAGCAAGCCATAGAGCTGGTTAAATTGGCTGTTTAGGATGGAGGCGTTCTTTAACGGGAAATTACTGTAGGGTTGCAGCAGGTCAGAGACGGTCCGCCGGCCCTGCTCGATCCGAATCAAGGCGTTTTTGTACTCTTCGACCAGGTCATCGGTCAATTTTTTGCTATCGCCATGCTCCGGATTCTGGCGAATCGCCATCAAAAAATCGTCCGGCATCTTGGTCGTCAGATAAACGTTGGCCACCTCTTCGCCAAATTTCTTCTTGAGCTGTTCACCAATCTCAAAGTAATTGGCCTGAATGACTCTTTCGGGGCTGTCGGCCAGGATATCTTCCAACTCACTGATCAGGGCAGTCGCCAGCTCTTCCTGTTTGACAGAAGAGGAGGTGAGTTTGCCCTTCGCCAGTAGCCGGCGATAGGTCGCCATGTAATCAGGGGCATTTTTAATCTGATCGACGAGGCGAATCAGTCCTAGCACATCCTGGCTGTCATATTTCTCCAGCAGTGCTGTCTGCTGTGCCGATAGTTCCATACACTTCTCAACGGGCAAATAACCGATAGGGTTAGTTCATCTCTACCGGTGGCGAGACAACCGGTTACACGATAGTGACCCTGTATACATAGAATAGCCAGATAATGGCAACTTCAAACCGAATATTTAATGCAATGGGTCTCAGTTTTTTCATCTGACTAGACAGTTTAAGCTAACTGGGACGAACGCATAACATCGGTTAGCCGCCACCCCCACACTCAGCGATGGTAAAATGCGCGCCCTCATAAGAATTAAAAGTCTTTATCAGGGTGCCGCAGCTATCCGGTTCAAGGATTTTATTATCAGTAAAAACAAATGATTAGGCAAAGTATATATTGTGAATTGGATTCGACTAAAGCAATCAGCCCAACGGCCGCTATCCTAACCATCTGGAGCTAAAACCAGGGCCTTTCAGGCACGATAAACTCAGGTACTTCAACCCATTGATCGGCGGTATGTAATGGCAAACTTCATTGATTCAGTAGACAGTCGCACACAATTGGCAGGCACCAATCGATTAGAGGTGTTGCTGTTCAGTTTGGGACGCGACTCGATTACCGGAAGGGAGGAGACTTTCGGCGTCAATGTTTTCAAGGTGCGGGAAGTGATGCATATCCCGGAGATTACCCGTGCGCCTGATATGCCCGCCTCGGTGGAAGGGATGGTGAGTCTGCGCGGCAGTATGATACCGATTATCAACCTGCCCAAATTCTGCGGGGTCAATTCTGAGGAAAAGCCCAGTATCCTGATCGTGACCGAATACAACAAGAATGTGCAGGGTTTTTTGGTGCATTCGGTTGACAATATCGTGCGCCTGGCATGGGAAGATGTAAAAGTGCCGCCGGCAATGATGGCGCAACAACACGGCGGATTGGTGACGGCGGTAACGGAGCTGTCCGATAAGCGCATCGTCATGATCATGGATGTGGAGATGGTGTTGGCGAAAACCTCTGGTTTTGGCGAAGGTGAAGAGTTGTTTGAAGGCATCGAACGGCTCGACCGTGATGACATAACGGTACTTTTTGCCGACGATTCGGCCGTTGCCCGCGACCAAATCATTAGAACTCTCGATCATATCGGGGTTAAACACCTCAGTGCGTCCAATGGCGCAGAGGCCTGGGAAAAGATCAAAGATCTGGCCGACAGGGCTGAGGCAACAGGAAATAAAGCGAGCGACTATGTCCAGGTGATCCTCACCGATGTGGAGATGCCTGAAATGGACGGTTATGTCCTGACCAAGAATATTAAGCAGGACCCAAGGTTGGCGGATATTCCGGTCATCATGCACTCTTCGCTCTCTGCCGATGCCAACCAGGAGTTGGGCAAAGGCGTGGGGGCGGATGCCTATGTGCCGAAATTCCAGCCGGTTGAGCTGGCGGCCAAGTTGCAGGAGATTATGAAAGATCGTCTGTGACGATGCCGGGTGTTATTTCGACTGGTTAAAATATCCGTTCTGACATCATTGATATCTATTGGGCGTTATGGCGATGTTGGATTTCATTCCTGATCATCTGCGCCTGTTCGTGGTGATCGGCGGACTGCTGTTGTTGTTATTGTTGGCAGGCAGCCTGGCACAGAAGTATGAACAGTATACGGCCGCCAAGCGTCTCGCGGTTCAGCGTCTAATGGTCGGCATACAGCAGATCGAAGAGGCGATTGATAAGACCCGCGGGGGTGGTCTGCCGCCCGGTATAGGCAAACTCCTACGGAACGAACTGCTGGCCCGATATATCACAGTACGCCAGGTATTTCCCCGACAACCCCAGATCAGTCAACAGGTCATGCAGGCACAAGAGCGTGCGCGATCTGAATCGGAAGGTGCTGCATCGGTCAATGTGGCGGCCCTCTCATCGCTGGATGCCTTTAATCGCTACATCATCGGTCTAAACGAGATCTACGGATTATTGGCCGGGCCGGCTTTGGGACGCAGGCTCCCAGAGACGGATCGGACGGCCCATCAGTTGAAATTGATTGAATTCCAGATCACTGCCGCCAGCCGTTTTTATACCAAGATGGCGCTTGATCACGCGCAGAAAGGGGAGTGGCCAGCGGCGGCCAGAGCGGCCCGCGCCTTGGATTCGTTTCTGATGACCCGGCCCCGAAGCACGTCACTGGCCAGCCAGTTAAAGAGTGAATCCAGGGAACTGGTGGCGGCGATGAGTGATCAGCGTCTCCCCGGTGAGCAACCGGCCGGTCAGCAGCAGGATGCATGAGAGCCCCCCCCTCCTTTTTTCTAAACACCTACCGGTATTGCGTCTCCCCTGTATCAGTCATGCATGTATAATCCGGCAATCTGGCCCGCAACGGCCTGACCTGAAATCTGACCCGGCGATCTCATGATCAGCTCTTCGCCAGCCAGGCTGCGAATGGCAGATTTCCAGGCAATGTAAACCGCAGATTATTCGGATAATGGCCATGCCCAATTTTGCTATCAAAACCCTGCTCTCCTCTACCGCTGCCATCGGCAGCGAGGTGACCGTCCGCGGCTGGGTGCGTTCCCGACGTGACTCCAAGGCCGGCATCTCCTTTGTCAACGTTTATGACGGCTCCTGTTTCGATGCCATCCAGGCCGTGGTGCCCAGCAGCTTGCCCAACTACAGCCGTGATGTGCTGAAGGTGACCACCGGCTGCGCCGTGGAGATTACCGGGCAACTCAGCGAATCGGCCGGCAAGGGGCAAGCCTTGGAGATCCAGGCGTCGTCCCTGTCTGTGATCGGCTGGGTGGATGATCCGGATACTTATCCCATTGCCAAGAAACGCCACACTTTCGAATATCTGCGGCAGGTGGCTCATCTGCGCCCCCGGACGAATGCCTTTGGCGCCATTTCCCGTGTACGCACCACCCTGGCGAGTGCCATACATCGCTATTTTCATGAGCGGGGTTATCACTGGGTGAATACCCCGATTATCACCGCCAGCGACTGTGAGGGGGCGGGTGAACTGTTTCGGGTCAGTACCTTGGATTTAAACAATTTACCGCGCGCTGGCAGCGGCGGGGTCGATTTTGAAGCCGATTTCTTTGGTCGGGAAGCGTTCCTGACCGTTTCCGGTCAGCTCAATGCGGAGGCCTACGCACTCGCGCTCAGCAAGGTGTACACCTTCGGACCCACATTCCGGGCGGAAAACTCCAATACCAGCCGGCATCTGGCGGAGTTCTGGATGGTTGAGCCGGAAGTGGCTTTTGCCGATCTGCATGACAATGCGGCGCTGGCCGAAGATTTCCTCAAATACATCTTCAAGGCGGTACTGGATGAACGGCAGGATGACATGGCTTTCTTTGCCGAACGTATCGACAAGGAAGCCATTACTCGGCTGGAGACGGTGATCGGTAGTGATTTCGAATACATGGAGTATACCGATGCGATCGACATTCTGCGTAACAGCGGGCACGCCTTTGAGTTCCCGGTGGAGTGGGGGCTGGATCTTCAGTCGGAACATGAACAGTACCTGGCCGAGCGGCATGTGGGTCGCCCGGTTATCCTGATGAACTATCCGGCCTCGATCAAAGCCTTCTATATGCGTTTGAACGATGATGAGAAAACGGTGGCGGCGATGGATGTACTGGCACCGGGTATTGGCGAGATTATTGGCGGCAGCCAGCGTGAAGAGCGTCTCGATGTGTTGGACAGGCGAATCGCCGATCTGGGAATAGCGGGGGATATGGGCTGGTATCGGGATTTGCGCCGTTATGGAACGGTGCCCCACGCCGGCTTCGGTATGGGGTTTGAGCGGGTGGTGAACTATGTTACCGGCATGGAGAATATTCGGGATGCCATCCCGTTCCCCCGCACACCGAAACATGCCCCTTTCTAGGCGGCAGTCATATTTGTGTTGATCAACGCGGGGGATTACAGTACCGGCACCCGGGGCATTTAATGCTCGATTTCATCATTCTTCAAGCCTTCACGGGCTGCCATATTATTTGCCGATTGCTGGATGAAAATCAGCAGCACGGTGTGGAGTACGGCGAGGATGATCCCCAGGCAAGCGGCGATGGCCAGCAACGGGAAGGGTAGCAGGCTGGCGAACAGCAGAGAGGCGATAAAGCAACCCAGTATCAGCTGGCCGGAGCGGAAGATATAGCGCCGCATAAAGGGGCGAAGATGCAACAGGTTGTAGCGGTGGATGCGATCCCTTTCATGTCGGCTGGCGTGCTTTCCGGCAACCCGATGCGGCAACGCAAAGGGGGAGAAATACATGGCGATAAGCCGCATTAATGAATTATCGGGTTGATTCACCGTCGCACCTTCTGGATCCGTTTTGACAGAGGGATTTTCACCCCTCCTGCCTAAACTATAGTTGCGATTGGAGCGGGGTGGGGGTGCTTTATGCGGCGTTTAACCGGTTGTTGTTGCAGATCAACCGAGCGACAGGGTAATCGTGTTTGGTATCCTGGGCTGTTGTCCCGGACTTATCGTGTCGCCACAATCCCCATCCAGGATATCTCCTTAATGGGTCGAACTTCCCATCAGCCAGCCGCGGATAGCCGCTTTGGAAGGGATGCCGCCGGCGTGCACCACCTGATCATCCAGTATCACGCCCGGTGTGCTCATGATGCCGTATTTCATGATTTCGCTCAGTTCCTCCACCTTTTCCAACACAATCTCCACCCCCTCGGATCGGGCCTCTTCCTCAATCAGTTTGAGCGTGATTTTGCAATTGGCGCAGCCGGTGCCGAGTACTTTGAAGGTTTTCATGCTATGTCTCCCAAGTGAATGTCGTCAGGGTATTGAATCGTTGAGGATGAATCAGATCAGTAGATTGAACAGATAGCCAACCAGTAAAATGCCACCGGAAACGACCCCGATGAAGGTGATAATCAGCGGTAGTTTAAGTACTTTACGCAGGATCAGTATCTCCGGCAGCGAGAGGGCGATAACACTCATCATGAAGGCCAGGGTGGTGCCGAGTGCAGCCCCCTTGCCGATCAGCGCCTCGACTACGGGAATGATGCCCGCGGCGTTGGTATACAGGGGTACACCCAGCACCACTGCCGCCGGTACCGACCACCACGCTTCCTTGCCCATAAAGGAAGCCATGAAATCTTCCGGTATAAATCCGTGAATGGCGGCGCCGACCGCGATACCGATCAGGATGTAGGGCCAGACCTTACCGACAATCTCCGTGACATGATGCCAGCCGGCCTGGAAGCGTCCTTGCCAGCGGATGCCGGCGTTGCTGGCCGGTGTGCCGGTGCCGGTCGCGATGTCGCGCACCCAATCCTGCAGGTGTCGTTCCATACCCAGTTTTCCGATCAGCAGGCCGGCAACAATGGCTACCGAGAGGCCGAGTGCCAGATAGAGTACAGCTACCTGCCAGCCGAACAGACCCAGTAACAGTGCCAGGGCCACCTCGTTCACCATCGGCGCTGAAATCAGAAATGAAAAGGTGATACCGAGGGGCACGCCGGCAGAGAGAAAGCCGATGAACAACGGCACCGCCGAACAGGAGCAGAAGGGGGTGACGATACCGAGCAGAGCCGCCAGTGAATTCCCCAGCCCTAAGCGTCTGCCGGCAAGCAGGGTGCGGGTACGCTCCGGGGCGAAATAGGTCTGGATGATGCCCATGAAAAAGACAATCCCAACCAGCAGCAGGAGCACCTTGGGGGTGTCATACAAAAAGAAATGGATCGCCTCGCCCAGGCGAGTGGTGCGATCCTGGCCGATCTGCGCGAGTATGAAGTCGGCAAAGTCGGTGAGGTGTGTATAGGCCAGAAACCAGGCGGGCACGGCAAAGGTGATCCCGGCCAACCAGGGAAGGGTCCTGGAAGAGGGAAGGTCACGAAGGATTCTGGCGGGTGTGTCGTGCATCTATTCGTCTCCAAATCTGTTCCTGACAAAGAAGACGAATCAGCGTGCAAAAGGATGCACTTTTTTTATACGCGACGGCGTGGGATCAAGGCAGCGGTGGGCGCGGGGTAAAACAGCACACCTTGCCGGACTCGTCATAGCGCACCTGGCAGGCAATTTTCAGATGCTGTTTCAGGCGTCGACGTGCCCGCTGGATGCGTGACTTGGCGGCGGCAAGGGTAAGACCTGATCGGCGGGCGTATTCGGCTTGGGTGAGGCCGTCGATGTCACACAAAGTGATCGCTTCACTGTCCGCCGCCGGCAACTCCTTGAGGACGCGCGGCAGGCATTGGCTGAGATCATCCACGGCTGGCTTTTCATCCGGCGAGTAAGCCGGTATATCGGCGGCTATTTCCTGGTTAATCCGGTGTGTCCGGCGCCAGTCAATCAGTCGGTTTTTCGCCACATGGAACAGCCAGGCGCGGCTGTTCTCCAAGCGACAGAAGCGACTCCCTTCGGCCAGCGCTTTGAGGAAGGTGTCCTGTAGCAGGTCTTCGGCAAGTGCAACGTCACTGACCTGACTACGCAGGTAGTGCCGCAACGCTTGCTCATGTTGAACCCAAGCTTCCAGGATACAGTTCATCGGGTCAGTATAAACGCCCTCGTTGCGCCAGTGCCATTTACAACCAGGTTTTTTGCGTTTGATCCCAGCTTAATGTGCCTGTAATAAGTGCAGGGTTTAATAGGGCGCTAATTTTAGTGTTGCAGACGACAGGTTATTGAAATGAAGGGAAAATATCATCCGAATCCGGCACTGAATGAAGGCTTCCATTATCAGCGGGAACTGGAGAGGCACCTGGAGAGGCTGAAGCGGGCACCGGAGTCCGAGGCGTATCTGGGTGCGCTGCTGGATTCGGTGGAGCAGTTTCGTGAAGCGCTGAAAGCAGGTCGTGCCACGGTTCCACCCGAGGGGATCTTTAGTCGACACGCCTCAGCCGATATACGACGCTGTGCCTAGCCGAGCGCTGATAAAGCCATCCCTGTGCTACGGGAACCGCTGAATTTATCAGCGGTTCCCTGGGTTTAAACGAGCGTTGACGTTGTCTTGGTTTGAGTCCTTGGCCCCGGCAGATACCGGGGCCAATTCCGTTAGAGCAGTAGAATGCCCAGTACCCCGGTCATCAAGGTGTAGATCCAGCTGTCATCCGGGGTGGGATCGATCCGTTGTGTAGCGCCCCAAGGGCCCTCATAGCCATCCGGTTCGATATAGCGTACCCGCAGATAGCGTACCTGCCCCGATACCGGCTGCAACTCCCATGTTGGTGTCTGCAGTGACGCTTCCTGCAGTAACTCCCTGAACTGTGAATCGGCCGCTAATTGGACCTGGTAAGTTTGGCCAGCGATGCCGGGCCGCCAGGTTGTAGTGATAGCGGAGTCTGAAACGGCCAGGTGGGTTTCCGGTTTGTCGGGAATCAGCTTGATCTCCCAGTTACGGGTATCGCTGACCGGCCCCTGCTCCGGGGTGGCGTCGAGTGAATAGAGCCGCCAGTAGTAGTGGCCCGGTGCCTTCAGCTCAGAGGCATCGAAACCGGTGGCAGCCAAGTTGTTCTGGTCCACCAGCAGATGCCCGAATGCCGGATCATCGGCGATCTGCAGACGGTAGGCGACGGCGTCAGAGGAGTCGCTCCATTTCAGCTCCGGCGTGCTGCCTCTGAACAGTTGGCCGTTGTTTGGTGAAAGCGGGATAGGGGGTTGCGGCCGGGCATCCAGCAGAATTTCCTGGACCTGGGTGATCCCTTCCAGTCCAATGTCATCAATCCCGCGCACGCGGAAAAAATAGCGGCCATCCGGGAGATCGGGCAGCGGTACCCGGGTTGCGGTGACCTGCTGTTGCCAGAGCGGTGATATGAAGTCCGCTTTTTGTGATATTTCCGCCCGATAAGCGGCGGCCTGCTCCTGGGCTTGCCAGGTAACCGGCCAGTTCAGCTGCTCGATCTTTTCAGGTAACGGATCGATAACCGGAGGCGGCAACAGCTTGCGTGGAGGCAGGGGTGGTTTGCCTGTCTCGACCCGGGTGCCGAAACTGGGCAGCAGCAGTTGGGTCTTCTTTTCCCCGGTCACCGCCACTTTACCTTTCAACACTTCAAAGGTAGAGGCTTGTTGTTGCGGATTGCTGGAAAGCCGGTATTCGGTCCCGCGTACTGCACTGATGGCAGAGGGGGTGTGGATCTCAAAACGGCTACCGGGACCGCTGGCCGGCGTGACGCGGGTGTCGCTGCGCCCGTTCATCAAGTGCAGGCGTGAGTCCACCATGCCGGTTTCACCGTAGGCGCTGAGGTGGTCGAAACGTATCTGGCTTGCCTCATGCAGGGTGATCACCGTTTTATCGGCAAAGCGGACGGCGGCATTGCTATCGGCGGTGGTCTCCAGCCGATCGCCGAGGCTAATGCGGGTTCCGGGTGTGACCGGCTCTTGGCGCGTGCCATCAGGTTTGATCAGCACCGCCTGGCCGCGTATCGCAATCACTTCGGCATGGGCGGCATTGACCCGGATCCACTCCATGGGTACCCGCACCCGGCTGCCGGGCTGCATGCGCCGCGGGTTTTTGATCTGGTTGATCTGTTGAAGCTGTTTCCAGTAGCCGACTTTATACAGGTACTTTTGACAGAGATTCCAGAGATTATCGCCAGGTACCACGGTATAGACCCACTCCTGGGCTGAAACCGTACTCCCGGCAATGAGCAGGCAGATGCCGATGATCCCTATCCACCATCGTTGTTGTCTTGTTGAATGGTGCATGCTCTACCCCCTTGTTACCGCTACACTCATAGGTTGGGTGCTTACCCAAATATATGCGCAATTTTACGTTTGGCGGAAAAAAATTACCCATCAGCTTCGATCCCGATCAATTCCGGTCAATAGACGCCACGTCTCCCCAAGCCCGTAACCGCCTGCAATAGGTATCATCGATCATCATCGCGCTTTATGATTTTAAGTCTATACTTGATTGTGCTCGCAGAGAAGTGGACCGTTGTTGCCCACGGCTGCAGAAAGTGCGCTATCTGTGAAAAAGGAGGGTGAACGGGGCTGTCACCACACACACAAAGCCGGGACTGGCCGTATCAATCCACAGGACCGGCAACAGTCAGGGATACGGGGAGTGGTCGGTGAAGATGGATTACAGCAATGCAGTGCCGGTAACAAGGGAGATCTATTGGGTCGGCTTTTACGACGAAGCGGCCCGTCTGCACTGCAACCCTTACCTGCTGGTTGATGAACAGGATGTGGTATTTATCGACCCCGGCTCCATTCCCCACTTTCCGGTGATCATGCGCAAAGTGATGGAGGTAGTTAATCCTGAACAGATCACCTATGTGATCGCCCAACACCAGGACCCCGATGTCTGCGGTAATCTGGCGGTGGTTGAGGATGTGATTAACCGCCATGATTTGCAGATAGTGGCGCATAGCAACTGTATCCGGCTGCTGCGGCACCTGGGATTGCGTTCTGCGTTCTATGCTACAGACGCACATGACGATAGATTGATCCTGAAAAGCGGGCGGGAATTGCAGTTTCTGTTTACCCCCTTTCTCCACTCACCCGGTGCCATTACCACTTATGATGTAAAGAGCAAAAGCCTGTTTACCAGCGATATTTTTGCCGCCATGTCCGTGGATTGGGCGCTTTTCCCCAGCGGTGATTTCCTCACGCCGATGGATCTGTTCCATCAGACCTACATGCCCAGCAACCGCATCCTGCGTCACTGTATGGAGCGTTTTGAACGTATGGACCTGGAGCGCATCCTGCCCCAGCACGGTTCGGTACTGGAGGGTGATCACATCACCCAGGCGATCGCCCATCTCAAAGCACTGCCTTGCGGAATCGACCTGGTGGAGGAGGGCGTGTGACACTGAGTATCACCGATATCAGTTCGCGTCAGGTTGGGGAAGTCAGGGACATCAACCGGGAACTGCTGGAGAAGAGTCTGCGCATGAGCTGCCTGGCGTATCTACATCAGGTTAAATCCGATCTATTGGTGGAGACCATCCACGATTTCAGTAGCAGTAAACAGCAGTTGGCCCGGCTGATGGAAAGCTTGCGTGAACGGACGCGGGAAGCCGAGCAGCAGCGTCAGCTAATCGCCCGGCAGAAGCAGTTGCTGAGTGAACACAACGCGGCGCTGTTAGCGGATCGCAATCACCTGGAACTGAAAGTGCTGGAACGGACCGAGGCACTGGACAGACTGGCCCACTACGATGCCCTCACCAATCTGCCCAACCGTTTCCTGTTCAATGACCGCTTGAGACACGCCTTGGCCCGGGCCAGCCGGGACAATTACCGGGTATGCGTACTACTGATTGATCTGGATCGATTCAAGAATATTAACGATACCGCCGGGCATCCCGCCGGAGATGAACTGCTGCGACAAGTTGCGGCCCGGCTGCGGGAATATGCGCGGGAAGAGGATACGGTGGCTCGGCTGGGTGGCGATGAGTTCGCTCTGATCATGGAGAATTTTGAACAGGATGAGTTGCCGGCAACGGTAGCGGATAAGATTCAACGCAATCTGCTGTTACCGTTTCTGGTGGATGACGCGGAGATTTTTCTTACCGCCAGTATCGGTATCAGCCTGTTTCCGGATGACGCCAACGATGCGGTCGCCCTGTTAAAAAATGCCGACAGTGCCATGTACCGGGCGAAGGCGGAGGGTAAAAACAAATACCATTACTACACGCGTGAGTTGACCGTGGCGGCCAACTCCCGTTTCTCGCTTGAAAAAGAGCTGCGGCAAGCCCTGGAAAGGGGTGAGTTTGAACTCTATTTTCAGCCCCAGTTCAAGCTGTCCAGCGGTGAGTTGTCCGGTGCTGAAGCATTGATTCGCTGGAATCATCCGGTAAATGGGCTGGTGTCACCGGCAGAGTTTATCTGGTTGGCGGAAGAGACGGGGTTGATTAAACCCATCAGTGTCTGGGTATTGCGACGTGCTTGCCAGCAGGCCAAGGTTTGGTTCGATAACGGTACCCTGTGCGGACGGATTTCAGTCAATTTTTCTGCGCACCTGTTTATCCAAGAGAATGTGCTGCGAATGATCCGCCAGATATTGGATGAGACCGGCCTACCACCGGAATACCTGGAGATCGAGATTACCGAGAGCGCCCTGATGGGGCAGCGGGAATCGATCAGTCAGCTCGTTCAATCTTTCAGGGAGGCCGGTGTCACGCTGGCCATTGACGATTTTGGTACCGGCTACTGTTCACTCGCCTATCTGAAGCGTTTCCACGTGGAGAAGCTGAAGATTGATCGCTCGTTTGTGCGCGATGTGCCGGAAGACGGTAACGATGTGGCGATTGTGTTGGCGATTATCGCCATGGCGCACAGCCTCGGGTTGTCGGTGATCGCCGAAGGGGTGGAAACGGAGGCCCAGGCCGCGCTGTTGGCCGATATGGGGTGCGACGCGGTGCAGGGCTTCCTCTATGGTAAACCGGTCCCGGCGGCGCAGTTTCAACAATTTAGCTGATGGTGACGGCCTCTCGTCGCGCTAGGCTTCCATCTCGACCGGCGTAAATTCTACCCGATCTGGCGCCCCATCGGCATACATCCAGATGGGACGGTCCTGATCCGGCGATTGCGCCAGGGCGATCAGCGAGCAAGAGACCGTGGCAAAGCCCATCGGAAAATCCATATTCATGGCGGCATGGGGATTGGCCAGTGACGCATTCATCCGGCCGGCAAGCAGTTGAATCCATTCTTCCCACATCTGCTGCTCCGGTACCGGCGGTCGGGCGTTTTGAAACAGCGGGAGCCAGAAATCGATTCGCGGATGGCTGCGGTCGTCCAGCTCTCGGGAGGTGAGCATGTGCAATCCCGGTTCAATGCGGAATGCTTCCAGCTCCGGCATCTCTCCCTCGTCCCGGTTACGTAGCCAGAAACAGTTTTGTCGGTCACCGATAAACAGATTGAAGGCGCGGTAGTGGTGGGCCGGGATGGATTTTACGGTTTCCACCGCCGCTTTGGCTGACGATGCCTTGAGCGCTTCGAGCACTAGGTCGCCGCGACTTCGCTTACCGGTCGCCGGTCCCAGCGTCCCTTCCCGATTCATTACCGTGGCGACGACGCCTGCCCGGTTCATACCCATCCAGGTACCGCCGCCCAGATGGTCCAGGCCGGCGATGACGTCCGGTTGTGCCGGCCAGTGGTGGCTGGGCGGGGCGGAAGGGCGGTCGCGCATCTCGTCGCGGTTGCCGGCCAGGATCAGCGGCCAACGCTGTTCGGGTTGAAATAGGATCACCAAGGTGCACATCGGTTCATTATCCGCTTGGGTGGGGTTGGAGCTGAAAGTATGGATAATGGCGTCATGTATAACAACCCGCTGATCGCCCCCATCCTGTCGCTGCTTCACGAGTTCCCGAACGGCTTGAGCGAGCACGCACTGATCAAACGGCTGGAGTGGCCGTCAGAGCTGTGCGCCGGCACCACACAAGACGCTAACCTGGTGCTGTTTCGCCAACATTTTCTGGTGATGAATGCCCTCTATCGGTTGCAGGATCAGCTGGCCGGCGAGGGGCGGCGACTGCGGATCGATCCGCTGGTGATCCGACTGGAACCCGTAGAGGAGTGCGGTGCATGGGATGAAGGGGCGCTCGCCGCCGATCAGCCGTTGCGCCGCTACTATCTGGACTGGGACAACCTGCAGCAGACCCGCGCCGCCGATGTGGCGGCCCTGCTGCGGGGATTCTGGGAGCAGTACCATGCCATCGACCAACAGGTCGAGGCGCTACGCCTGTTCGGCCTGACAGAGGTGGAAGAACTCACCTGGGGGTCCATACAGCGCCGCTATCGACAACTGGCGGCCCGGCACCATCCCGACAAGGGCGGCGAGCCGGCGCGTTTCATCGAAATCCGCACCGCCTATGAATTGCTCAAGTGGCTTCACGGTCCCGCCAGTTAGGGCTCGTTAAATGAGGCTGCCTCGCCCAATAAACACCATCCCCTACAGCAACTAAGAGAAATTATTTCTCCTGTTGGGGGTTGTCTGGTAACCTGCTGAGAATATAAGGGATATCTGCTTGGCGGGAGGCTGAATACCCGTCCGAATCAGTTGTCTTGCCGAAGTGCTACAAATGAGGCAGGAAATATAATGTGCAGAACAATAAGTCCAGTATTGCAATTGATTGTGCGATTTTGATGGGTAATCAACTGTTAGGTTTCAGATCATGAATAATCTTCGTGAGAAAATACGGGAAGAATGGGCAAATAGATTTAGTGATCTAGATGCCGAATGGTCTCATTGATGGATAAATGGTGATGGTTATTGGCTGGCTGTAATAGAAGGAAGTAATTTCGCTTCAGCGGTGGAAATTGTCGAAGGCAATTGGGAGAAATACGGTCACCTCTATAGTCATAAAGCAAAAATAGTTGATGGAGATCTTATCCGGAAACATAGGCACAGCGATGAGATTTCTAATCAAGTCTATACCCGTAACAAGTATGAAAAATACCAACAAGAAACCTAACCAGACCAAGCACCATCGCCCTTCGGGCTGGACGGGTCGCTTCGCTCCCCGCCGGTGTCGGCAGCGTTCAGGCTGCAGCAAAACTCCAGTTATACTAACGTCACGGTAATTGGGTAAAAAGCGGACTAAAAAATGCGTCTCTACGTGAAATTAATAGCTGTCCCGACGATTATTTTCATTTTGTGCACGTAGGAACGCATCACAATATTATTAAATGGGATGCTGGAGTTTTGCTACAGCCTCGTTAGGGCTCTGAATAAATGGAAAAGGGAGATCCAAGACTAAAGGAAATATGGCGGCAAAAGAAAGTGCCCGTTGTATTTCGCAGAGAAAAATCAAAACCAATATTGGTTAAGCTACCCTATTCCAGCGACAACTTTACTTGGCTTAGGGGAGAAAGGCGCCACAAGCCAAAATGGAACGACAAATATAAGAGTTGGGAAATCCCAGTAGCGTGGTTTGACGATATCATTAAGCAAGTGCTTAAACGATACAGACAAGTTTATGTATTACAGCTATTCCGGGAGCAACAAAAATGTGCCCCCGCATGCTGGAATGCCCAAGGCTTCCACTGCGAATGCTCTTGCATGGGGGCCAATCATGGAACAGGACATCCAGGTGGAGGGTGGTATGAAGTTTCAGAAACATTTGCCTTTGAGTGGGGGGATAAGAAATATGCCTGCAGGTTTCTTACTTCTAGCAAAAAGCCCTAACAAAACGCAGCAACCGAACCGTCACCGCTACACGGCTCCCCTCGGTTGTGCTTGGCGCTAGACGCACAAGAATGGCATATCTATTGACCAAAGAAAGGATCGAATTTTGTCAGTCTTGCTGAACGCATTTCCACTCAGAATCCCCGATGCGGAGCTTGAGGCTCTCCAAATCTCGTATGACAAGGAGACGCTGGATGATCTTCGCGCGAAACACGGATCGACGCATTTCTTCCGTCGGCAGGATGACAACATTCTGATTTTTTCAGCGGACGGCGCGTTCCCCGTATCCGGTACGCCGCTCACAATCCCTATCAACCACAACTTCGGCATCTTCTGCTCGCTGGTCAAGGACGGGTTGACACGCCACCTTGCGGGGCTGGGGCGCCATCCTACCGGCTTCAACCCCATCGAGCTTGTGAGTGCCAAACCGGAAGATAATCTTCTCGTCCCGATTCTCGGCGAAACCTATCCGTTTAAGATCTGTGCCAAATATTCGATCGAAACCCGTTATGTGCAGGACCATCCGTGCCTTGTTATTGATTGCACGACACGCCGGGTTCTCAACGAGAACGGTCTGTTTTTCCTGAATGGCGGGTTCGATCTCATGGGCCGCTACGTTGTCAACGAACAGGAGGATGGGTATAGAAGACTCTTGGGATTTGTGAACGCGATCAATGGCGAAATGTTACACGTCACGCGACCTGATGATCAGGTAGTGCAGGTGGATGCAAAGGACGTTTACCTTGAAGCAAGCCGGACGAACTTCGACGATTACATTCTGCATACACACGGTGCGCAGAAAGACGCTATCGTCGAGCGTATACGGCAGTCAGTCTCCATATTCAATGGTGGTGAGAACAAGAAAGCTCGCATCGACACGCTAAAGAAGTATATCCAGTCGAAGACTATTCCGCTGATCGACGGAACGCGCATAGAGATAGTAGATGCTCCCGATATCCAGAAGGATTGTGGGCAGATGCAGAAACCCCTATTCGTCTTCAATGACAACGGCGAAGCAGATTGGGCCGAGAAGGGACTGACGCAGAGCGGGCCCTATACGAAGCGCACATTCGATAGAAACGATCCGTCCATCTGTGTGATATGCGCCCAGCACGACAAGGGCCGAGTCGAACAGTTCGTCCGCAAGCTCCTGAAAGGGATTTCAAACAGCAAGTATTTCAGCAACGGCCTTGAAGGCAAGTTCGCGCTGGGAACCAGCCACGTGGAGGTGTTCGCCGCGGCCACCGATAGCGTGGAGGCATACAAGAGTGCCATCGAGGCTGCGATCCGGAAGAAAGCGGATGACGGCGGACGATGGGACCTGGCTCTCGTACAAGTCCGGCAGTCCTTTAAGAAGCTCAAGGTCACAGAGAATCCGTACTATCTGGGTAAGAGCCTGTTCTTCCTGCATCAGGTTCCCGTGCAGGATTTTACTATAGAGCTGCTGGCGCAGTCGGATTATTCGCTCGGCTACTCGCTTAACAATATGGCGCTGGCCTGCTACGCGAAGATGGGTGGCGTTCCGTGGCTGCTCAAATCCTCTCCGACGCTCTCGCATGAACTCGTGATCGGCATTGGCAGTGCCAACATCGGACAAGGGCGCGGAGCAGATAATCAGCGGATCATGGGCATCACGACCGTCTTCTCCGGAGACGGAAGCTATATCGTCTCGAATACCTCAAAGGCAGTCGTACCGCAAGCCTACTGCGAGGCTCTTACTTCGGTTCTCGGTGAAACCATCGAGAAAATCCAAAAGCGAATGAACTGGCAGAAAGGCGACACGATCCGCCTGATCTTTCACGCGCAGGTCAAGAAGTTTAACAAGGAAGAGATTGAAGCTGTCCGTGTTGTGATTCAAAAATACCGGGAATATCAGATCGAGTATGCGTTCCTGAAAATCTCAGAAAATCACGGGCTGCATATGTTCGACTCCGCGACAGCAGGCGTGCAGAAAGGAAAACTGGCCCCGCTGCGCGGAAAGACATTCAAGCTCTCCAAGCATGAAATGCTCATCTATCTGATCGGCCAGCGCGAATTGCGGCAGGATACAGACGGGCATCCGCGCGGCGTGATCCTCAATGTTCACAAGGTTTCGACCTTCAAGGACATCAAGTATCTGAGTGCGCAGCTCTACAGTTTCGCCTCGCATTCTTGGCGCAGCTACTTTCCCAATCCCATGCCAGTGACGATCAGCTATTCCGACCTGATTGCACGGAACCTCGGCTGGCTGAATCAGCTTCCGGGCTGGAACGACTCGGTGATGATCGGAAAGATCGGGCAATCCCAATGGTTTCTGTAGAGAGGGAGAACGCGTACCAGTTGCGTGAGTATCTGCACCACAAGGTGATCATGAGCGCGCACGCTGATCCCTTCAAATGCACTTTCATGTATTTTCTGGGATTGTCGAAGGACGGTGTTCCGGCCTTCGACTTTGCGACGCTTTCCTTATATCAGCGGTGTGCGATTGCGGGCCTCGGCGTTCTGGAGGAAACTGTCCCAAGCAAGGATATTTCGCGCCTGCTCGGACAGGCTGCCAAAATCGACTCGACGCCGCGCCCGTGGGTTTCCGATATGTTTGGCGTGATGGCCGTGAAATGGTTGGCCGGGCAGATGAACGATAGCCGTATCACCCGCGAGTTCGAGAACTGGATTTCTGGATTTCTTTCACAACAGATCGGTGGCGATCACCTCAATCTTTTCGAGAAGGATATCGCCGCCTATATCCGCAGCGGGGAGTCCGCCGACTATGACAGCGCGTGCGTGCCGCTCTTCCTTCACTACAAGACGATCCGGCGGATCGACGATCACCGGAGCCGCATGGCCCTGATCGGCAGCTTCATGGGCGAGTTTCGGGCGCAGGCACAGAGGGACGCTTCGGCGGCGCTCTTGTGTCTGATGATCTATGTCTTCGATCAAGTAAATCAGGATGTGGCCGTTGTGCCGCCTAAAGGCTGGAGCCTCGATGACCTTCTGGAGTTTCTGGAGCATATCCCGGTCGGCCTCAAGCGGTGGACATGGGAGGATTCGGGCCGCACGCGAGGCGCGGAACCCGTCAAGTGGCCGGTGGAGAACGAATACCACGTTCAGAATCTTCTCTATGTCCTGCTTGGGCCTATCTTCAAAGACATCGCGGATGAAGTGAACCTACAGCCCGTCGGGCAGAAGAACCCGCGCATTGACCTCTACCTGCCGTCATTGCATACAGTCATCGAGGTCAAGTACCGAAAGGATACGAAGAAATCCTTTCCGGCGCTTATTGGCGAGATTGCAGAAGACGCATCGCTTTATCGCGCCGACACGAAATACAAGGATGCGCGGATCGTCAGTTTTCTGTGGGATTACACGCGTGCGACGCAGGAGCATGCCAAGTTCAAAGAGGGCGTAATGAAGATTGATGGCATCGACGGGTGCATCGTGGTTAGTGCGCCCTCAACAATGGATGACCGGCCTCAGGGTTAGATTAAGGAATACAAGCGACTGTGGTGTCAATGATCCCGAATAGCGATCAATAAACCCATTCGGTTTGGTCTCTCACCATAGTTAATGATGGGTGTCCCAGATTACGATGATCAGATGTTCGGTAGAAAAGGAACACGCGGAGGATTGGGGTGGGTAAGAAGCGTAAACAATTCGAGTGCCGGAAGAATGGCTGCTTTGAGCCACCACACCAAGGCGGGCTCTGCAAAGACCATCACGAAGAGCGTGCCTTTCAGGATAACCGCAGAGAAGCAGCTATAGAAGCACTCCATCACTGCACTATCAACGGTATCTATCTCACGAGCCCGGACCTTCGAAACGAATTGGAAAAGGTTAGGAAGTGGTGGCACAGGGCATGTGATGCTGTGAACTATCGAAGAGAAGACGAAATACTCCGGGATGAAGCGGAGTTCGCGCTGGAGTGGTGCATTTCCCTAGCTCAGGAGGTCGTGGATGCCGAAGAGTCACGTAGGGAAGGGGATGAAAATCCTCAGCCATTCTCTTTTCAGCAAACGGGGCTGTGGGAACGATTCGAGAACCTCGAAAAAGGGCTGATGAGCAATGGTGTCGAACGCAGAGATTAGCCGAATCGGGTAGCCGGGGGTCTTTAACTGTATGGACGCCCGGCCTGTGTCAAGGCAAATCCTGCCCGTGCTGGTATCCAGCAATTACCAACCTTTGTATGTCACCGAAGTCGTTATCGAATGATGAAAACGGTCGTGCTGATATATATCCGGTCTACTCGATAGTACGACTAAAATTTTTTGCATAGTGCAAGAAAAAGCCCCGCTCTTGGCAGGGCTCATATTGGTAAAGAAGACTTAGGTTCCGCCGCTTTATCCGCCTGCCGATACGCGGATTATTTTTTCAAGGTCTTGGCTACAAAGTCGCGGATCGCCGCATGCGTGGATTCAGCCTGCCACACTCGGTTAACCTCGTCACCAAACTGTTCATAGGCAACAGCCATGGCCTGTCTGGCCGGTTGGCGAGCGTGGGTCTTGGTGACGGCAAAGGCTTCCCGGCCGATTGAACCGAGATCTTCCGCTACCGCCATCGCTTTCTCCAGGAGCTGGTCGGCATCGACTATCTTATTGATCAATCCCTGCTCAAGGGCCATCTCGGGCGTGTAAGTCGCGCCACCGGTCATGATCGTTTCGAAAGTGTTGGCCGGTAGCTTGCTGCGCATTATCTCCATGGCGGAGATCGGGAAGGGTACGCCGACTCTCAGTTCGGGTACGCCAATCCGGCCTTTGCCCGCGGCCATCAGCGTGCGATCGGCGGTACAGGCGAGCAGGCATCCGCCGGCGATGGCGTGGCCGTTGAGCGCCGCAATGACCGGTTTGCGGCAGAAGAAGGCCGACTCGATCATGTCGTCCAGTGCCGGAAGGAATTGACGTACATACTCGACGCCGCCCTCCAGCAGACGGGGCAAATCAACACCGGCTGAGAAGATCTTGCCTTGCCCGGTCATGACCACGGCGCTGCAGTCGTCAGCATCCAACTCTTTGAAGGCGTCGCCGACGGCCCGTACAAACTCCAAGTCCATGGCATTGGCCGGTCCATGCTTCAAGTTCAGGATGGCGATAGCGTCGTGTCGATTGATCTCAAGCATGTCTGTCTCTCTATTCTGTTCGGCCGATACAAAGGTATTTTGGCGACAATAAAATCCTAACAACAGACCCCAGTGAGGTCTGTCATTTGGGTGACATTTAGGTGGATTTAGTTGATGACCTATGCGTGATCGGCCTCTGGGTCGAGGGCCTTTCCGCCGCATGGATGCGGAAGGTGCAGTCCATGAGATCTGTTGGTGAATTTTTATGAAGAAGCGGTAATCGGCTATAGGCCCATCTCCGCCTTAACCCGGCTGAATGCTTCGATCGCAAACGCCAGGTCATCTCGCGTGTGCGCCGCCGAGATCTGGGTGCGGATACGCGCCCTGCCTTGCGGGACGACCGGGAACGAGAAGGCCACCACATAGATCCCCTGGTCCAACATGCGTCGGGCAAACTCGACCGCTTTGGGCGCATCATAGAGCATGATCGGCACAATCGGGTGACTGCCCGGTAGCAGGTCAAATCCGGCACGCGTCAGACCGTCACGGAACAGGCGGGTGTTCTGTTCCAGTTGCGCGCGCAGCTCGCTGGATTGCTCCAGCAGATCCAGCGCGGCAATGGCCCCGGCCACTACCGGTGGTGCCACGGTGTTGGAAAACAGGTAGGGGCGGGAGCGCTGGCGCAACAGTTCCACGATCTCTTTGCGGCCGCTGGTGTAACCGCCGCTGGCACCGCCCAGCGCCTTGCCCAGGGTGCCGGTGGTGATATCCACCCGCTCCATGCATCCGCAATGTTCGTGGGTGCCGCGTCCATTTTCGCCGACAAAGCCGACCGCGTGGCTGTCGTCAAAGTGGACCAGGGCCTGGTAGCGTTCCGCCAGATCACAGATTTTATCCAGTTGGGCGTAGTAACCGTCCATGGAAAAGACGCCGTCGGTGGTGATCAACTTGAAGCGGGCACCGGCGGTGTCCGCCTGTTTGAGCTGCTGTTCCAGGTCGGCCATATCATTGTTTTTATAACGGTAACGTTTGGCGCGGCAGAGCCGGACGCCGTCTATGATCGAGGCGTGGTTCAATTCATCCGAGATCACCGCGTCTTCTTCGCCCAGCAGGGTTTCGAACAGGCCGCCGTTGGCGTCGAAGCAGGAGGGGTAGAGGATAGTGTCTTGCATGCCGAGAAAACGGCTCAGTCGCTGCTCCAGGGTTTTGTGGATGGTTTGGGTGCCGCAGATAAAGCGCACCGAAGCGAGACCGTAACCCCACTGTTCCAAACCCCGCTCGGCCGCTTCGCGGATCGCGGGATGTTGCGCCAGTCCCAGGTAATTGTTGGCGCAGAGATTGAGGATCTCGGCACCCTGGTTAACCGACACGTGCGCCCCCTGGGGCGAGGAGATAACCCGTTCGTCCTTATACAGGCCGGCTTCGCGGATGCTGTCGAGTTGCTGTTGCAGATGTTGTTGAAATTGCCCGTACATGGTCTGTTTCCTAATCTTCCCAGTTCAATATCACTTTACCCGACTGGCCCGACAACATGGCGTCGAAGCCGGCCTGAAACTCGCTGTAGTGGAAGTGGTGGGTGATGATCGGGGCGATATTCAGTCCCGCCTCGATAAATACCGACATCTTGTACCAGGTTTCGTACATCTCCCGGCCATAGACACCCTTGATGGTGAGCATGTTGAAGATCACCGTGTTCCAGTCGATTTGGGTCTCTTCGCCGACAATGCCGAGCAGGGCTATTTTGCCGCCGTGGCACATGTGGCTGATCATCTGGTTGAACGCTTCGGCGTTGCCGGACATCTCCAGTCCCACGTCGAAACCTTCACTCATGTTCAGTTCCTGTTTCACCGTTTCCAGGCTCTCGTGACGGACATCCACGGTGCGGTCTGCCCCCAGTCGTTTCGCCAGCTCGAGCCGCCAGGGATTGACGTCGGTAATCACCACGTGCCGGGCGCCGGCGTGTTTGCACACCGCGGCGGCCATGGCGCCGATAGGGCCGGCACCGGTGATCAGCACGTCTTCACCCAGCAGGTCGAACTGCAGGGCGGTATGTACGGCATTGCCGAAGGGGTCAAAAATGGCCGCTACATCCAGGTCGATACCGGGACGATGCTCCCAGACATTGGACATGGGCAGCGACAGGTATTCGGCAAATGCGCCGGTACGGTTGACGCCGACACCGCTGGTGTGGGCACAGAGATGACGCCGTCCGGCCATGCAGTTACGGCAGCGTCCGCAGACCACGTGTCCTTCGCCGGAGACGATCTCCCCCGGACTGAAGTCGATAACATTACTGCCCACCTCGACGATCTCACCGACAAATTCGTGTCCCACCACCATGGGTACCGGGATGGTCTTCTGTGCCCAACTGTCCCAGTTGTAGATGTGGATATCGGTGCCGCAGATGGCGGTGCGTTTTATCTTGATCAAGACATCGTTGATGCCGACGCTGGGCAGGGGAACCTCCTGCAGCCAGATACCGGGTTTCGCTTCCGCTTTGACCAGTGCCTTCATGGTGTTCATGTGATTCCTGGATATATTCCGCTATAATGGAAAAGTGTTTGGTATAGTAGAACTTGTATTTCCTATATACAAGAAAAAAATCCACTAATTGAGAGATTGAGCTATGACTCCCACTTCCAGAGAGACTGACAACACGGCCCTGACACTGGCCGAACGGGTCAAGCAACTGCGCAAGAAACAGGGGTTGACCCTGGAAGCGTTGGCCGTCGCCTCGGGAGTTAGTCGCTCCATGTTGAGCCAGATCGAACGGGGACAAGCCAATCCCACCCTGACCGTGGCCTGCCGGATTGCCCAGGCCTTCTCCATCTCGGTGGGCGAACTGGTGCATGAACCCTGGACCCAATCCGGAATTGAGGTGATCCGCGCCGATGACGCTTCGCACCTGTACCGGGCCGACGATCAGTGCCGCATCCGCACCCTGTCGCCGTTAAACATGGAGAAGAGCATCGAATTCTATGAAATCAGTATAGCCCCGGGGGCCGCGCTGCACAGCGCACCCCATTTTGAGGGCACCAAAGAGCTGTTTACCCTGCATAAAGGGGCGGTTGAGATCCGATCGGACGCGGATCACTGCAGCCTGAAAAAGGGCGATTCGGCCCATTACCGGGCCGATGTGGCGCATAGCATCTGCAATATCGGTAGCGGTCGGGCGGAGGGTTACCTGGTGGTGACCTACAGCAGCTGATAGCCCGCCAACGCACGATGACAGCGTCCGCCAAGCAGCGATGTTATGAAATTGTGATCATTGGGTGATGTCCGCGCCATACGTTTTCGGCATAGTTTCTCCCATACTGAATAAAGCGGTTCGCCGAACTCCTTGAATGGGAAAGTCGTTATGCTGATTAAAAAGCCCGAGGCTATCAAACCTTCCGAAATCACCGATCAATCCATCTATCTGGATCGACGCCGCTTTATCCGCGACAGTGGGCTGTTGGGGATCGGGGTAGCCTCGGCGTTGGCGGGGCTGCCCTGGGCAAAGAACTCCTGGGCCGAGACGCGGTCACCCAAACCGCTGACCAATCTACGCCCGGGTCCCTTCAGCAGCGATGAGAAGCCGACCGACTACGAGGATGCCACCAGCTACAACAACTTTTACGAATTCGGCACCCGTAAGAGCGATCCGAAAGTGCAGGCCCAGGCCTTCGTGCCCCGCCCCTGGTCGGTGGTGGTGGACGGGGCCTGTGAAAAACCCGGTACCTACGATCTGGAAGATTTCCTGCGACCCCATGCACTGGAAGAACGCATCTACCGGTTGCGCTGTGTTGAGGCCTGGTCGATGGTGATTCCCTGGGTGGGCTTCTCCCTGGGTGATGCCCTGAAACGTTTCCAGCCCACCTCTAAGGCCAAGTATGTGGCCTTTTACACCTTGCACGATCCCGCCCGGATGCCGGGCCAGAAGCGCCGGGTACTGGAGTGGCCCTACCGCGAGGGGTTGCGTATGGATGAGGCGATGCACCCGCTGGCCATGTTGGCGGTGGGTATGTACGGCGCCGAGCTACCGAACCAGAACGGGGCGCCGTTGCGTCTGGTGGTGCCATGGAAGTATGGCTTCAAGAGTATCAAGTCGATCGTGCGCATTAGTTTCACCGAGGAGCAACCGGTCTCCACCTGGAACCAGGTGCAGCCCTCCGAATACGGTTTTTACTCCAATGTGAATCCCCAGGTGGACCACTTGCGCTGGAGCCAGAAGAAGGAGCGGCGCATCGGCAACTGGTTGAAGCAGGAGACCCAGATGTTCAACGGTTATGCCGACCAAGTGGCGTCGCTCTATAGCGGCATGGATCTGAAGAAGTACTTTTAACCGGAGGCGGTAGTTGATGACCCGCGCACAGATCATTAGCCGATTGCTGAAGCCGGCGCTGTTTATCCTGTTGCTGGTGCCGTTGGCGCTGCTGGTGCAACGGGGCTTTAGCGATACGCTGGGGGCCAACCCGGTCGAGACGATTACCCACCAGACCGGCCTCTGGGCGCTGCGTCTGCTGCTGTTGACCCTGGCTATCACGCCGCTTTGCCGCATAACGGGCATCAATGAGTTCGTGCGCTTGCGGCGTATGATCGGACTCTACAGCTTTATGTATGCGCTGCTGCACTTCTCCACCTACGCGGTGTTGGACCATAGTCTCGATCTGACCGCCATTCTGGCCGACGTCGTGAAGCGGCCCTATGTGACGGTCGGCTTCAGCGCCTTCCTCATGCTGATTCCCCTGGCGGCTACTTCACATAACCGGATCATTCGCCTGCTGGGCGGCAAACGCTGGAAGCGGTTGCACCGGTTGGTCTATTTCTGTGCGCTGGGCGGTGTGCTGCACTACCTCTGGCTGGTGAAGGCGGACACCCTGTCGCCGTTGCTCTATCTGGCCGGATTCCTGGTGCTGATGTCTTTCCGTCTGCCGCCCCAGGTTCGCGCTCGGTTGCGTGGCGGGTGGCGCCGCTTGTCGCTGGCTCAATTCGGTGGGCGGCTGTTGAAGGAGGAATCATGATCAAGCTCTCTGCACGACTGGCTGCCCTGTGTCTGGCCCTGGGCATGGGCGATCTGTCCGTGGCCGGCTCGCCGGCCTCTGCTGAAGGACGATGGACGCGCCCACCCGAACAGGAGATCAAAGCGCGCTTGACGCCGGAGCAGTACCGGATCACCCAGGAGGAGGGGACGGAGCGGGCCTTCAACAACGCCTATTGGGACAACCATGCGGCGGGTATCTACGTGGATATCGTCTCCGGTGAACCGCTATTCAGCTCCCGTGACAAGTTTAAGTCCGGAACCGGTTGGCCCAGTTTCACCCGGGCGCTGGAGCCGAAGCATGTGCTGCAAAAGAATGACTGGAGTTGGGGGATGCGACGGACCGAGGTGCGCTCTTACTATGCCGATTCGCATTTGGGCCACCTGTTCCATGACGGGCCACCGCCTACCGGCTTGCGTTTCTGCATCAATTCAGGGGCGTTGCGTTTTATCCCGGTCGAGAAACTGGAGCAGGCCGGCTACGGCGAGTATCTCAGTCAATTCCAAGCCCCCGCGCATTGAGGAGAGAGCATATGGCTACTGGTAAGAGATTGATTAAAAGCGGCTTAGGGGTGCTGTTGGCGACGCTGGTCAGTGGGAATTTGCTGGCGGACACCGTACGCATCGAGAGTGGCGACCGGCGGGTTAACCTGGTTGAACTCTATACCTCGGAAGGGTGCAGCAGTTGTCCGCCTGCCGAGGCGTGGCTGAATGGGTTCATCAAGGATGAGGGGCTCTGGCAGCAGGTGATTCCACTCGCTTTTCATGTGGATTACTGGGATTACATCGGCTGGCAGGATCGCTACGCCCAGCCCCGTTTCTCCGATCGCCAGTACCGTTACCAGCGTGAAGGTGGCATCCGCACGGTCTATACCCCCGGCGTACTGGTCAATGGCGAAGAGTGGCGGCGCTGGTTTCGTCAACGTCCCGCCCTGGCAAATGAAACGGTTGGGGCATTGAGCCTGGAGGTTGCCGATAACCGAGTGAAGGCGCGGTTTGAACCGGTGAAAAAGCCGGCTGGCGGACTGCGTTTGCATCTGGCGGTGGTCGCTTTTGGTCTGGAGAGTGACGTGGCGGCAGGTGAAAATCGGGGCCGTGATTTGCGCCATGACTTTGTGGTGGTGGGGTTGAATGCCAGCGACTCAACGGATCTGCAGTGGCAATCGCCCTTGCCGGAGATCAAACAGACCGACGCAAAACGTCTGGCCCTGGTCGCCTGGGTCAGTGAACCGGAGCGCCAAGCGCCGCTGCAGGCGGCGGGTGGTTGGCTGCCGACAAGCGAATAGAGCGGTGCAGGTCCTATAAACCACTGAGATACTGTGTTATTGCGTCCACTTCCCTGACCCTATGGTATCATTTGCAACAAACCTGATAGGGGAAGTTGTTATGCGTGATGCCGTTACCGCTGTACTGGTACATGGGGAAGAGGTGTTTGTGATCAAACGCCAGGATTATCTGCGTGCATTTCCTGGCTATTACGCTTTTCCCGGCGGCAAAGTGGACGAAGAGGATGCCGGTTACCGCTATAGCCATCCACATATTGCCGGATTTAAGCCGGAAAGGATTCGCGCACTGATCAGGGAGCTGGATGAAGAGCTGGGTTTCGATCTGGAGCAAGCCATCGTGCAGGATCAAGTGGAGCAGGTAGCACTGATGGGGATCGCCGTCACGCCCCCTTTCGAACGCGTCCGTTTTCATGCCCACTACTACAAGATTGTGCTGAAATCCAAGCCGGTATTTCGTCCCCACAGCGACGAGATCGCCTGGTCCGACTGGCTGCATCGGGATGCCTTTCTGGAACGCTACGAATCGGGCCAGGGGATGATGGTGGTACCGATCATGCGCACTGCCCGCGCCTTTGCCGAGGACATGGCTACCCGCACCATCGAACCGTTCAATCTCGATTATGACGAGCAGCGCGAACTCGCCTACCTGGAGATGATCCGCGGCCTCGGTTATATACCCACACCGTCCAATACGCTGCCGCCGGCCGAATACACCTATGCGCTGATCGTCGGTGATGGTGGCGCACCGCGTTATCTGGTGGATCCGGCCCCGGAATCCGATGCCGTGTTGCAGTTGATGTTCAATACCCTGGAACGCTATCCGGTGGACGGTATCCTGATTACCCACCACCATCGGGATCATCACGAACGCGCGCCGGAGATCGCGCAACAGCTCGGTTTACCGCTCCTCTGTTCCCGTAAGACCGAACAGCATCTGTTACGCTGCAACGGCGCTGACTATCTGCAGGGTGTCGAGGTGATTCACGTGCAAGAGGGTACACACCTCACCCAGTGGCTGGGCCGGGATGTGCACTGTTATGAATTGCCCGGGCACGATGACGGCATGATCGGTCTGGCACCGGTGGATATGTCCTGGTTCTTTGTGGCCGATCTGGTGCAGCCCATGGCCACGGTGGTGATTCCCGAGCCGGAAGGCAATATGCAGGATTACTTCAATACCCTGCAGCGCATTATCGATCTGCAACCCAGAGCGATTGTCTCTTCCCACGGCATCCCGATAGGCGGTACCCACCTGCTGGAAAAAACCCTGCAGCATCGGCAGGAGCGGGAGGCACAGATCCGCACGCTGATCGACGAGGGTGATGATCTGGATCAGATCGTGCAAAAACTCTACCGGGGCATTCCCAGTAAGCTGATACCATTGGCTGAGCAGAATGTCAGACAACATCTGCGAAAGCTGGGATACGCGATATAAATATCGATTAATGGCTGAGCATCCCGGCGTTTTTTCAATTCAGAACTGGGGAATTCTGCATGGCCACCATGGAAAATATACCGTACAGCGAACTGCAGTTGGGCACCTCTGCCCGTTTCAGCAAACGACTTACCGAAGAGGATCTGGTGCTGTTCGCCAAGATATCTGGCGACGTTAATCCGGTGCATCTGGATGAAGCCTTCGCCAGGGAGACGCCATTCAAGGGACGCATCGCCCACGGTATGTGGACCGGGTCGGTGATCTCCGCTGCAGTGGCCACCGTATTGCCGGGACCCGGCACCATCTATCTGCAACAGAACCTGCAGTTTCGCCGCCCGGTCCGTCCGGGTGATGAAATCACCGTGACGCTTAGCGTGACCGGTAAGCTGGACGATGCCAAGCGTCACGTTACCCTGGATTGTCAGGTGCACAATCAAGAGGGGGAGTTGGTGGCCAAGGGGGATGCTCGGGTGATCGCGCCGGAACAGAAAGTGCGTTTGGAGAAGCCGGAATTGCCGGCAATCCGGATCGGATAAATACCTGGGAGTCGATTGGCGGCAGTATCGTTGGAAAAGGGCAGGCACAGAGGCCTGCCCCTACCAACGGTTCCATTTCAGCTTGTTTCCGTAAACGGCTACGATATGTGCCGAATCTAAACCGTTTGGTACGACTTTTCCCGTTATGGACTATCAGATTGGCAAGAAGAGAGGTAGGGCACTTTCCCGTTCGGCCTGTCGAGCATCGCAGGGCTGAGCGGGAATAAGCGTGAAATTGTCTGAGCCGCACAGCGGCGAGTTTTTTCACGCGCCGCTCAGACCGAGAAGCGCAGAGGACCCGAAGGGCAGGCTGACCGGGGAAAGGCTTTTGGGTACTTTTGGCCGCAAAAGTACCTCGCCTAAAGGACTTTAGGCCGGGCGAAACGTGTAACCATGTATTGCGATTGGCTACGGTAATGTTCTGAAATAAATACAGCCAGGTAGGGTGGGCACGCTGTTTGTGCCCACGCGGACGGTGTAGTACGGCCAATAAAGGTAGGCAGGTTGTCTGTGCCCATAGCGATCCGTCAGCTTACGATCACTCCGGGAGCCAATCCACGCTCTCCCCATCCCCAATCTCAATCATACGATGGGGTAACCGGCAGGGCGCGCCGTTGATCCAGGCCGGGTAGGCCGGTTCCCATTTGTTGAGCAGGCCGCGGGCTTCCACCTGTGGATGGTGTTTCGCCTGGTCCAGGGTGGGTATGGTTTCAAAGCAGCAGTCCACGTCACCCAGTAGATGCTGCCAGTGTTCCAGCGGCTGGGAGAGAAACAGTTCCCGCAACTCCTGGATCAGCGCGGTCTGGGGCATATTCTCCAGATGCCGGGGTATCCAGGCTTGGCGGTCGACCGCTTCGCAGAAGGCGCGCCAGAACTTGGCCTCCAGCGGTGCCAGGGCGAGGAACTGGTTATCGGCCGTTTCATAGATGTTGTAGCAGGCGGCGCCGCCATTCAGCAGTAGCTGCTCGCGCTGCAGTCCGGCGTTCTCTTTCGCCTCGCTCAGTCCCAGATACTGCCAAGCCATGGCGGAATCGAACAGGCTGATATCGATGAATGCACCGTTGCCGCTCTTTACTCGACCCAGCAGGGCCGATTGGATGGCCGTCACCGCCTGCATCGCGCCGGCATGGTCCGCCAGCGGCGGGAAGATGATCATCGGTTGGGAGAGGGTGCCGGTGGCGCTCAGCGCACCGCTGGCCGCGCAGTAGGTCAAGTCGTGTCCGGCGTGATCGCGATAGGGGCCGTTCTGGCCGAATCCGGACAGGGCGCAATGGATTAGTTGAGGGTTGAGCAGTTCCAGCCGCGTGCGGTCGAAGCCGAGCCGGTCCATCACGCCGGGCCGAAAGGATTCCAGCAGTACATCGGCATTTTTCAACAGGCGGGACAGCTCCGCCTTGCCCTGATTTGACTTCAGATCCAACCTGACCACCCGCTTACCACGATTCAGGTGGCGATACAGAGCGGATGGCATAGCATTGTCCGAGAGCATGAAGTTGCGCATCGGATCACCGCGTGGCGGTTCAACCTTGATGACATCGGCACCCAGGTCAGAAAGCATGCGGGTGGCAAAGGGGCCGGGGATATATTGCGATAGATCCAGCACCCGATAGCCGGCAAGAAAGCTTTGGTTTTTCATCGCGCTATTTTGCCAGAAAAATGCGGTTTAGCCTGTACTTTTATTGAACAGGTGTGAATGGATGGGGTGTTATGCCATCCATTCCTATCCCGGTCATTAAGAGACAGTCAGTCGTATTTGCGAATGTCATCGATCACCTTGCCGTCATTCGGCAGTGCATCGGGCGGCAGACGCAGAGTTTCGCCGCGCACCTTGCAGATATCCCGGATGCTGTCGGCAATCGCCTTGTCGAGTTCGGGTGATGTATTTTCCGCTTCGTATTGCAAGGTGATCTGGTCGCTTTCGTTGATCCAGTCGACCACCAGCCGTGCCTTGCGGATCTCCTGGTGCCGTTTGATGACCCGGTCCACCTGCTCCGGATGGATGAACATGCCCCGCACTTTGGCGGTCTGGTCGGCCCGTCCCATCCAGCCTTTGATGCGGCGGTTGGTGCGTCCGCACGGGCTGATCCCGGACAGGATGGCGGAGAGATCACCGGTGGCAAAGCGGATCAACGGATAGTCGGGATTGAGGCTGGTGACCACCACTTCACCCACTTCGCCATCGGCCACCGGCTCACCGGTACCGGGGCGAACGATTTCCACATAGACCCCTTCATCGATCACCAATCCCTCCATGGCATCGGTCTCATAGGCAATAACACCCAGGTCGGCGGTGGCATAACACTGCAGCACCTGGATGCCTCGCTTTTTAAAGCCTTCCCGGAGTGGAGGGGGCAGCGCCTCCCCGGACACCAGCGCCTTTTTCAGGCTGCTGACATCGGCCTCCATCTGGTCGGCTTTTTCCAGGATGATCTTCAGAAACGAGGGCGTGCCGACGTAACCGTTCGGCTTCAGATCGGCGATGGTCTGCACCTGCAGTTCCGTCTGGCCGACCCCGGCGGGGATCACCGCACAACCCAACGCATGGGCACCGCTGTCCAGCATGGCCCCGGCCGGAACAAAATGGTAAGAGAAGCAGTTGTGCACCAGTTCGCCCAGTCTGAAACCGGCGGCGTACAGGGCGCGTGCGAAGCGCCAGTTGTCATGCCGTTTAGTGCCCGGTTCATAGATTGGACCGGGAGAGGCAAAGACCTGAGTCAACTCGGGGGGCTGCACGGCAGCCAGACCGCCAAAGGGCCGGGACTTTTGCTGCAGCTCAATCAGTGCGGATTTACGTGTGAGCGGCAGTTGTGCGATCGCTTCGGCAGACGTAATCGCTTTCGGGTTCACGTCAGCGAGGATCTTGCCATACGCCGGGGCCTTGGCCTTGGCGTGAGCAACCTGGGCGGCAACGGCCTTAATCAGTGCCTGTTGGCGTGTCCGGGGGTCCTGGGTTTCCAGTTCATCGTAATAATTTGTCATGGTACTGCGAGCCCGCATCTGGTGTGATTGGCCAATCCAGGGCAATCGGTCTTTGCATTCGCCGCTGGGTGATTTTGGCTGGGTGGCCGCTGCTTGCCGCCACTGTGATCAGCCGTTATGAAATCGGTGGCGACCAAAGATCGCCACGCAACTGCCCGCTATGACAGCCAGCGCTTGCGGCGGCGGTAGTTCTTCACGTCACGGAAGCTCTTGCGCCCCTCGGTGGAGATACCCAGGTAGAACTCCTTGACGTCTTCGTTCTCACCCAGCTCCTTGGCGTTGCCTTCCATCACCACGCGTCCGTTCTCCATGATGTAGCCATAGTCGGAGTAGCGCAGGGCGACGTTGGTATTCTGTTCGGCCAGCAGGAAACTGACCCCTTCATTTTGATTCAGTTTTTTGACGATCTCGAAGATCTCTTCCACCAGTTGGGGAGCCAGACCCATGGAGGGTTCGTCCAGCAGAATCATCTCCGGCTGTGCCAGCATGGCACGACCGATGGCGCACATCTGTTGCTCGCCACCAGAGGTGTATCCAGCCTGACTGTTGCGGCGTTCGCGCAGTCGCGGGAAATAGTCGTAAATCAATTCGAGACTCTGGGCGATCGCCTTGCGGCCGTCGCGTCGGGTATAGGCGCCGGTCAGCAGATTCTCTTCGATGGTGAGATGTTCAAAGCAGTGACGTCCTTCCATCACTTGCACGACACCGCGTTTCACCAGGTCTGATGGATTCAGGCTCTCTACCGCTTCACCCTTGTAGAGGATGTTACCCTTGGTCACGTCTCCGCGTTCTGCGCCAAGCAGGTTGGAGATCGCTTTGAGGGTAGTCGATTTACCTGCACCGTTGGCACCGAGCAAGGCGACAATGCCACCTTTCGGTACTTCCAGGGAGACACCCTTCAGCACCAGAATGACGTGATCGTAGATCACCTCGATATTGTTGACCTCTAAAAAGGCTTGCGCGTTGTCAGTCATGCTGTGCCTGTTCTTTCTCTGTGTGTTGGGAGATGTCCCCGCAGCCGGTATGACTGCGGGGACCTCGTTCGGCGGATCAAATCCGCCGATTACCGCGATCAGTTACAAGCGCGGGGGGTGATGCTTTTCTCTTTGGCATAGGCGGCCGCTGAGCCCTCGTACATGGTACGCAGCATCTCGCTGTTCGGCTCGATCCAGTCGGTGATTGCCTTCCACTGTTTGCCATCCCACTGGGTGACTTTGGCACGGCCCTTACCCAGGTGATCGGCACAGCTCAGCTTGATCGGGTCGAACAGGCCCTCGGCGCCGATCGCCTTCAGGCGAGCCGCGTCGATATCCAGACGATCCAACGCCCACTGCACCTGTTCACCGGTCATCGGTTTGTTACCGAAGTGGTTCATGGCGCCACGCAGGGCCTCGGTCAGGATGACCGCACTCTGCACGCCTCGGTTGTAGGCCACCTCACCGATACCGGCTTCCGACTTGGCGGAACCCTTACCGTTGGCATAGAGCACTTTCTTGATCATCTTGTGCACGTCAAAATTATCGCCTACGCCGTTGAACTGCAGCGATTTATAGCCCACAGCCGCGTTGCCGGCCGGTACCATGTCGGCATCGTTGCCGGACCACCAGACACCGATAAATTTGTCACGCGGGAAGTTGACGGCGGCCGCTTCCTTGATAGCGGTAGCGTTCATGACGCCCCAGCCCCACATCAGCACATAGTCGGGACGCAGTTGACGGCCAATCTTCAGCCAGGTGGCTTTTTGTTCCAGACCGGGGTGCGGTACCGGGAACAGGGAGAGCTTGAAACCATGCTGATCGGCCAGCGCTTCCAAGGTTTTGATCGGCTCTTTACCGTAAGCGGAGTCATGGTAGACCAGTGCGATCTTTTTACCCTTCAGGTTGCCGTAACCGCCCTCTTCACTGGCGATGTAGTGGATGGCGATATCCGCGCCACCCCAGTAGGTTGCAGGGGGTACGAAAACGTAGGGGAAGATGGTGCCGTCGGCTGCATCAGCGCGACCGTAACCGGAGGTGATCAACGGAATCTTGTCGGCCACCACGCGGTCGAGCAGAGCATAGGTGATACCGGTGGAGAGCGGCATAACCGCCGGCATACCGGTGCTGCCTTTACCCTTCATGCGCTCGTAACACTCCACACCTTTGTCGGTGTTGTAGGCGGTGTCACACTCTTCCAGGTCGAGTTTGACACCGTTGATGCCGCCGTCGCGCTCGTTGAGCAGATTGATGTAATCGGCGAAGCCGTCTGCCCAGGGGATACCGCCCGGCGCATACGGCCCGGTACGGTAAACCGTGGAGCCGACGAATTGGCTGTCTGCAGCCATAACGGCGGGAGCAGAGACCAGGCTTGCCATGCCGACGGCAGCGGCGATGATACCGGTTTTAACTTTATTGATATTCACTCGTTGTTTCCTCCATCTGAACAATCACAAGTTATCCTGAACGGATTGTTGAACTTGTACGTCTAAAGTCCCTCATCAGTAAGGGAACGGCCAAAGCCGTAGTTTTTCCTTCGTAATCTGCCAAAGCCGGGCGAGACCGTGCGGCTCGACAATCAGGAAGAAGATGATCAAGGCACCAAATACCATCGCCTCGATGTGAGAGATAATGTCCACCGGAATATTCAGGCCGAACCAGTGGGGAGCATTGGATAGGAAGATCGGCAACAGCACGATAAAGGCCGAGCCCATGAAGGCTCCCATGATGGAGCCGAGGCCACCGATAATGATCATAAACAGGATCTGGAAGGAGCGGTTGACATCGAATGCCAACGGTTCCACCGATCCGGTATGCACGAAGGCCCACAACGCCCCGGCGATACCGCATAAAAATGAGCTGTAGGCGAACGCCTTCAGTTTTGTCGGCAGCATTTTGATGCCAATGATTTCGGCGGCGATATCCATATCGCGCACCGCCATCCACTCACGCCCGATATTGGAACGTACCAGGTTCTTGGTGACCAGGGCGAGCAGGACGACGATCGTCAGGGCGAACAGGTATTTGGCGACCACCGTGGCGTGGGCACCGGTGACCATTACGTCACCGAAAACCGTCATGGGCGGCGCGTTGATGACACCGGATGAGCTGTAGTTGGTAAACCAGCCGAATTTATTGAACATCCAGATCAGGAAGAACTGGGAGGCCAGGGTGGCCACGGCCAGATAGAACCCCTTGATGCGCAGTGACGGGACACCGAACAGAATGCCGACGCCGGCGGTGATGGCACCGGAAAACAGCAGCACAAACAGGATGTGCATCCCCGGAAACAGGGTGGCCAGCTTGTAGGCGGCGAAGGCGCCGGTAGCCATGAAGCCGCCGGTACCCAGACTCAACTGACCGGCATAGCCGGTGAGCACGTTCAGGCCGATCGCGGCCAGTGCCAGGATCAGGAACGGCAACATGATGGTGCCGAGCCAGTAGTCGCTGGAAAAGGTCGGTATCACCAGGAAGGCGAGGACCAGGATGGCCCACATGAACCAGCGGTCCTGACGGATCGGCAAGATCGCTTGATCGGCATTGTAGGAGGCTTTGAATTCTCCAGCTTCACGGTAAAACATGCGTTACACCCTCTCGATGATCTTTTCGCCAAACAGCCCTTGTGGACGGAATACCAGGAAGGCCAGCGCCAACATGTAGGCAAACCAGTCTTCGATACCACCGCCCATCAGCGGTGCAATAAATACTTCAGCCAGCTTTTCACCGGCGCCGATCAGCAGACCGCCGATGATCGCGCCCGGTACCGAGGTGAATCCGCCGAGGATCAGTACCGGCAGGGCCTTTAGAGCGATTAACGCCAGGGAGAACTGAACCCCCAGCTTGCTACCCCACATGATGCCGGCCACCAACGCCACGATGCCGGCTACGGCCCAGACGATGACCCAGATATGCTTCAGCGGGATACCCACGCTCAGCGCCGCCTGGTGGTCGTCGGCCACGGCACGCAGGGCTCGCCCGATGCGGGTGTACTGGAAGAACAGGGCCAGGACAATTACCAGGACGCCGGCGATCACGGCGGCAATCAAGTCAAAGTCATTGATCAGGATCTGGCCGCCAAAGTAGAAGTCGGGGTTTTGGGAAAAGCCGATATCCAGGAGTTTGACTTCCGAACCCCACAAGGTTTGGCCAAAACCATCCAGAAAATAGGCGATGCCGATGGTGGCCATGAACAGGATGATGTGCTCCTGGTTGACCAGTGAGCGCAGTACCACCCGCTCGATGGCGATGGCCAACATCAGCATGACCACTAGGGTGGTAATGACAGCGAGCCACATGGGCAGGCCCATTTCGTTCAGGCCGACCAGGGTCAGGGCGGAGAACAATACCATGGCGCCCTGGGCAAAATTGAATACGCCGGAGGCCTTGAAGATCAGCACGAAGCCCAGGGCAACCAGCGAATACATGACACCGGCCAGCAAGCCGCCGATCGCCACTTCGAAGAAGAAGGGCCACTCAAAGAAGATATCTTCAGACAGCTTTCCCGCTGTCCAGGGAATGACCACCATCAGCAGGAGTGAAGCAAGGATGATATAGATGACATCGCGTTCGAGGCGCATTGATTTCTCTCCCGAATTAGTGTGAAACGCCAAGATAGGCGTCGATCACGTCCTGGTTACTGCGCACCACATCGGGTGTGCCATCGGCAAGCTGACGACCGTAGTCGAGTACCACCACGCGATCGGAAAGATCCATGACCACACCCATATCGTGTTCGATCAATACAATGGTGGTGCCGAACTCGTCGTTGATGTCGAGGACAAAGCGCGACATATCTTCCTTCTCTTCCACATTCATACCGGCCATCGGTTCATCCAGCAGCAGAATCTCCGGCTCGGCGGCGAGTGCCCGGCCCAGTTCCACCCGCTTCTGCATGCCGTAGGGGAGGCGGCCTACCGGCGTCTTGCGGATCGCCTGGATCTCCAGGAAGTCGATGATCTCTTCCACCTTGCGGCGGTGTTTGATCTCCTCCTTCTGCGCCTTGCCCCAGTAGATGGCCTGGGACAGCATGCCGGACTTCATCTTCAGGTTGCGTCCGGTCATGATGTTGTCCAGGGTACTCATGCCCTTGAACAGGGCGATGTTCTGGAAGGTGCGGGCGATGCCGAAACCGGCCGCTTCATGTACCTTCATGTTTTTGCGCACCTCACCGCGAAAGGTGATCTCCCCCTCTTGCGGATGATAGACACCGTTGATGACATTGAGCATGGAGCTCTTACCGGCACCGTTGGGTCCGATAATGGAGCGGATTTCGCTTTTGCGGATATCGAAGCTGATGTTGTTCAGCACCCGCATCGCCCCGAAGGAGAGCGAGATATTCTTCAGGTCGAGGATCACTTCCCCGATAGCGCGTTCTTTCATTTCCGGGTGTCTCCTCAGCTCGCCTTCTTCAGGGGCTCGGTTAAATGGGTCTCCGCGTTGCAGATCCGGATGTCTGCTTCTATCAAGCCCCGGCGCCCATCCTCGTATTTCACCTCGGTGGAGGTGTGGACCTCTTTGGCGTCGCTGTAGAGCGCATCGACCAGGTCGTGATACTTCTCCGAGATGAAGCGTCGACGCACCTTGCGGGTACGGGTCAACTCGTCGTCATCCGGGTCCAGCTCCTTGTGTAGAATCAGGAAACGGTGCACCTGCGATTCACTCAGCATGGGATCGTCGAGCAGTTCCCTGTTGACCTGGTTGACGCATTCCAGGATCAGATCGTAGACCTCCGACCGGCCCGCCAGATCGGTGTAGCCGGAATAGGGCAGGCCGCGACGCTCGGCCCAGTTGCCGACTGATTCCAGGTCGATATTGATGAAGGCGCAGACCTGGTCGCGATCGTGACCAAAGGCTACCGCCTCCTTGATATGGGGGAAGAACTTGAGTTTGTTCTCGACGTAGTTGGGGGCAAAAATGGCGCCGCTGGAAAGCTTGCCGACATCTTTGGCGCGGTCGATGATCTTCAGGTGACCATCCTCGTCCAAGAATCCGGCGTCGCCGGTGAGGAAGTAACCCTCCGCGTTCATGGTCTCCGCCGTGTCTTCCGCCCGGTTGTAGTACTCGGCAAACAACATGGGACCCTTGACCAGTACCTCACCATTGTCGGCGATCTTGATCTCCACATTGGGTGCCGGCATGCCGACGGTATCGAGTTTGACGTCACCGTTCGGCTGCAGGCAGACGTACGCGCAGGTTTCGGTGGATCCGTAAAGTTGTTTGAGATTGATGCCCAGTGAGCGGTAGAAGCGGAACAGGTCGGGGCCGATGGCGGCGCCCGCCGTGTAGGCTACCCGCAGTTTGCTCATGCCGAGCACGTTGCGCAGCGGACCGTAAACCAGGAAATCGCCCAATCGGTAAAGCAGTCGATCACGGGTGGAAACAGCCTGGCTGCCGGACAGTATCTCGGCGCCACAGCGGCGGGCCACATCCATAAAGTAGTCGAACAGGTGGCGCTTGATGGCGCTGGCATCCTGCATGCGGACCATCACCTGGGTCAGCAGGTTTTCAAATACGCGGGGCGGTGCGAAATAGTAGGTCGGGCCGATCTCCCGCATGTCGGTCATGACCGTCTCCGCCGACTCCGGGCAGTTGACGGTAAAGCCGGTGACCAATGCCTGGGCGTAGGAGAACAGGTGGTCGCCCACCCAGGCCATCGGCAGGTAGGCGAGCATGCTGTCGTCGGCGTTGAGGCCGTCGAAATTGGCTCCACCCGCGGCGGCTTCGATGAAGGCGTGGTGGGTCTGGCAGACACCTTTGGGCTTGCCGGTGGTGCCCGAGGTGTAAAGGATTACTGAGACATCGTCGGTACGCCCTTTGGCGATCTGCTGGTCCAGGTAGTCTGGATTCTGGGCTTCGAATTCGCGTCCGCGCGCCTGCAGCTCTTCAATATAGGTGCAGAAATTTTTGTCGTAGTCGCGCATGCCCTTGGGGTCTTCGTAGATCACCCCCTCCAACGCCGCATACTGCTCCTTCACCTCAAGCATCTTGTCGGTCTGCTCCTGATCTTCCACCAGGGCGAAGCGCACTTCGGCATCCTGCAGCACGTAGACCATCTCATCGGCAACCGAGTCCTGATACAGTGGGACCGGAACGCCGCCCAGACACTGGGCGGCGGCAAATCCCCAATACAGGCGGGGGCGGTTGTCGCCAATGATGGCCAGTTTGTCGCCGGGCTTGAAGCCCATGGCGGCCAGACCACAGGCTAGCGCGCGGACTTCGTCGGCCACTTCGGACCAGGTCCACGACTGCCAAATACCGAGATCCTTTTCACGCATTGCCACTTTGTTGCCGCGTACCTGGGCGTGGTTCAGCAGCAACTTAGGGAAGGTATCCAGCGTCTTGCGCTCCTGCCCGTTCGCTTGGTTTGGGGGTAATGACATGCCCTCAACTCCTCTCACTGTCAATAATCCAGCGACTGTTGCGCCGGTAAATGTGTAAACGGTTACGCCGAAAACCGGGCGTTAAATGCGTATTGGATCTTGCTTACTAGTGGTTATTATAGGTTCAACAGTTTACGTAAACGTAAATAAGTAATAATTTCCGTTTACGTAAACGTAAATTACGTGCAACACTAATTAAAAATGCCTGAATGGTCAATACGGTTTTTATCTTTTTATTATTGCTAGGCGCCGTTTGTGCTGTTTACCGGGGTGGGGTAGACCACCCCGGGGGCTGCTTGGCAGGGATTCCCCTGATTCAACAGTTTAGTGCGACATCAGCACCGGCGTGGTCATATGTTCGAATATCTTTTGCGTCACGCCGCCCAGGATCAACTCCCGGAAGCGGTGATGGCCATAGGCGCCCATCACCAGCAAGTCAGCCCGTTCGTCGGAGAGGCAGTTGAGTATCAAATTGCCTTCATCTACCCCCCGGGTTGAGAACTGGTCGCTCTCCACGTTGATGCCGTGGCGGGCCAGATGGGCGGCGGCCTGATCGACGGTGACGCTCGAGAGCCGCTTATCCTTTTTCTTTGGGTTGATGGCGACGACCTTGACTTTTTTTGCCTCTGATATCAATGGGATAGAGTCATTTAGCGCGCGTACGGATTCGCGCCCAGGCGTCCAGGCAACCACCACTTTTTTTCCAACGGTTTTGAACTCGCCGGCGTAGGGGATGATCAGTACCGGGCGGCCGGTCTCCAGTACCAGGTGCTCCGGCATATCTTCCGGCACGCTGCCATTGGTACGTTTGGCATCATGTTGGCCAACGATGATCATATCGGCCTGTTGGGTCTGCTGGATCACTTGATTCATCAACTGATCCATGTTGCTGGGCAGTTTGGCGGTAATCCAGTTCAGCGTGACGCCAGCTTTCTCGGCCAGTTTGGCGTATTTGCCCTGGAACTGTTCGCTCAGGGCCTGGTGATCCTGGTGGCGCTTGGCCATGTTCGGCTCAAATCCTTTCAGCGCGGGGTCGGCGCGGGCGAAGAGGGCGGTCAGCCCCGCCTCATTCTGCTTGGCGATTTGGATGGCGATCTTGACCCGCTTGTCGCAGTGTGGCGTATCGTCGATGTGAACAAGTATGTCTTTCAGTGACATGGAGTAGTCTCCCCCTCATGCGTATGGCTTGGCTAAGCGCCGGTTATCGCGATTGCTTGTAAATATGTTCGCGACAACAAAATGATTCTGAAAATAGAATTACGTTTACGTAAACGTAACTCAGAAGCAACACTAATTAAAAAATCACGGGTGGTCAACATGTGAATTTCCCCGGCTCGGCCTGGCGACCGTTTTTTCTCCGCGTGTACGGTCGTTCAGGTATCGAAAGTGTAGACCGGGAAAGGTGAGGCGGTTCAGGAAGTGGGTGAACGGGCCGTTTAAGCTATTCCGAGAAAACTGACCGGGCGACTGTTCACCCGGTCGGGGTTAGTGGGCCGTGGTTAACCTTCAACCCGGTTACGGCCTTTGCGCTTGGCTTCATACAACTGGGCGTCGGCCCGGCTGAGCAGGGTTTCGCAGGTATCCTCGGTGACAAACTCCGCTACGCCCACACTGATGGATTTGCACAGGGTATCCCCCTCCTGGTTGATCGTGGCGAGGATGCGTTGGCGTATCTTGTCCATCAGCTGCACCGCGGTTTTGGCGTCGCAGTTTTGGAACAGAATGGCAAATTCGTCACCGCCCCAGCGGGCGATGACATCGTTCTTACGGATATGTTCTCGTGCCAACAGGGCAATGGACTGGATCAATTGGTCGCCACTGAGGTGGCCCTCCCGGTCATTCACCTGTTTTAGATAGTCGATGTCAAACAGGGCCAGGGAGAGCTGTTGGGTGTGGCGGCCCACATTGCTCAGGACATGGGCGAATAGCACATCGAAATATTGACGGTTAAATAGTCCGGTAAGTTTGTCTGTCCGTGCCATATTTTCCAGGTGGTTCTGGAAGCGGTGCACGGTAAAGCCACTGATCAGCATCACCAGCAGGGTGATGGCCGCGCTGATCAGCAAATTGAAAAAGAGTGCTCGGCGCAACGGCTCCAGGGCGACATCTTCCGGTTGTTCCACCAGCAGGAACCAGTTCAGTTCGGGTATGAAGCGGTAGGAGAGGAGGATTGTGTCCCGGTCCCTGTGGTAGATAAGAAAGCCGTTATCGCCGGCCAGCAACTCCTTGGCGACGGAATCGACTCCGGGCATTTTGAGTATGTTGACCGTGTCGATCATCGATTCATCATGATGGCTCTTGATGAAGCCCTGGCGATCCACGAAATAGATATTGCGTTGGTAGTTTTCCGTATACCGATCGATCATTGCTGCCACGTTTACCACGTCGAGGCCAAGGCCGGTGACGCCGATAAAGTTACCATCGAAGTCATGTAACTTGTGATTGACGAAGATGGTGAGTTGATTGCGGTTGGCTTCATTGGCATCCACATCCACCCGATAGTTGCCTTCATGGCTCTTCATGGTGAAGAACCAGCTGTCTTTCGGCACGTTGGGCGAAACAGTCTTGAGGATGCCCTTGGTGTGGTAGTAGCGCAGGGTTTTTGCCGACACCAGGAAGGTGGAGGCGACTTGATATTTTTTCTGTATTTCGGTCAGGTAGCGGGTGATCTTATCCAGATCGTTTTCTCCCTCTATCACCCAATCTTTCAGGAAGGTGTCGTTGGCCATCAGCGACGAGATATAGATCGGCCTCAGCAGGCTGGCCTGGATTTCCGAATAGATGTTATTGCTGGTCAGCGGCAGCTCATTATTGATCAGCGCCGAACGGACAGATTGGCTGGAGACCAGGTAATTGGCCAAGTTTACCCCGACAAAACCGGCGATCAGGATGGCGCCGAGGATGAGGACCAGTTTCCAGCGTGATGCGAATCGAGGCATGGTTAGAAGGCAGTGGGTTCTTGTTGTCGAGACTAAATCCGTGCGATTAGACAGGAGATAACGGAAGGAGGCAAGGGCTGGCGTTTCTTGGGGACGTCTGTTTTCCTCATTCCCACGCTCCGCGTGGGAATGCCTACCCCTTCCGGTCAGCGTCCCTTGAATGCCGCCGGTCGTTTCTCCAGGAAGGCGCCCATGCCCTCCTTTTGATCGTCGGTGGAGAAACAGAGGCCGAACACTTCGCTCTCCAGCAGACAGGCGTTGTCCAGGTCGATATCCTGGCCACGCTGAACCGCCTGCTTGGCCAGGCGTACCGCCACCGGACCCTTCTGGCTGATCAGGCGGGCCATCTCCAGTGCCTTGTCCATCAGTTCGTCCGCCGCGTAAACATGGTTGGCCAAGCCCCAGGAGAGGGCTTCATCAGCCTTGATCTGGCGACCGGTGACCAGCAGCTCCATCGCTTTCGCGCGACCGATCAGCCGCGGCAGGCGCTGGCTGCCGCCGAACCCCGGGGTGACTCCCAGGTTGACCTCCGGCTGGCCGAACTGGGCTCGTTCCGAGGCGAGGATCCAGTCGCAGCTCATGGCCAGCTCGCAACCTCCGCCGAGGCAGTAGCCGTTGACCACGGCAATGACCGGGATATCCAGCGTCTCCAGACGGCGGAAGGCACGTATCCCCTTCTGGGAGAAGACTTGTCCCTCAATGGCGGTTTTATCCTTCATCTCTGAAATATCGGCGCCGGCCACAAAGGCTTTTTCTCCCGCACCGGTTATTAGCAACACCCGGGCATCCGGCGTATTGGCCAACTGTTCGCCCGCCGCGTATATCTCGTCCAAGGTGGCGCTGTTGAGTGCATTGAAGCTGCGCGGTCGGTTGACGGTTAGCTTATAGATGCCCGCTTCAACCTGTTCCAGAAGTATATTTTCAAATTCCATAGTGGCCTCGTTAGTTGGCTGTCTGTCGGGTGAGTGGTTTCCGTCACCGCCTTTGGATTGACCCGCCGCACCGGGTGAACAATCGGCCCGGTTATCAGTAATCGTAGAAACCCTTACCACTCTTGCGGCCCAGGTAGCCGGCATCGACCATGCGACGCAGCAGCGGGCAGGGGCGGTATTTAGTATCGCCCAATCCCTCGTGCAATACCTCCATGATGGAGAGGCAGGTATCCAGGCCGATCAGGTCGGCCAACGCCAGCGGGCCCATCGGGTGGTTCATGCCCAACTTCATCACCTCGTCGATCGCCTCGACGGTGGCTACGCCCTCGTAGTAGGTGTAGATCGCTTCGTTGATCATCGGTAGCAGGATGCGGTTGGAGACGAATCCCGGACTGTCGTTGACCTCCACCGGCACCTTGCCGATCTGTTTCGACAGCTCGTCGATCAGCGCATACACCTCGTCGCTGGTCTGCAGGGCGCGGATCACTTCTACCAGTTTCATCACCGGGACCGGATTCATGAAGTGCATGCCGATCACCTTTTCTGGCCGCCGGGTTTCGCGCGCGATGCGGGTTAGGGAGATGGAGGAGGTGTTGGTGGCCAGTACCGCCTCGGGTTTGCAAATGCGGTCCAGCTCCTGGAAGATCTTGCTCTTGATCTCCAGATTCTCACTGGCGGCTTCCACCACCAGGTCCACTTCGGCAAGCTCTTCCAGGCGGGTGACGCCACGAATATTGGCCAGGGTGGCTTGCTTGTCCGCTTCACTGATCTTCTCTTTTTTCAGCATCCGGTCGAGGCTGTTTTCGATGGTATCCAGACCGCGCTGCAGCGGCGCGTCGGCGATGTCATGCAGGATGACCTTGAATCCGGATGCGGCAAAGACCTGGGCAATGCCGTTCCCCATGGTACCGGCCCCAATAACACCAACTGAATTAACTTGCATATTAACCTCTGGATATAGTGAACTATATTGCATATTACAAAGTATTTTCGGAAAGAGTGCAAAACCCCAACTCTAACTGGTATATGACTCGCCAGACCCTTTTGTCCGGCTACGCCTCAATCATTACCTTAGATATCTTTAATAAAATTAATATAAACAATATGTTAAGAAATATTTATTAAAGTAAATAATTATGAAAAAAAGGGGGGGCGATGCCCCCCTTTCTGGCCTACATATTGCGGCGATACTGCCCACCCACCTCGTACAGGGCGTTGGATATCTGCCCCAATGAGCAGTAACGGACCGCAGCCATCAGTTGTACAAAGATATTGTCGTTGTTGATGGCGGCGCTACGTATGCGCTCCAGGGCTGTTTCCGCTTGTGAGGCGTGACGTTCATTGAATTCCCGCAGTCGCTGGATCTGGCTCAGTTTCTCTTCCTCGGTGGAGCGGGCCAGCTCGATGGTCACCTCCGGGTTGCCTTTCGGGTTGAGGAAGGTGTTGACGCCGATGATCGGCAACGAGCCGTCGTGCTTCATGTGCTCGTAGTGTAACGATTCGTCCTGGATCTTGCCGCGCTGGTAGCCGGTCTCCATAGCGCCCAGTACACCACCGCGTTCCGAGATGCGTTCGAACTCCTTGAGGACCGCTTCTTCCACCAGGTCGGTCAGCTCTTCGATGATGAAGGCGCCCTGATTGGGGTTTTCATTTTTGGTCAATCCCCACTCGTTGTTGATGATCAACTGGATCGCCAGGGCGCGCCGCACCGACTCTTCGGTTGGGGTGGTGATCGCTTCGTCGTAGGCGTTGGTGTGTAGGCTGTTGCAGTTGTCATAGATGGCAATCAACGCCTGCAGGGTGGTGCGGATGTCGTTGAAATCCATCTCCTGGGCATGCAGCGATCGGCCCGAGGTCTGGATGTGGTACTTGAGCTTTTGACTGCGCTCGTTGGCGCCGTATTTGAAGCGCATGGCAGTGGCCCAGATGCGTCGCGCCACCCGGCCCATGACGGTGTACTCCGGGTCCATGCCGTTGCTGAAGAAGAACGACAGATTGGGCGCGAACTCGTCGATGTCCATGCCCCGGGCCAGATAGGTTTCCACGTAGGTGAAGCCGTTGGCCAGGGTGAAGGCGAGCTGGGAGATCGGGTTAGCCCCGGCTTCGGCGATATGGTAGCCGGAGATGGAGACCGAGTAGAAGTTGCGCACCTGATTGTGCACGAAGTACTCCTGGATATCGCCCATCAACTTGAGGGCGAATTCGGTGGAGAAGATACAGGTGTTCTGACCCTGGTCCTCTTTCAGGATATCCGCCTGTACCGTGCCACGGACATTGGAGAGGGTCCAGGCACGGATCTTCTCGATCTCTTCATCGGTCGGCTGACGACCGTTATCCGCCTCGAATTTTTCCACCTGCTGATCGATCGCGGCGTTCAGGAACATGGCCAGAATCATCGGTGCCGGACCGTTGACCGTCATGGAAACCGAGGTGCTGGGGTTGCAGAGATCGAAGCCGCCGTACAGCACTTTCATGTCATCCAGCGTGGCGATAGAGACCCCGGAGTTGCCGATCTTGCCGTAGATATCGGGCCGTTCATCCGGGTCGCAGCCGTACAGGGTTACCGAATCGAATGCGGTTGAAAGTCGTTTTGCATCAGAGTGTTCCGACAACTTCTTAAAGCGACGGTTGGTGCGGAAAGCATCCCCTTCACCGGCAAACATGCGGGTCGGATCTTCCCCTTCGCGCTTGAAGGCGAAGACGCCGGCGGTGTAAGGGAAGGTGCCGGGTACATTCTCCAGCAGGAGCCACTTGAGCAGTTCGCCGTGATCCTCATATTTCGGCAGCACCACCTTGGGGATCTTGGTGCCGGAGAGGGTGGTGCGGGTGATCTGGGTGCGGATCTCCTTGTCGCGGATCTTGACCACGTATTCATCACCGGCATAACTCGCTTTGACCTGGGGCCAGATCTCCAGCAGCTTTTTCGCCCGCAGGTCCAGGGCGTCGTCGCGTTCGGCAATCAGCCGGTCCAGATCCTCCAGCTCGCTGCCAGCGTCGCCCAGCATGCGTTTCGCTTCGCTCAACTGCTGGCGCTCCCGTGCGATACGGGCCTGCTGATCGACGGTCTGTTTATAACCGCGCACATTCTCGGCGATCTCCGCCAGATAGCGCGCCCGCTGTGGCGGCACGATCACTTGCTTGCCGGTGGAACACTTTTCGCTACTGCGGGGCAGGGCGTCCTCGCCGACCTCCAGGCCCAGTTCAGCCAGTCTGTCACGCAAGCCGTGGTAGAGCGCGGTGACCCCCTCATCATTAAAGCGGGCGGCGATGGTGCCGTAGACCGGCATCGCTTCCACCGGCGTGCTAAAGGCTTCCTGGTTCCGCTGTACCTGTTTGCGCACGTCGCGGAAGGCGTCTTCCGCTCCCTTACGGTCGAACTTGTTGATCGCCACGAAATCGGCGTAATCCAGCATGTCGATCTTTTCCAACTGGCTCTGGGCGCCGAACTCCGGGGTCATGACATAGAGTGAAGCATCCACCAGCGGCACGATGCCGGCGTCGCCCTGACCGATGCCCGGTGTCTCCACAATGATGAAATCGAAATCGGCCAATTTGCACGCCTTGACGATATCGGACACATAGTCGGGTACTTCGCCGCTGGCATCACGGGTGGCGACGGAGCGGAAAAAGATATTCGGGTGCTCGATGGCATTCATGCGGATCCGATCGCCCAGCAGGGCGCCACCGGTTTTGCGGCGGGTCGGGTCGACGGCAATGATGGCGATTTTCAACTGGTCTTGCTGGCCCAGCCGGAAGCGGCGGATCAGTTCGTCAGTAAGGGAGGACTTGCCGGAGCCGCCGGTGCCGGTGATACCCAGTACCGGGATCCGCTTCTCCAACCCCTGTACCGAGTCGCTGATCTGTCCCGCCAGGCCGGGGGCGTTGCCGTTTTCCAGGCAAGTGATGATCTGGGCGAGGGCGCGCCAATCGCCCTGTTTGACCGGCTCAAGCGTATCCGGAGCGAACAGTCCGGGGTTGAAATCACTTTGCTCCATGGCGAACTGGATCATCCCCTGCAGGCCCATCTTCTGGCCGTCTTCCGGGGAGAAGATCCGTGTCACACCGTAGTCGTGTAGTTCCTGGATCTCTTCGGGCACGATCACGCCGCCACCGCCCGCAAATACCCGGATCTCCTGGCCGCCACGCTCTTTCAGCATATCCACCATGTACTTCAGGTACTCCACATGTCCGCCCTGATAGGAGCTGATGGCGATGCCCTGTACATCTTCCTGCAGGGCGGCGTTGACGATCTCGGCCACCGAGCGATTGTGGCCCAGATGGATCACTTCGGCGCCCTGGGCCTGAAGAATACGACGCATGATATTGATGGAGGCGTCATGGCCGTCAAACAGGCTGGCAGCCGTTACGAAGCGGATTTTGTTTTCCTGGGGAGCCATACCGACAACCTGGTTTGTTTGCGCGACGTTCGACATGATGTCTCCAGTGTAATTCTGTAACTTGCTGTAAATTATGGAAATATGACGGTGATGCTGATAATATCCGCGCCCACGCGCCGGCCTGATCAGCCTCCTGTCAGGACAAACGTACCTTACGTTAACGTAAACGTCAATGATATGCTGTCAGTTGAGCGGTTTGGCAAAAACGGGGTCTCGATCGTAACAGGAATAGAAAGTATAGTGACGTTTACGTAAACGTAGGTTATAACAATAGGCAGCAGGATTTGCCGTTCAGCGACGTCACCGTTGAGTATGGCACCGGAAACGCAAAATGCTGTCGATTTTGCCCACAACGACAACCACTATAAACAGTACCCGGCACCAGATAGCAGACTGCGCCGGTGTATAAAAAGCACTGTTAATCGGGATAGAATATGCTAATGGACAAACTACACGACGATCCGGCTGACGATGTCGAACAGATGAAGGGCACCACCTACACCATTTCCGAACTGGCCAAAGAGTTCGATATAACACCGCGGGCGATCCGCTTTTATGAAGACCAGGGCCTGATCTCCCCCAGCAGAAAGGGGCGCCGTCGTGTCTATCGCGAGCGTGACCGGGTGCGCCTGAAACTGGTGCTGCGCGGCAAGCGGCTCGGTTTTGCGCTGTCCGAGGTGAAAGAGATGTTCGATCTCTATGACACCTCGCCAGGGGAGACCGGTCAGTTGCGTTTCCTGCTCGACAAGATTAAAGCGCGGCGCGAAATGCTGGAACAGCAGCGTCAGGATATCGAGGCGGTACTGCACGAGATGGAAAGCGTGGAGAAACGCGCCTTGAACGTGCTGGCCGAGCTGGATAGCGACGGTTGATACCGCCGAGCCATTCGCAACACCTCCATTAATTGTTAAGCCACCGCGTGGGCGCGGCACGACGTGCCCACGCTATGCGTTGCGTCCACCCAACCCCTATTTCTGCCCCAGGCGCTTGAGTCGCCCTGGAACCACTGCGCGCCGTGCTGTTGTCTGAATTTCTGAACGGAAAACAGTCGGCTCACCTATCCTTGTGAAGCAACAGGTACTATAGTTACATTACAGTTGACGTTAACGTAAACGTAATATATGTTTTGCATCGGCCGATCTGTTCCGGCGGATTTCGTTTTGGGCCAACGATTACCGGTTTGGATGATTGCCGAAACCGCCTGTCTGCCTGAGATCGTGCGCAGACGACGCGGCAGCGTCCAACCTGTCTATTTACGAGGGGCTGCCTGGATGGGGCGGCCACTGTTGAGGAGAAATCTGAATGATCCACCTGCCTTCGCTGAATTTTGATCTGGGTGAGACTGTGGAGATGCTGCGTGATGCGGTGCAGGAGTTTACCGCTGCCGAAATCGCACCGATCGCCGCCGAAACGGATGAAAAGAACGAATTCCCCAATCATCTGTGGACCAAGCTGGGGGAGATGGGGCTGTTGGGCATCACCGTCTCCGATGAGTTTGGCGGCAGCGAAATGGGCTACCTGGCCCACATCGTGGCGATGGAAGAGATCAGCCGCGCCTCCGCCTCCATCGGTCTCAGCTATGGCGCCCACTCCAATCTCTGCGTCAACCAGATCAAACGCAACGGCACCCAGGCGCAGAAAGAGAAGTACCTGCCGAAACTGATCAGCGGCGAGCATATCGGTGCCTTGGCCATGTCCGAGCCCAATGCCGGTTCCGACGTGGTGGGCATGCGCCTGAAGGCGGAGAAGAAGGGTGAGCGCTTCATCCTCAACGGCAACAAGATGTGGATCACCAACGGTCCCGATGCGCACACCATGGTGGTTTACGCCAAGACCGATCCCAGCGCCGGACCGAAAGGGATCACCGCCTTCATCATCGAACGTGAATTCGGCGTCAAGAGCGCCCAGAAGCTGGACAAGCTCGGCATGCGCGGCTCCAACACCGGCGAACTGGTGTTTGAGGATGTGGAAGTGCCGGAAGAGAATATCCTCGGCGGCCTCAACCAGGGGGTCAAGGTGTTGATGAGCGGCCTCGACTATGAGCGCGCCGTGCTCTCCGGCGGTCCGCTGGGCATCATGCAGGCGTGCATGGACGTGGTGGTGCCGTACGTCCACGAACGCGAGCAGTTCGGTCGTCCGATCGGCGAGTTCGAGTTGATGCAAGGCAAGCTGGCGGACATGTATACCACTCTGAACGCCTGCAAGGCTTACGTGTATGCGGTGGGCAAGGCGTGCGACCGGGGCGAGACCACCCGCAAGGATGCCGCCGGTGCCATCCTCTACTCGGCGGAGAAAGCGACCTGGATGGCCCTGGAGGCGATCCAGACCCTGGGCGGTAACGGCTATATCAATGAGTATCCCACCGGCCGTTTCCTACGCGACGCCAAGCTTTACGAGATCGGCGCCGGCACCTCGGAGATCCGCCGCATGCTGATTGGCCGTGAGTTGTTTAACGAGACCCGGTAAATGGATAGAAGGGGTCGGAGTCAAACCGGTCGGATCGCTGGGGAAGATCCCGGCAACTTGCCCGGTTTGACTCCGACCCCTGAGGTAGCATGGGTCGAGCGCTTCTGGATGACCGATGGCGAGAGTAATGATGCTTTACCGATCTGGGAGCGGGAAGGCGCCATGGGTATGGAAAGTTGTTCGGCCACCTTGGGCGGCTCAAGCTGTTGTGACGCCTTTGAGGCGCCCACCCAATAAACCCCCGGCTTTGCCGGTGGTAGTTAAATTGCGTAATTGAACGAACCGGAGTAATCCAATGAATGATCCAATTGTCATCGTCGATATCGCCCGTACCCCGATGGGTGGTTTTCAGGGCGTCTTCTCTTCCGTGTCCGCGCCGCAGTTGGGTGCAGCGGCGATCGCCGCGGCGGTATCGCGTGCCGGCATCAGTCCGGAAGATGTGCAAGAGGTCTTGATGGGCAATGTGTTGACTGCCGGTATCGGCCAGGCCCCCACCCGCCAGGCGGCACTCCAGGCGGGGCTGCCCCAGAGTGTTCCCTGTGCCGGTATCAGCAAGGTGTGCGGTTCCGGCATGAAGGCGGTGATGCTGGCGCATGACCTGATCAAGGCCGGCACCAATGACGTGATGGTGGCCGGCGGTATGGAGTCGATGACCAATGCCCCCTACCTGTTGGAGAAGGCGCGTGGCGGTTACCGCCTGGGACACGGCAAGATCATGGATCACATGTTTCTGGATGGCCTGGAAGACGCCTACTTCGAGCGCGGTGCACTGATGGGCACCTTTGCCGAGCAGTGCGCCGACCATTTCAAGTTCAGCCGCGAACAGCAGGATGAGTTTGCCATCGCTTCCCTGAGTCGTGCCAATGCCGCCATCGAGGCGGGCCGTTTCGAGCGGGAGATCGTGCCGGTAACCGTTTCCGGTCGCGGTGGCGATACGCAAATCTCCATCGACGAGCAGCCGGGCAACGCCCGTCCGGAAAAGATCCCCAGCCTGCGTCCCGCCTTCCGCAAGGACGGCAGCGTGACGCCGGCCAATTCCAGCTCCATCTCCGACGGTGCCGCCGCCCTGGTGCTGATGAGTGCCTCGGTAGCGGAGCGTCGCGGCCTGTCGCCCAAGGCGGTGATTCACGGTCATGCCGGTTATGCCGGCGAGCCCTGCTGGTTTACCACCGCACCGGTTTACGCTATGCAGAATCTGCTGCAGCGACTGGAGTGGAACAAGGATGACGTGGATCTGTGGGAGATCAACGAAGCGTTTGCCGTCGTCACCATGGCGGCGATGCGTGAATTGAAACTGGACCACGAAAAGGTCAACGTCAACGGTGGCGCCTGCGCCCTGGGTCATCCGATCGGCGCCTCCGGTGCGCGCATTATCGTCACCCTGCTGGCGGCGCTGGAAGAGAAGGGGCTGAAGCGCGGTGTCGCGTCGCTCTGCATCGGCGGCGGCGAGGCCACGGCGGTGGCTATCGAGCGGGTTTAACGGATAGGGTGGGCCACAAGGATGTGGGCCATGAACGACAGGATGAGGAGATACGAATGAACAGCCGCTTGTTTTTAAATTCCCTCACCCCGGCCCTCTCCCTTGGGGAGAGGGAGAGAAATGTAGGGTGAGTAGGTAGTTTGTGTCCATGCGGAAGCGGCCTGTAGGAGCGGCGCCCTCGCCGCGAATCACCGGCCCCGCACGGGCCGGAATTCAATAACAAAGATGATGATCCACAGGAGTCATTGAATGATCCTTACTGAAGAGCAGCGCATGATCCGCGACATGGCGCGGGATTTCGCCCAGGAGCGTTTGGCGCCCCATGCCGCCGAGTGGGACAAGGAGAGCATCTTTCCTTCCGATGAACTGAAGGAGCTGGGCGAGCTGGGGCTGTTCGGCATGACCATTCCCGAAGAGTGGGGCGGCGCCGGCACCGATTACCTGTCGTTCGCCCTGGCGATCGAAGAGATCGCCGCGGGTGATGGCGCTTGCTCCACCATCCTCAGCGTCAACAACTCGGTGGTGTGCGGGCTGTTGCTGAAGTTCGGCAGTGACTATCTCAAAGAGACTTACCTGAAACCGCTCGCTTCGGGTGAGATGCTCGGCTGCTTTTGCCTCACCGAACCCCAGGCCGGCTCCGATGCCTCGGCACTGAAGATGCGTGCGGTGCGCGACGGTGACCACTATGTGCTCAACGGCACCAAGCAGTTCATCACCTCCGGCAAGTATGCCCAGGTGGCGATCGTATTCGCCGTTACCGATCCGGCCGCCGGCAAGAAGGGCATCAGCGCCTTTGTGGTACCGACCGACAACCCCGGTTACCAGGTGGCCAATATCGAACAGAAGATGGGGCAGCACGCCTCGGATACGGCGCAGATCTTTTTCGATGATTGCCGTATCCCGGCCGACCACCTGATCGGCAAAGAGGGCGAGGGTTACAAGATCGCCCTCAGCAACCTGGAGAGCGGCCGCATCGGTATCGCCGCCCAGTGTGTCGGTATGGCGCGGGCGGCTTACCAGGCGGCGCTGAACTATGCCAAAGAGCGGGAGAGTTTCGGCAAGCCGATCATCGAACACCAGGCCATCGCCTTCCGCCTGGCCGACATGGCCACTCAGTTGGAGGCGGCTCACCTGATGGTGATGAATGCTGCACAACTGCGGGATGCCGGTGAACCCTGTCTGAAAGAGGCGTGCATGGCCAAGCTGTTCGCTTCCGAGGCGGCCGAGCAGATCTGCTCGGCGGCCATCCAGGTGCACGGCGGCTACGGCTATCTGCGTGACTTCCCGGTGGAGCGCATCTATCGTGATGTACGCATTTCACAGATCTACGAAGGCACCAGTGACATACAGCGTATCGTCATCTCCCGTGCCATCGCCGAGGAGTAAACATGGCCGCACCGCTGGAGTTCTATTTCGATTTCTATTCGCCCTACGGTTACCTGGCTAGCACCCGCATCGACGCGCTGGCGCAAAAACATGGACGCGAGGTGATCTGGCGCCCCTTCCTGGTGGGTGCCACCTTTACCGTGACCGGCGCCCAACCGTTGGTGGATATCCCGTTGCTGGGCGACTACTCGCTGCACGACATGCAACGCTGCGCCCGCGAACTGGGTGTGCCGTTCCAGTTACCGGAAAATTTCCCCAAGGGAGCACTGGCCCCGGCCCGCGCCTTCTACTGGCTGGTGGATGATGAACCGGCGCTGGCCAAGGCGTTGGCCCGGGTGGTGTATCACGCCACCTTCGGTGAGGGACGCGACGGTACCGACCCACAACTGGTGGCGGATCTGGCGGCGCCGTTGGGTATCGACCGTGAGCAGTTGCTGGCGGCGATGCAGACCCCGGAAGTGAAAGCCCGACTGAAACAGGAGACGGAGACCGCCCTGCAACGGGGGGTCTTCGGCTCACCCTACATCTTTGTGGACGACGAGCCGTTCTGGGGCAATGACCGGTTGGAACAGATCGACCGCTGGTTAGCGACAGGAGGCTGGTAATGTCGGTCATCAATAGCAGTATCAATCGCAAAAGCGAACAGTATCGGGAAAACCAGGCGGCCATGCAGGCGCTGCTGGCCGATCTGCGTGAAAAGGTGGAGGGCATCGCCCTGGGCGGCGGTGAGCGGGCCCGGGATCGGCATCTGCAACGGGGCAAGCTGCTGCCGCGGGAACGTATCCGGGTGCTGCTGGATACCGGCTCGCCTTTCCTGGAGCTCTCCCAGTTCGCCGCCTACGGCATGTACAACAACGAGGTGCCGGCGGCCGGCGTGATCACCGGTATCGGCCGGGTCTGCGGGCAGGAGTGCATGATCATCGCCAATGACGCCACGGTGAAGGGCGGCAGCTACTTCCCCATGACGGTGAAGAAACATATCCGCGCCCAGGAGATCGCCCGCGAGAACCGGCTCCCCTGTATCTATCTGGTGGATTCCGGCGGCGCCAACCTGCCGACCCAGGACGAAGTGTTTCCGGACCGCGAGCACTTCGGCCGCATCTTCTACAACCAGGCCAACATGTCATCGCAGGGCATTCCCCAGATCGCCGTGGTGATGGGTTCCTGTACCGCCGGCGGCGCCTATGTGCCGGCTATGTCGGATGAGAGCATCATCGTCAAGGAGCAGGGCACCATCTTCCTGGGCGGTCCGCCGCTGGTAAAGGCGGCCACCGGTGCGGTGGTGACGGCGGAAGAGCTGGGCGGCGCGGACGTGCACTCGCGCACCTCCGGCGTCACCGACCACTACGCCCTGAACGACTCCCACGCCCTGGGGCTGGCGCGCCGGGTGGTCAACACCCTGAACCGCGACAAGCGGCCCGAAGTGACCCTGCGTGAACCGGTCGAGCCGCTCTATCCGAAAGCCGATATCTACGGCATCGTGCCGACCGATTTGCGCAAGCCGTTCGACATCCGCGAGGTGATCGCCCGGGTGGTGGACGGCAGTGAGCTGGATGAATTCAAGAAACTCTACGGCACCACCCTGATCTGCGGTTTCGCTCACATCCACGGTTATCCGGTGGGTATCGTGGCCAACAACGGTATCCTGTTTTCCGAGTCGGCGCAGAAGGGCGCCCACTTTGTCGAGCTGTGCGCCCAGCGCGGTATCCCGCTGGTGTTCCTGCAAAACGTCACCGGCTTCATGGTGGGCAAGAAGTATGAGGCGGGCGGCATCGCCAAAGACGGGGCCAAGATGGTAACGGCGGTGGCTTGCGCGAAGGTGCCCAAGTTCACCATTATCGTCGGCGGCAGTTTCGGCGCCGGCAACTACGCCATGTGCGGTCGCGCTTACGGTTCACGGTTCCTCTGGATGTGGCCCAATGCGCGGGTCTCGGTAATGGGCGGCGAACAGGCCGCTAATGTGCTGGGGCAGATCAAACGCGACGCCCTGGAGGCGCGCGGCGAGAGCTGGGCGGCCGAGGACGAGGAGGCGTTCAAGCGGCCGATCCGCGAACAGTATGATCACCAGGGTCACCCCTACTACGCCAGCGCCCGGCTGTGGGATGACGGCATTATCGATCCGGCCGAGACCCGCACGGTACTCGGACTGGGCCTCTCGGCGGCACTCAATGCGCCGGTGGAGAAGACCACCTTCGGCATCTTCAGGATGTAACAGGGAAGCTATAGAGATGATGGCAGAAAATACCGTAATACTGGAGGTGGATGAGCGCGGTGTCGCGACGCTCACCATCAACCGCCCGGAGATCCACAACGCCTTTGACGATCTCTTGATCAACCGTCTGTTGCAGGCGCTGGAATCGGTCGAGGTCGATCCCAAGGTGCGCGTGGCGGTGTTGCGCTCCGAAGGGAAAAGCTTTTCGGCCGGCGCCGATCTGAACTGGATGCGCCGCATGGCCGACTACAGCGAAGCGGAGAACCTGGCCGATGCGCGCAGGTTGGCGAAATTGATGGAGCGGCTTAACAGTCTCTCC